>JAZDEW010000043.1:0-19046 GCA_043808425.1 Candidatus Omnitrophota bacterium
CTTATCAAGAACTCTGCCGGTGGACGGAGCACAAGTTACTTATTAAGAGACGATAATCCATGCAGCATGGGCACAAAAAACCGGGGTGGGGAATTCTAAATACTTAGTTAGATTTTTCCTTTTCTTACGTCTATTAGTATCAGAAAAACATATTAATAACGTAGGAAAAGGAGGATAAAATGGAGCTAAAATTGAACCACGAGTACAGTTGAGGGGATTTTAAACTCTTCTCGATACTTAGCCACCGTGCGGCGGGCAGCTTTAAGATTAAACTTAGTTAAAAGCAACTGAGTGACATCCTGATCGCTTAAAGGATGCTTTTTATCCTCCTGCTCAATCAGCTCCTTAACTGATTTCTTGATGTAGTTTACGGATACTGCCTGGCCACTGCCATCATTAATTTTAGTCGTAAAAAGATCCTTGAGGGCAACTATCCCGCAAGGGGTATCGATATATTTATTCATTATCGTGCGGCAAACCGTGGTTTCATGAATATCCAGCTGTTTGGCCAGATCCGCAAAGGTCAAAGGCTTAAGAAAAGATAAATCCTCCTTAATCGCGTCCCGCTGAATCTCTACCAGTTTTTCAGCCACCCTTCTTAAAGTAGTGGTTCTTTTTCCTACTGCCCGCAGTAATTCCGCCGCCGCGCGCATTTTATTCTCAATAAATTTCCGGGCAGCCGGATCAAGATTGCTTTTTTTAAGCATTTGCTTATAAACCTTGCTGATAATAATGGCAGGATAATATTCGTTATTAATAACTACCTCTAATGATTGGCCTTTTTCTTTAATCGCTACATCCGGAATAATCCGCTGGGAAATTTGAATCGAATAATTACGGCCGGGCTTAGGGTCAAGCTTTAAGATCTTCTGAATCAGGGGCTCAATTTTATCCAATGGCTCTTTTAAATGCTTGGCAATCAAGGAATAATTCTTTTTGGCAATATCTCCCAGGTGTTTTTCTACAATTTTAATCATCAGCGGGTCAGCGGCATTATTTTTGTTTAGTTGGATGGCCAGGCATTCCGGGATACTGCGGCAGCCTACGCCAGATGGCTCAAATTGCTGAATAAGGCCTAAAACCTTGGCAATTTCCTCAATGGACTGGTTCAGAATTATGGCCAATTCCGCTAAATTAGCTTTAAGATAGCCATTTTCATCAATATTGCCGATAATTTCCTGGCCGATTCTTAATTCTTCATCCGTATTGACGAACATCCCCAGCTGTCTTAAGAGCACTTCCTGCAAAGAAACCTCTTTGGCGTTAATTTTATCCGTTAAGTCCTCTTGAGGGGGGCCCTGAGAGTGACGCGCAAGAGGGGGCGGGCCTTCTTCCAGGCAGGGATTATTAAGCAATTCCTCCTCAATCAGAGACCTTAAATCCAGAGAAGTCATGGTCAGCACCTTAAGGGACTGAGCCAGGGCTGGGACCATTAAATGCCGAAGTTCTGCTTTCTGACGAAACTCCATGGGGAAAGTATAGCATATTCCATGCCAAAATCCAGTTTCAGAGCAAAAAACCATAAAATAAAGATTAGACCTACGAGGTCTACATCGAATGTAGTCCTCGTAGGTCTACGGCGGTTAAAACAAAATCAGAAACGGTCCCACTGCTTCTCAAAGTTAGAGACCTACGAGGTCTACATCGAATGTAGTCCTCGTAGGTCTACGGCGGTTAAAACAAAATCAGAAACGGTCCCATTGTTTCTCAAAGCTAGAGACCTACGAGGTCTACATCGAATGTAGTCCTCGTAGGTCTACGGCGGTTATACAATGTTAACAATGGATGAGCAGTTAAGGATTTGGCAAGACTTTATGGAATAGAAGTTATATTTTTAGTTAGATTCGGCCTCTTTTTACGTCAATTGAAGTAAAAGGAGGCTTCAAATGAACAAAGGCGTAGCCATGCTTTCCACCAAAGCCGCGTTTTGGGTTAAATTAAAATATAAACATACATATAATTATATTGACATTTAATGTAGGCCCCGGAGGTCTACGGCGGTGATACAATGTCTTTCGATAGAATGAGCGGGAGAAAGGATTTTTTGCCACCACCGGAAAAGCTAATTTTTCCTGAAGAAACAGTAAAAATCACGCTGATTCTAAAAAAATCCAGCGTTGATTTTTTTAAGAAAAAAGCATCACAGCAACATACAAAATATCAGAAAATGATCAGAGAAGTTGTAGACCGTTATACGAAGCATTATTCCTCTGCCTAAATAAGAAAATTGAATTAATAATTAATCTGCTTGACAAAGTATACACTAATGAGTATACTTTGTATGGAGGTGAAAACATGGTTAACACGATTACATTAAAAAAACTGCGCCCGGGGTTACCGGAAGTGATAAGGGGAATCGACACTAAATTAGACCGTTACATCATTATGAAAAGAGGGCGGCCTGTAGCTGTAATGATTGGGCCGGATGATTACGAGAGCCTTCTGGAGACAATAGAAATTCTTTCTGACAAAGAGGCCGTAAAAAGAATCAAAAAAGCAAAAAAAGAGACTGCTGAAGGCAAAACTATTTCCTTAAAAGGCCTACGCGATAGGATCGAAAAGGTAAATGTATAGGATAGAATTTTCCCACCTGGCAGCTAAAGAATTAGAAAAAATCTATAATATAGATAGAAAACTGTATTCACGTTTCATAGTCGCTATTGAAACCCTCAAAACAAATCCCTACCAAGGAAAACGCCTGAAAGGCAAGCTCGCGGGAGACTATTCTTTGCGTGTAGGCGGCTATAGAATAATCTATACCGTTTATAAAGGCCGGCTTCTAATCTATATAATTGACCTTGGCTATAGAAAAGATATCTATAAATAGATAAATGGCCTTTTTTCAAAGCCAATTTAGCTCCAGAGGCAGGCCAGGCCGGCCGGATGAAGTAGAGCTGAACTATTACGAAACTGTTACAGAATTAAGAGAGTAGGGTATTCAAAGGACTTTGAGGCGATTGTAGAGGTTTTTGGGGTTATATCGGTAAGGTGGATATTGCGGTAAACAAGAGTTCAGGGCTAAAATAGTAGTTGACAGGGGGACTAAACCTAGGTTAGAATGATTCTGCTTATGGGTAAAGCAAATTTCATTAAAAAGTAGTATTAAATGGTAAATTAGCCTTAGTATTAACTAGGGCTATTGTTGTTTATAAAGGAAACGCTATCTTAGTTTAGGGTTTTAGCCTTGATAATGGGTTAGTTATGTGTTAATCTAAAAGTAGAGGTATAAAATGACAAAAATAGAATATTTATCACAAATTAAAAAAGCACAATCGTATAAGGTAAAGCTTTCAAGGGAACGATTGAAGAAAGGCGAAGCTCCGCTTTCTCAGTGCAAAGGAATAATTTCAATTAATCCTACCACAGAAACTCAACTCGTAAGAAATGATGGTAATGGTGGAAGATACATCGTCTTTCATTATTGATTTTGCAAGACCACTCCAGGATAAAGACCTTAATCTGTATTTTGATACAAGCCTATTTGTAAACTACTTCTCTAATATTCTCGGCTACAAGAGATCTGCACATATCCCATATAATAAAGCTTGTTTTAATTTTCTAAATAAAATTGATTTTGCTATCAAGAATAAGAAAAATATTTTGTGTTGGACTTCTGCTTTTACTTTAATTGAGCTATTTCATTTTGTAATGAATAAAGAATACGATAAGAGTAAAGCCAAAAGGGGTATTGTTGATGATTTAACCTTTGCACAATATTATAAAAAAGATTATACGATTATTTCAGATAGTTTTCCGATTATTGATAAAGTGAAGAAGGATTTGGATAAATTTCCTTTTTTTATCGTTGAATCCCCGGTAGATATTGGTGATGAAATAAAAAGATTGGTAAAAGATTACCATCTTCTGACTGCTGATGCTTATCATATAGCAACCGCTACTAGTTTAGGAATAAAAGATATTGTTGCTGTTGATGAGGATTTTGGCCGTCCCGCATTAAAAGGTGAGTTTACTCTTTATACTCCCATCTACAAATTAGTTAACCCTATTTAAATTTATAAGAATTCATTGTTAGGTCTACTTGTTTCCTGTGTACTAAACAAACGACCGTTTGTTTGATAGATAATTTGCAAGAGTAAATATGGTTAAATAAGGGTAGGGGGATTATTTGGTCGGTCTATCCTTTAGACCTCAATCTTCCACAAAAGCTTTACTTTCTTCCGTTTGATCCAAATCTCTAAGTCTTGTAAGTCAAATTTTACGCTTTTTCCGAACTTATGGTAGGGGATTCTTCTTAGGTGTGTCCAGTGATAGAGCGTGCCAACAGGAACATCTAAATATTGAGAGCATTCTTTTATACCGATAAAGCGTTTCTCAGGCATTGCTGATTGTAGGGCAGATTTACGGGTTAGTTTTCTTATCGCCTTCTTTACAAATCAAATTCTTATTCTCTAAGATTCTCCATCGTAGAATAAGAGCAACCTAGAAAACTGGATTAAGTGCTATTTCGCCTAAAGCCATTAGTATATTAAAGTTTCCTTTACAGGTCATTGCGTATTGAATGACTGGGGCTAATGATAAAACATAAAGCGTCCACTTCAATATAGTATAAACTCTTATCTTAGTATTGAGTTTCATTTTGCTCCTTAATCTTAAAGATACTCGTAAGGCGAGAAAAGAATGATACAGGTGTTAAGTGGATTATGTTTCTGCATTAGGACAAGTTACTTTTAGATTCTTCCTGATTCTTGGAATTCGTAATTTCTTTTCATTGAAAAACTCCTAAACAATGGTATAATACATTTAAGGTGAATAATGCATAATTGGAGCGTAGATTTAAAAAAATTAAATACTAATCCGCGAAAAGCCGCTATTTGGAAGCTGGAGCAAACCATTAATTTTGGCTTAAACGGAGAGAAAATAAACAAAACACTTCTTAAAAAGCTTTGGCATAAACTTCACCTTGACCCTGCAAGAAAGAGATTTCTTAAATTCCTATTATGGCCAAAGAAATCCTAAGTTCCCTTCAGAAAAAATTCATTCTGTTATTTTCTAAAAATAAAGAGCTTTGTAAGCAATTTTACCTTAGCGGCGGGACAGCGCTATCCCAATACTATCTTCAACATCGCTATTCTGAAGATTTAGACTTTTTTTGTTTTAAACAATTTGAAATTTTATCCATAAACGCGTTTTTAAAGGAAAACAAAAAAAAATTAGGAATTAAGAAAATCGACTTCCAGCAAAGTTTTAACCGCAATCTCTTCTTTATTCACACTAAAGATGAGGCCTTAAAGGCCGAATTTACTTGTTATCCTTTTGAGCAAATTGAAAAACCCGTTAAAAAAAATGGCATGTTAGTGGACAGCTTAATGGATATCGCTGTGAATAAAGCGTTCACGATATTTCAAAATCCTCGTTCAAGAGATTTTATCGATTTATATTTAATATTGAATAATTACGATAAAGTTAAATTTGAGGCTTTATTTAAGATGGCGGGAAGTAAATTTGACTCTCAAATTGACCCTATTCAATTAGGCGCGCAATTAATGAAAGCTGAAGATATTCAAGATTTACCCCGGATGCTTGTGGAAATAAGCCATGAAAAATGGCGGAATTTCTTTTTAAAGCAAGCCAAACTTCTCTCAAAACAACTATTCAAATAAAAATCTTCCCCGCCACCACACCAAACCTCCACTTGAGAGGAGAGATACTGTCAAAAGTTCTATTACCGCCGTAGACCTCCGGGGTCTACGGCGGTAATACAAAAGGAGTCTCTTTAAAAAACTTCTAAGTCGTTAATCAGGAACCCACCTGGATTTTTTGGATTAAATTGAGCTTGACAAAACTTGTTTTTAATGATAGTTATGAGTAGGTACTCAATATAACTAGGGCGTTAAATGTAGGTAAGTTCGGGGAAAATAAATGCGCGCGCGCGGAAGGCCAAGGAAGTATAGAATAGTCAAGGTTGACCCAAAGATTAGCCAATTTAGCCCCAGAGGCAGGCCAGGCCGGCCGGATGAGGTGGAATTAAAGATGGATGAATTCGAGGCTTTAAGGCTGGCAGATTACCAGGGCCTAACCCAAAAAGAAGCCGCCAAATCCATGCATATATCCCAGCAAACTTTTAGCCGGATTTTAAGAAAAGCACATCACCTAATGGCTAAAGGAATAACCACCGGATCCGCCATAAGAATCCAAGGCGGCCAATATGTAATCAGTTCCCGCATAGACGCGTTACCAATCCAGAAGAGAATAATCAAAAACAATTTTAAATAGAGAACTAATCTAAAAACTCAACGCGAATAGGCGGACTTGTTTGGACATTTTATAGTAATTTCAAGTCATTTTACCCCATAGGTCTATTTCCTATAATATATCTTATGTTAACTTGTTTATATTAGCTAAGTTATCCTAAACCCATAGGAGGCAAACCGTTATTAATAAATATTTTTAGGCTGTGGAAAAGCGGTTTCTTCTTTACTTAGACTTACCGGCTTATTTTATCCCTAACAATTCCAGCAGGATTTATGCGCCAACTTCCCCCGATTTTCTGCCCTTATTTAAAAGTTTAACCTGGTTAGAACCGCAATCATTTAACCAGGTTAAAAGTGGCCGTTTCTAACCTGGTTAGAATAATAACTGCGGGATGGATTGAGCCCTCTCCAAAGCGATTATTTATGCGATCTAGAGCCTTTATAAGCCCCTCCCTGCGGATATCTTCGCTAAGTAAAGGCTGATAGGTGCCCTTAGAAAGGCCGCTGCAGGTAACCCCGATGGCCCGAATTCTGGGATTTTTTAATGCGGATTTTAGCATTATTTTAAGGGCTCTTTGATAGACCTCATAACCATCATTGGTTGCTAGCTGGTGTGTTTTCTGGGCTCCAAAATTGCCGATTTCCGGGCCATTTAACCAAAGGTGCACAGTGGCGCTAACTAAATTTTGCTGCCTAAGCCTAGTGACTACCATTTCTGATAACAGCCGAATCCAAGCCTGGATAACCTGGGGGTTTATTTGCGCTATTGGTAAAGTATATGAATGACTAACCGACTTAGGTAATTCACTAGACTTACCGGGATTATTATCACTTGTGCTAAAAAATCCCGGTAAGCTTAGGTATAAGTCCCAACAACTTTTAAGGCCGCTAGCTATAAAGCTGGCGCCATTTTTTCCACCCATGCCACAAAGTTTATCCAGCGGAGTTTGGCGTAAAACTTGTTCAAAATTAGAATCATCAATTATAGTAATGCCATCCGGCTTATCCAGCTTAGAAGCCAGCTTAGCCAAAAGCCAGTTTTTGGCAATCCCTACTGAAGCAGTAATGTTAAAGTTTGCATAAATCTGCTCTTTGATTTTTTTGGCTAAATTTAACGGATCCGGGTAACCGGCAAGCTCCAATTGAAACTCATCAATTGAGGCGTAATTTAAAGGTAAAGCATACTCTCCCAGCAGCTGAAAAATCTGCTCCGAAGTCCAGATGTATTTGGCCTGATCTGCTGCTACAAACTCCAATTTTGGGCAAATACTATAAGCCTCCCGGGAAGACATTCCGGAATGAATCCCCAAAGCCTTAGCCGCATAACTGGCCGCGCAAACTACTGTGTGCATTTTATTGCCCCGCGAGCCAACAATCAAAGGCTTATCTTTAAGCCGGGGATTGATTGCCTGCTCAATGGAAGCAAAAAAAGCATCCATGTCGATGTGTAGAATTAGGTCATAGCTCATAGGTCATAGCTCATAGGTCATAGCTGATAGGTCGTAGCTGATAGGTCGTAGCTGATAGGTCGTAGCTGATAGGTCGTAGCTCATAGGTCGTAGATCATAATTTAGTTGCTGGCTTTTGCTATCAACTATGAGCTATGAGCTATCTAGCTATGAGCTATCAACTAAAACTAATTAATTATTTTATCTATCTGCCAGCGGAAGGTGGAATTATTAAATGAAATCTGGTACATTTGATCCGCGCAAAGCACGGAAAAATAGTTGACTAAAGCCTGGCCCAGGCGTTCTTGCCAGTTATAGGTAATAGTCTGGATCGGATATTCTTTATTCTTCCAGGTGAAACTTTTGGGAAAAATCTTGGCATGCTTAAAATACGCTAAAACTTCAATGCGCTCATTTAAAACATCCGGATTGAAGCCGGCTTTATCCGGCTCAAATCTATCCCAGCGGGCTTTAGGGCTAAAACTATTTTGATTCATATTTATTTTCGTCACCTGAATTTAATATTTTCTAATTACGGTAATTAACTTACCGATAACCTTAAACTCTTCAAAAATTGGCGGATAATTACTATTGGCGGCTTCCAGGTGAAACTTACCGGCTTTATTACGCAATCTCTTTAAAGTAACCTCATTATTATCCAAGAGCGCGGCAACGATGTCATTATTATCGGCATGCGGACGTTTCTTAATCACGGCAATATCGCCATCCAGAATCCCGGCATCAATCATGCTGTCGCCTTTAACCCTTAAAGCAAAAACATCATCAAGGCCTAAACGGCCTAAAAACAAATCATCGGCATCCACATAACCCTGAATTTCTTCATAAGCCAAATTCGGCTTACCAGCCATAATCGTACCAATTATGGGAATCTTGTTAAAACTTGCGCGTTCAGTTAATTCTATGGCTCTAGATTTATTATTCATCCGCCTCACCAAACCTTTCTGCATTAAAGCCTTTAGATAATCCCTGACTGTCCCGGTAGATTTAAATCCCAGCTCCTCTCCTATTTCCCGGATTGTAGGAGGGAGCCTCTCCCCTATCCGCTTCCGAATAAAATTAAGCACCTTCTCCTGCTTTGACGTCAAATACAGTTTCTCTTTCATATCCCCACCTCATTTAATCTCAATCTGTGTTTCTACAAGGCCTACTTTAACTTTTTTACATCCTTAGCAATCTTTTTTCCTTCAGATTTTAGCCTGCGCTGTAACTTCTTAATATCTTCCTCCGGAGGCAACGCTTCAGGCCTTATGCCGCTTTTCCCAAGTAATTCACGAACATCTTTATTATTCTTTATATGCTCACCTGTTATAACCAATTCACCGCGTAAATTATTCTTTTTTGTATTAAAACTGGTTATTTCTGCGGCGTGATCACCCTTGCTGCGCAATCGCGCAAAACCTTCTCCATCAACACCGCGCTCATAAACAATTCCTAAAAGCTCTGATTCAATATCAGCGAGTTTTTCACGGGCATGCACCCTCTCTACTAACGCAATACGTTCTTCCAGCAATTCTTGCTTACGTGCCTGAATAGCGAAATAACTTTGAGCAAAAGCGATTTGTTCCTTACGAGGATCACCATTCTGAGCAATAAGGTAACAGGCATACCGGGTAAGCATTATATCTTCAATCTCTCGTTGGCTCCCTGATCCTAACTGAACCATTTTGTTGACGTCAACGAAATGGTCTGCAATATTCTGCCCAGACCTTGAACATGCAATTTTAGCTTTGTCTACAACCAATAGAAAATTACGCCAATCAGCATAATCCAATAACTTCTGTATATCCCGCGCCATCCAATACTCAACGCCATTCTGGACATAAGCCGACTCTTCGAACGTTTTGCTCAATTGCGCAATTATTTCTTTCTTCATATTTTACTCCTACTCGCGAGTTACCGAATTAGCAGTTCACCCCAGCTTCGTTCCTAAACTGGCCGAATTCGACCAGTTTAAAACCGGGATTGTTCAATTTCTCCCATAGGCCCAAAAATTCAATAGTGCTCCTGCTTCGTAGCCAATTTTTAACAATGTCAGCAGGCGCATCACTATTTCTGTATTTGGCGATATCAGTCAAAGATATATAATTCTGCTGTTCTCTGGATATTATGGAAATATCTCTACCTTGAACATATAATATTTCTGCCATTTTTCTGCATCCTCCACTCTTTCAGCATGTTCCTTTTTGGAACTAACCGGAATTTCCGGATAGTTGCTTCTAAAAACACAATACCACACATTTGTGTGGTATGTCAAGAAAAAAATTATCTTCTTTTTGCCATGGTCAAAATCTCTTTCTCTAATTCTAAAATCATTTTCTTATTCCCGCCCCCAAATACATACCCGCCTATTTTTTTATCGCTTCTAACCACACGATGACAAGGAATTATTAATGGATACGGATTATTCTTTAATGCTGTCCCCACTGCCCGGTATGCGCGAGGAAATCCGCATTTTTTAGCTACCCATTTATAGGAACGCACAGTACCTATCGGTATAGTTGAAACTACCCTGTAAACCTTCGCGGCGAATGTGGCCATCTATAATTTTAGCCCCTTATCATCGGGACAAACCTGACCGAGACAATACTTCTAATACTTATTTTATCGCTTATCTTCTCAACCAATTTCAATTCCTGCAAAAATGCCCCTATCGGAATAACTAACCTGCCTCCTTGAGCTAATTGGCCAATTAAAGGCTCCGGGATATCTTCCGGAGCACAGGTTACGATGATCGCGTCAAAAGGAGCTTGCTCTATCCACCCTGAAAAACCATCAGCGGTTTTTATGTAAACATTTTGATATCCGGATTCTTTCAGGAGTTTTTGGCTAGCCGCAGCTAAAGGCTCTAATATTTCTATTGAATAAACTTCCTTGGCCAATTCGGCTAAAATCGCCGTTTGATAACCTGAACACAAGCCTATTTCTAAAACTCTTTCACTGCCTTTTAACGCCAATAACTCGGTCATCAAAGCAACAATATAAGGCTGCGAAATAGTCTGCCCATGGCCGATAGGAACAGGATAATCCCCATAAGCCATGCGCCTATATTCTAAGGGAACGAATAAATGCCTTTTGACTTTTCGCATTGCCTCAAGGAGGCGCTTATCCTTAATCCCTGCCCCCTCGATTTGGCTGCTTACCATTATTTCTCTCTCTGTAACAAATTTTCCTTCTTCTTGAGCCATAGTAGACAGTTTATGTAACATCTTGCAGCACAATCAATTATGAAAGAAATACTTCCTCACCATCTTGCCCATATTTGTTTCATAACTCATTTATTATCAGACAGTTATATACTACTCTATTGTTAACTTTCCCTCATAAGGGGGTAATGATCTATGGTGTCATTCCCAGATAACGCTATTAATATTATTAAAGTTATGGTATACTTTTTTAATGAGAGAAAAATCGCTTATAAAAACCAATGTATACCTAAAAAATAACAGGTTATACAAAAAGTCGCTATTTATTAATGTTTCTTCTTCTTCTTCCATTGAACTTGGAGCGCTCAGTCCAACCATCATCAACGCATTAAAAAAAGAAAAAACACCAAAAATTATCTTTTCCCCTCTTGACGAGAAAGAGTGACCTCTAATATCTCTTTAAATATTTCCTCCATAGGCTTATAATTTTTATTTAACCCTGCGCGGACAGCTGCAAAATATTTATCTTTTTTCTTCCGCTTAACAGTACTAAAATCTAAAAGCGGTAAACCTGCCTGTAGAGCCATTAAAGTTACTATCAACCTGGCAACCCTTCCATTACCTTCTCTAAAAGGATGGATTAAAATAAATTCCACCTGAACCTCTGCCAGCGCCTTGATAATTTTATCCTTATCTCTAAAATTACAGGGAGTATATTTAGCCAATTGGCCTTTTTCGAATTCTTCCATAAGCTGTGGTATATACGCTGCAGCTGCGAAAGGAAAGCTCCCCTTGCTAATGTTAACCCTTCTATATTGCCCTGCCCAAGGGTAAATTTTACCTAACCATATTTTATGCATCTGGCAGATGTTTTTGACTGTAAAACAATGACTTGCCCCATATTTTCTGAAAAAAACATCTTCTGCTTGTTTTAAAGCAATTGTCTCCAAGCGATTCATCTCAGATTTTTTCTTAATACCCAACATATTTTTAATAACTAACTGGCGTGAGCCAGGCTCATACTGAGCTTCAGATAAACCGCTAACATCATATTTTTTCCCCATTTTTACCCTCGCTTACTTTAAAGTCTAGTAGACAGTTTATGTAACATCTTGCAGCACAATCAATTATGAAAGAAATACTTCCTCACCATCTTGCCCATATTTGTTTCATAACTCATTTATTATCAAACAGTTATGTAAACTGTCTACTCTATAAGCCAGCACAAATAAAACCACCGCCAGCAAGAATATTGCCGTAAGCATTTATAACTCCTCGTACTTCTCGCCCTCTACTTCCCTGAAATACCTGAAACCAAAACTGAAATCTGCTCTAATACTTTCAGGACACTTAATATTTTACTTTCCGCGACATCAAAATTTGAAAATAATTTCTTTTTAGCATATATTTTACCAGGCATAATTAAAATAGACTCAAAATTATAGGTATCCAAAAGAGTAGCTACTACTTGTTGATTTTCAAGAGAAAATAAATACTTATTGGTTAATTCATAATTATCTGTATGAATAGAATATTTATCTATAAAGCCTGTAGCATTATCTTTTAAAAAAGCGTTGTTTCTATTAAAGATTGGAAATCGTTTTTTCTTCTCTATTTTAAGCTTAAATGAACTGCGCACACTATATTTTATTGTTAATTTTCCCTCGCCAATCCCTCTAGAAGCTGTTTTTACATTAGGAGGCAGAATAGCTAAGCTAACTTCTTTCCCGCACCAATTGCCATTTAATGCGAGATAAAAGATATTAAACTTTAATTTACCACCCAATATCTTTTCTAAATCACCAATTACATTTTTCCGGAAGAATAAAAAAACCGGAACCTGAAGCAGGGTAAAAATTCCTATAAAAATTACAACCATTCCCACAATATTGAAAATAATCATACCAACCCTCCATTATCCAAGCTAACTGTAAGAAGAAATGCCGCTGACAATAAAAAATAGAAACGGTCTCATTATTTTCAAGCATTTATAACTCCTCATTAAAGCTAACCTGGTTAGCCTCGTATACCCGGTTTACGGATACCGAAATTATTCCCTGGTCCAAATCCGCGATACTTCTAAAAGCAGGCTTACTTAAATCAATAATTCTTCCTTTTCTATACATACCCGCCGAGGGGCCAAAATCATTGTGCCGGACAAACACGCATTTATTATTGGCTAAATTACAAACCCGGTAATATTTTCCGAAATCCGTCTTACGCATCGCGCAGGTTACGCCCCATTTTTTAAATAATTTCGGCGAAGTAAGGCTGGGATCATACCAGGAAGCCAGCCCGGTTTCTGGATACGGCCCCTTCACCGGCCGGTCAGGCGCGCATCCGGCTAGCCCCAAACATATTCCCACAAAAATATACCCTGCCCATCTCTTCATTTTAATTTACACTTATAGCCAGCCTTTTTGCAGCCAGTAGGCATACTCCTCCTGCCAGTCGTCTTTTCTAAGTTTAATGATCCGGGCAAAATACAGCTTGGACTTTTGCATATCTTGCAGCTGATCCGCGTACAATTTTTTCTCTCTTAAATCAGAAGCAATTTTTTTACCCAAGGCAAAAGCCTCGTCCTTTTTATCCTGGCCAAATTGCTGCTGAGCAGAAACTCCTCCTGAATATTGCGCGCCGCAAGTTGAGCCGTAATATTTAAGATAATCTAACACCTCTTGATTCTGCCCGCTACCGCTAGAGACAACTCCGGCGATATATTTACCCTCCAGCCTTTTGCAATGAATAAAATGCGCCGAACGGTCAAAGAGCGCCTTCATAAGCGCGTTAACCTGGTTAATATAGTTAGGCGTGGCCAATATTACAGCCTCGGCCTTAAGCATCTTCTGTAAAATCATCTCCACATCATCCTTAAGCGGACAGTTCAGGATTTTCTGATGGCAGGCCTCACAGTGCTTACAGAAAAATATCTTAAAACCGTCCAGATGCAGAGTTTCAACAGATAAACCCTCTTGGCTTAAACCGCGTAAAACTTCTTTAGCTAACAAAAATGTGCTGCTTTTTTCTCGGTGCGGGCTTGAAGATATCAGTAAAATCGACAATTTCAGCCTCCTTCCTTCATTCTCATATTCGCCGCCATCAAATACCCCCTGGCTCTCTCCGTTAATTTATAACGCCAGACAATATTCCAAAATGCCCGGCTATGGTTTGGCTCGATTAAATGCGCCAGTTCATGCACTAAAACATACTTTCTGACCCACTGCGGCAAGAGGCCTACTTTATGCGAAATGAGAATTTTTCCGCTGCGATAATTACAGCAGCCCAGCCGGCTATTCTGATTAGTGCTATATTCTATTGACTCTATTTTTAATTTATTGTCAAAATATCTCTCATTCAGCGCCCGCGCTAAATCCGTAAGATTCTTTTCTTTATTCAACTCGGTTTTAATCTTTTTGGCGGCGAATTTAGATTTAAAATCGCTGATCATCTTATCCAGGCGCTCTGAGGAAAGCATTAAAGGAGCCTGGATCAAAAGCAAATCATTCACTAACCGGGCGCTTACTGTCCGCCGGCGCCTGCGGCTGCGGATTATTTTTACTTCCATTTTTTCCTTTGGCTAGCCATTCACTGTCTTTTAGCTTTGCGTAATTTTAACACAATTTTTGAAACATCTCAATACGCTAGCCGCTATAAAACAAAAACCCCCGCAAGCACAATTTCTACCGGCGAAGGTTTTTATTTTATTTAAAATTATAAAGATAGGCCCGGCCTGTTTATTTTTTATGCAAATCCTTGATTGATTCCGCGGAACTCTTATTCCACATATCAATTAGGTTTTTGCCTTGATTAGTGCTATCTTTAGCCTGGACAATAGAACCTACGCTGATCGGCTCGGCCTTCTCCAGTATTTTTGCCTTGGATAAATCCGCTCCCAGAACATCTGTTATTTTAATTTTACCGATTTTCTGATTATCAAAACCCAGAACTTTCTTGGTTAACGGATCAACAATCTTATCTTTTTCTTTATACACACCCAAGACCATATTTTTTTCCAGCCCTTCATCATAACCGGCGTTCAAGTATACGCTCTCCGCCTCAACCCGAGCCACCAAACAACTCCAGGGTTGGCTTTTTACCTTTTCGGCCAGCGCGGTTACGGCTTGAGAAATCGCTTCATCAATGGTTGAAGCCTGGCCCATCCCGGAAGCCGCTATCCTTCCGGTTTGCAGCTCGCACATCCTTAAGGTTACGGTATGATTGGTAGCGGATACCTCAGTCCCGGGCTCATTCCTTAAAAACTCAGAAATAATAATATATTTCACGCCGTAAAGATTGCCTATTTTTACCGCTTCCGCGGAGCTGACCCACTTAGATTGTTGGAAATTAATTTCACGCAAAATAGCATTTATATCTTTTCTTTCCACTAAAATAAATTTATCGGCCGCCGCCAGCTTGTCCACCAATAAACCGGTGAGAATCTTTTGATCGGGCTGTCTTTTGATTACCTCTTGTTTATCCGCATCTAAGGAAATATCAACCTTAATATCTTTCTCTTGGCCCTCTTTTGGCTCCTGCGGATTAAAAGGGCTGAGCTCAACTTTAAGCGCTTCCTGCGGCACATAAACCGCCACTTTAACCTTGAGGTCTTTAGTTATCTCCTTATTCAGCACCTTCTGCTCATAATTAAAACCTTTTTCTTCCGCGCCCTGAGCTAAAGATGAGCCGCAAAAAACAAATAAAGATAAAACGCTAAATAAAATCACCCGTCTCATATTACACCTCTCATTTTGCATACCTGCATCTAATCACATATTTTTCCGCCTGAGCATTCATCGCTTTGGCTTCATAATAATAGTAGGCTTTGGCAGGTATCAAGATTAGCTCCCAATTAGTTTCATCGCCGGTGGCAAACCCATCTTCATCTTTAAACACGGTCTGAATCTGAACGCGCAATGTTTGCGTATATCTGTTCATAAGTTTGGCTTTAACAATTAGCCGTAAATCTTCGGTTTTATCCGTAGCCTCTTCTACCAGCCTTAAAGATCCTTCCAATCCGCTATCTAAATGCACAAAGGTATCTTTTTCTTCAATATAGTCGCGCGCCCAAAAAGGTTTTTTGCCTCTGGCCGGAGCCATGGAACAGCCGGCAATAAATATAACCGCAAGAATAAGTGCAATAATTCGCTTGTTCATGAATAACCTCCTTTTTATTTTACTGATAAACTACTCCAGCCTCCCCCACTCTTTTTACCTCATATTCATTTTCCAAGATAATCTCGCTGGTTTCCGCGTCAATCAGCTGGAAAGACATGGAGATATAATCTGACCGATCTCCCCCGGCAGCCTTACTAATGCCCATCAGCTCTCCGGTGAGATAATAATCCACCCCCAGCATATCCGCTTCTTTGCTCGCGCTGACCCGGCCGTCTATTTTGCGCTGCTTCTCTTGCATAATATCTTCTATCCTGTCGCGGGCAAGAAAACGAACCCTGCCTTGAGCATTTTCATTTAACTGAATACGGATTTTTTTAGTAAAGATATCGCTATTGATTAAAAAGCGCGTGGAATTTTTAACCGGTAGAAGCGCAATCTTGGGCGCCACACTTTGCGCTTTAGCTATTTCAGGAACCTGGAGTATCGAAACAGACATCTTCCGGGCGACCGTGCGTATATCCGTAGACTCAATACCCGTGCCCCCCAGGTTGTCATCCTCATCCGGAAGAATCGTTCGCGTATGCGATGTTTCAAGCGTAGCGCAACCCAACAAAAATAAAGGCAACGTAAATAACAAAAATAGCTTTTTCATCCTTAATTCTCCTTTCTAATAAGATAGATCCTTGACGATATCTTTACCCTGCAACACCGGGAAGGTTTTCTTTTCTAATTCCACGTCCGCGATGTATTCATCTTTTACTAAACTTAACTGGCTAGAATTTACAGCGCTCCAGTTAAAAACAAGCCTCCCGGCATAGGCGATCTTTTGCGGAGTCACATCAAATATATTGCCGGCGGCCAGAAAATGCTGATAACCAAAAAACCCCCCTAATCTTCCGCTAAAAGAATCCAATTTATATGTCCCTTTGGGAAGCTTAAGGCCAAACACAAGAAAATTACTCGTAGTATTCTCCGGCATGCAAGGAATTATATATTTATTCAAAGCCTTGTAAAATTTATATTGATTAATTTCCTGAAGGTTATATTGAAAAGGCTGGTATTTGCCCGAGGTCACCTCCGCGGTAAATAAAACTACCCCTTCCTCCGGAGAAATAACCAGTTTTTTCTGCTGCCTTCTTAAAACATAGAGATTGACGCAGCCGGAGAGAAAAATAGAACAAACCAATAAAACTGTAAAAAGATATCTCTTCATTTAAATCCTCTCAAATACGCGCTTGAAAATAACCGTCGTGCCGGTATCCTTAACTTCAATCTCAAATTCTGATTCCAGGCCTTTAATCTCTTTTTCAGAATCATCACAAGATTTTAAGCTGACCCGGTGCTTTCCGGGCCCAGCGCTAAAAGGTATGATCTGAATCTCCGCGGGCAGATAGCTCCAGTGCCTTGTATCCGCGGAAGGATTGGCCGTGGCGCTCGCCCCGGCCATGACCAGGCCCGCGACTAAAAAAGCCCCTGTGATGATCAGCCCGGCGGCACTGCCATCGCCAGAGCCGCCTGAAAGGGCAGTAGTAGTTGCCGCTATCGCCGACATTTCCATAAAAGCGGTAGACACCTGGGCGGTAGTTTCTTTAAATTGCGCCTTGCCTTTTAAAATTCCATCCATTTTTCTTCCGCCCCGTGTTTGAGCCTGATACATTATATCATTATTATCCAGATGACAGGTTTTATTAATATTACTATTCTTATCCAGGGACACAGAGAAGATCTTAGCTTTATAGGGTTTTAATTTAAAAACCGCTTTTTCACCGTAGCGGCCGGTCTGTATTTTTAGCGGTGCTTTTCCGGACTCAATACAAAGAATTACATTATTCCGCGGATTAAGAAAATTATCAAAGTCAGGCAGAACTATTTTCTGGTTGTTTGCCTCTCTTTGAATAACTTTATCCTTGATCTGGTTTTCTAGCGCATCTATCTGGGATTTTAAATTATCTGTTTTCTTCTGGTTTTTTTTGCTTATCTTTTTCTTCTTGTCCACCGGATCCGGCTCCTCGCCGATAAGTTTTTTCAACTCTTTTTGTGTTTCCGCTTTTTTAGTGCGCAGAATCTGCTCTTCCCATACTATCTGCCGATTAACCGGAGAAGATAAGTAGTAAGCCTCTCTGGCCATTTTCAGGTAATCACCGGACAAGCCTTGACTGCCTGTGGCGAGCTGCGTTCTTGCGGCCAGAAGATACAATAAAGAAACATCGCTCTTGTAAAGATCCGCCTCTACGTCTGAATCACAGAGAATACCATTTTTAAAAGCAGCGCCGGCATTACCCAGGTCATTTTCGTCGATAAGCAACAGCCCCAAATACAAAGAATTTAACACTTTCTCGTAAGGATCGCCCTTGTAGGCTTTAGACGCTTCATTTCCCATAATTCCCAAAGCTTTAGATTCAAGGTTTTTAAAAACATCGAAATTATTCATCAATAAGAAAGCGTCGGTGAGCGATGAGCTGGCCTCTTTATTCATGCCCCTGGCCAGATAAAGCGAAGCCAGCTCATTGCTCCAGAGCGCGAAATTACGGTCATGTTTATCTTTAAGCGCCTTAAGCACCCTTTCGCTATTTTCGTAATTACCACGGTAAAAATCAATCTCCGCCGACATCGCCTCGGCATCGGAAACAATCTTCACGCTTGTCTTGGGGGTATTTAAAATCTCTGGGCTTGATTTGGAAAGTGTCGCTGGGGCGGATTTCTTTGCCCCAAAATTAGTCTCTGCTTGCAATAAATATGGGGGCGGTAAAACCAGTAAAATCACTAATAACAATGGAACAGTTCGTTTTACGATCATCAGAAATTATATCTCAGATATTTTCAACTGTCAATTTAATTTAACTCTCGCATGGGCCAGCCTCTTCTCCTAGGGAGAAAGCATCCATTTTCTTTAACTAATCTCCTCGTAAATTATTTATTACCAGTGAGCCTTTCGTTAAATAAAAACTTACAAAAGACAAAAAAAGACAAGACGCTGTTGATAATTATATCGCTTACAACAAGTTATGCAACAATTCTTTTAGCCAACCTGCCTCTTCTCCTAGGCAGAAAGCGGCCATTTTCTTTAATTAATCTCCTGATAAATTCTTTGTTACCAACGGGCCTTT
>JAZDEW010000044.1:0-21870 GCA_043808425.1 Candidatus Omnitrophota bacterium
GAAAGACAGAGAAAATCCGCCTGGATTGCGCTCGCATGTTCATAAGCAAACATCTTACCGGTACGTCCGAATCCAACCGCCACTTCATCCAATATAAGATGAACCTTATATCTTTTAGCCAAAGCCGCGGCTTTTTCTAAATATTCTTTAGGATAAATAATCATCCCGGCCGCGCCCATCACCAAAGGCTCAATAATCAACGCGCAGATTTCCTCATGCTTATCAAGCAATAAACTTTCCAGCGGTTTTAGGCAATCAATTGCACAAGTAGACTTTTCCTTTTTCATCGGGCAACGATAGCAATAAGGAGAAGGCACTTTATACGCGGCAAACAATAACGGAGAAAATACCGCGTTAAAAAGATCTAGGCCGCCCACGCTCATCGCGCCAATCGTATCTCCGTGATAACCATGATCCAGGGAAACAAATTTTGTCTTGCCCTGCCGGCCGATATTATGCCAATATTGGAACGACATCTTTAAGGCCACCTCAACACTCGTTGAGCCATTATCCGAAAAAAACACCCGGTTAAACTTATTTTTTGTAAGAGCAATAAGTTTACTGGATAATTCAATCGCGGGTTTGTGAGTAAAACCGGCAAATAAAACATGCTCCAGAAGATTGACCTGCTTCCTAATCGCCTCTTTTATACGCGGATGATTATGCCCGTGAACGTTACACCACCAGCTTGAAATTGTATCATAATAAAAATTACCTTCTACATCATAAAGTTTTATTCCTCTGGCCTTGGTAATTAAAACCAGCGGCAGGCCCGCTGCCTCCTTCTCCTGCGTATAGGGATGCCAGGTATATTTTGAGTCTGCTTTCAGCCAATTTCTCATACGGTTATCCTCGCGGCTATCGGTAAAAACTTTTTATACAATAAATCAAACCGCTTATTCCAAGGCAAAACACCCAATATTTTTTGTTGGGTCATTTTTTTTATAATCTCCGGATTGTCGTTAAGAATCAATTTATTTTGGCCCGGGCAGTTATTGAATAATACCCCCAAAATTTTCATCTTTCTAGATTTTAAGACTTCCAGCGTCATGAGTATCTGATTTATGGCGCCTAATTTGTTTTGCGCCACCACCAGCACCGGCAGGCCAAGCTCCTTAGCGATATCAATGACCAAACGTTTTTCATTAACCGGAACCAGCGCTCCCCCGATACCTTCAACAATCACAAAATCAAATTTCAAAGATAATAATTTAAAACTTTTTTTAATTTTGGAAATCTGGATTTTCTTATTCTCGGCTCTAGCGGCTAAATGCGGAGAGGCGGGTAATTTGAATACATAAGGACAAACACAATCAAGATAGCCCTTGATCGCGCTCCTAGATACTCCCATAATTTTAAGATGCAAATTAATATCCACGCTTTCGCGGCTACCGGTCTGCACCCATTTCTGCGTTACCACCTGATAACCTTTTTGACGTAAATATTTCGCCAAAAACCCGGTAACCATGGATTTGCCCACCCCGGTATCCGTTCCGGTAACAAATATCCCCTTCATGGTTCAACTCGTTTCACTCGTTCACCATAACCCTGAGCAAGGCCGCCGTCGGCGGCCGCGTCATCGTTTTTCTCCGCAGCAAAAAAACACCTGATAAGTAGCGCGAATCTCCTGGAATCTATCCAAATACGCCTTTTCTAATCTCCCTAGCAACCCGCGGCTAAAATAAACTTTCTTACTTAAACCATTTCCCCGAATCCCAGAGTATTTAATTTTTTCCAATAATCCTTTAAGGCTGCCAAAGCTCTCTTTATAACAAACCTGGTTTATTTTTACAGATTTAAAATTATCTTTAAGCACTGCCTTGAGTCTATCATGATTACAAAAATAAACCGCGTCCAGGCGGCTTTCCTCCAGAACGCTTTTTAATGCCATATTCAATTCACAAAAAGTATCGGGGCCGAATATTGAAAAATAAACCACCCCTCCTTTGCGCAGTGATTTTGCGTATCCGCGCAGGGCTTTGCCCAGATCATTTAACCACTGAAAACAAGCGTTGGAAGTAATCAAGTCAAAATCCTCATCCGGAATAATTTTTTCAACGTCGGCAACCATAAACTCAATATTCTTGTGCTTTAATTTATTTTGCGCTACGGAAATCATCTCCTCTGAAATATCCACAGCCTTGATTTTTGCGCTGGTAAACCTCTCCCGCAGCATAAGCGTATAATTGCCAGTTCCACAGCCCAGCTCCAAAATCTTGGAAAAATTATTGTTTTCTAAAAAATTTGCCAATTCCCGGGCAGCTTTGTTCTGCACATCAGCATATTGATCATAAAAATGCGCGTAACGGGAGAAATTTTCAACAATCTCTATCCTCTTCACCATAAAACCTTTCCCTAAAATCCCGGTTTAAAAAAAACAAATGTCCTCTATTTGCAAGCAGCGCAAATTTTGCCTGGGCTAAATCAGATTTAATTTCTAAAGCCTCCATAACCGGGGCAATCAGATCATCGCTGCCATGAAAGATGCGGACATCTTCTATCTTTGCCAGAGCCTCTGGATATAAGGCGTGATTAGCTAAATAATCCAGCCCGCGAATAAGTTCATCTGAGCTTAACTTATCCAGATATTCTTTTAACAAATTATTTCTAAACCACTCTGAGCCATTTGTATCCGCTTTGGAAAAACAGTTAAGATAAAATTTATAAAGCCATGGCCGCCGGTTTAACCGAATTTCGCGTTTAATATTATCCAGTAATTGCAAATCATAACTCTTGCGCACGCCCAAAAGGATAAGCCTGGCTATCTTCTCCGGGTAGGCAGAAGCGAACTCCGCCGCTAAAAACCCGCCTAAAGAAAAGCCGAATACTGACACCTGGCTGATTTTTAATTGATTTATCTGGCTAAATAGTTCTTGATTAAAATCAGGAAGATGCAACTTGGTGGCTAAAAGATAATTATAGTCTAATTCCAATCTGTTGAATATCTGCCAGTCAGTTGCCCAACCGGGGATTAAAACTATAGCGTCCTTAAAACCCCGGTTGAAGAATTTAAATTCTGATTTCAGAGATAACCTCAATTAGTTTATTTAAAGTTTCTTCACTGTGATCATAACTCAAAGAGAGCCTTAAGCGCGCTTGCCCCACAGGCACGGTCGGCGGCCTGATCGGTAAAGCCCAATAACCCTTATTTTGAACTTTTTTAGCAAATTCCACTGCCCTTAAATTATCTCCCAGCATTAACGGAATAATTTGCGATGAACCTTTCAGGCAAAAACCCTTAGCTTCTAATTTATCCCGCAGCATTTTAGCCATTGACAAAAGTATTTTACGCCGGTACGGCTCATCTTTAATTAATTTAAGGCTGGCTAAATTACCGGCAATCACCGCCGCAGGCAAAGCGGTAGAATAGATAAAACTCCTGCAGGTATTCACCAAATAGTCCGCTATATTCTTAGAGGTGGCCAGATAGGCGCCAAAGCCGGCCAAAGCCTTGCTAAAGGTGCCCATAATCAAATCTATCCTCGCGCTTAATCCTTCCTCCTGGGCTACTCCGCTTCCACTCTCCCCAAAAACCCCGGTGGCGTGCGCCTCATCCACCATCATGCGGCAATTATATTTTTCTTTTAATCTCACTAACTCTTTTAACGGCGCCCGGTCACCATCCATGCTAAAAATTGATTCCGTAACAATCAGGCCTTGCTTAAACTTATCTCTTTCCTTTTTTAAAAGCGATTTCAAATGTTCCGGGTCATTATGCTGATAGCGAAAGATTTTAGCCTGCGCCAAAAGCATCCCATCAATAATGCTAGCGTGATTAAGCCGATCAGAAAAAATACAATCTCCTTTTTTAAAAAGAGCGCTAATCATGCCAACATTCGCCTGATAGCCGGAATTAAAAACTAGCGCCGCTTCTTTTTCTTTAAATCTAGCTACCGCATCTTCTAGCTCATGAAATAATTCTGAATCACCGCTTAATAGCCGCGAGGCACAGCTGGCTACGCCAAATTTATCTATTGCTTGGCTGGCCGCTTTTTTAATTTCCGGATGCGCGGATAACCCCAGGTAATCATTAGAAGAAAGATCCACGTATTCTTTATTCTCAAAATAAATCTTGCCTGCCCGCCGCATTGAGGCGGGTTTCAATTTCCTTAATAATCCCTGATGCCGGCGCTCTTTTAAAAATTCTTCTATGCCTGCCATAATTTCTCAATCTGGCTAACCAGTTTCCGGTCTTCTTCTACGGATCTTCCTTTAATCGTCAGATATCCGCCAATCAGCATACCGTTTGCTCCGGCCATAAACCCTAAAGCCTGGAAATCTTTAAATATCGATTCCCGGCCAGCGGCAATTTTGATTATTTTATCTTTCAAAATAATCCTGAAAATCGCGATTGTCCTGATTGCCTCTTCACCAGACAAAACCATTTTATCTGCCAACGGGGTCCCGGCGATAGGAACTAAAATATTCAAGGGCACAGAATCAACCTTCAGCTCTTTCAAGATCAGCGCCATCTGAATCCGATCCTCCATTGTCTCGCCCATGCCGATTATACCGCCAGAACAAACCTCTAAACCCGCCTTTTTGGCAGACCTAATCGTCTTCAACCTATCCTGAAATGTATGCGTGGAAACGATCTTAGGAAAAAATCCCGGAGAAGTTTCAAGATTATGATGATAACGAGAAAGCCCGGCCGCTTTAAGTAAAGAGAATTCTCTCTCCCCCATGCTCCCCAGCGAAGCGCAGATCTTAATTTTAATCTTCTTAGCTATTTCACCAATCGCCTCCACAATCACGCCAAAATCTTCCAGTGATATTTTATCCCCGCTGGTCACAATATCAAATCTCTGCGCCCCGATTTCTTTAGCCCGCCTTGCCGCTTCCAGCATTTCCATTTTGCTTTTTAGAGGATAGGCCTGTACACCGGTTTTATGCCTTGCCGATTGAGCGCAAAATTTACAATCCTGGGAACATAAACCGCTCTTGGCATTTAGTATATTGCATAATTCCACCTCACTGCCACAAAACCGCTTTCTTATTTTATCGGCCCTGCCAATAAGCTCAACTAATGGTAATTCTAAAAGCCTGTCAATTTCTTTTTTTTCCATAGTCTCCTTTTTAAAAAAATCAGCTCCTATGATTTTAGTATAGAAAGGAGCTGCGCTATTGTCAACTTAATTTTATTTAATGGTTTACATTAAAATCAGGTGACGGTTCTATTTTTCTCACACCTAACTCAAGAAAAATAAAACCGTCCCCATGCTTATGCTTTAATTGAACCCTTGACGCCTAGATAAGAATATGTTAGAATATAAATGGATATAAAAGAATAATGTAGTTTTGTGGCCCTGAGGAGGTGTTTAAAAAATGTCTAAAGTAATCACTTTACGGTTAGCAGAAGAAGAATATAAGGCAATATCAACTGCCGCTGAAGCTGAACATCGCCCTATTTCTAATTTTATTACAACCAGAGTTCTAGAAGATATTGAGGCGTCTTACTACGTAGACCCCATTGAGATGGCTCAAATTAAATCAGACAAAAAATTGTTAAAAAAACTTCAGGCTGGCCACCTTGACGCTAAAAAAATAAGGGGTAAGTTCATTGGATAACTTCAAGATCTTTGAGACAGATCAATTTCTAAAAAACCTTGAACAAGATTTTAGCGGACAACAGGAACGCATCAAAAGAAAACTCCAATCCTATGCCTACCTCCAATTAAAACAAAATCCCTATTTCGGCAAGAATATCAAAAAACTCACCAATTATAAACCTGAAACATGGCGATACAGAATAGGCTCCTACCGATTCTTTTACGAAATTGATAACCTAAAAAAAATAGTTTTCATGACCACAGCGGACAGTCGTCAAGGAGCTTATTAAAAACAATGTGACCGTTTCAAGAATAATGGGACCGTTTCTATTTTTCAATCAAATTAGACGAAAGAAAAATAGAAACGGTTCCATTATTCCAATTGGTGTGGGAGTTTACCGGCAATGCGTTACATCGCCGCTGGAAACCTTTTGAATTAGGCCAGAGTCTTTACGAATAAGTAGAGCGCCGTCAGCATCAATATCGGCGGCCAGGCCTTCGATATGCTTGTTTTGATAATCCACCTTAACGCGCGTACCTAAAGTAAGAGTAAAATTACGCCATTTATTAATAATCTCACTACTTCCCTTGTCCTCCAATAGAAAATAATTATTTTCTATTCTGCGCAAAAGCTCCTGCAACAAAACCACGCGGCTTATTTCTACACCCTGCTGCTCCTTTAATGAAGTGGCCTGAGCAATTAATGATTTCTTATCATTATTTACATTCAAACCGATACCGATGACCACAAAATTTACCTTATCCACTTCGGCATTCATCTCCGTTAAGATACCGGCAACCTTTTTATTGCCAACCAACACATCATTGGGCCACTTAATCTGAGCATCTAAATCAGTCAGTCCTTTTACCGCTTCACAAATACTTACCGCGCTCATCAAGGTCAACATCGGACAAGCGGCAGGTAAGATCTTGGGCCTTAAAATTAAGGACAGATAAATTCCCTTATATTTAGGCGAAAACCACTCCCGGCCTAATCTACCGCGGCCTTTAATTTGCGATTCCGCCAACACCAGCGTCCCGCTAACAGCGCCATCTATACCCAACTGCATCGCCAAATCCATTGTAGAAGCCAAATAATCAAAATAATGAATTTTTTTATCGGCACTGAGCCTAGTCGAAGTGCCGATAAATTTTGTATCCAGATTACGGATAATTTCAAAAGGAAAGAGCCGATCCGGGCAAGATTCCAGCCGATAACCTAAATGCGGAACAGCCACTATTTCATAACCCAGATCTTTTAACTCCTGAATATGTTTCCATAAACCCTGGCGGCTAATTCCCAAGTATTTACTAATCTGATCTCCGGAAAAATACTCATGTTTTTTATTTAAATAATCGAGTATTTTTTCTTTCACCCCGCACCTTCCTGCCTGCCGGCAGGCAGGCAGGCTTTCGTATTCGATATTCTGCTCATACTTCTCCCTTTAAACCTTGATGCATTAAAAAATGATGAATAATTAGAAGGTGCGGGGTTCATAAAGAGGGGATATAGCGCGTAATTTTTGCACAACCGCAGGTAATTTCTCCAAAAGATAATTTATATCACTCTGTTTAGTCCAGCGCCCCAAAGTAATCCTAAGGGAACCGTGTGCCGTCTCATGATCTAAACCGATCGCCAATAAAACATGCGAAGGCTCAAGAGAGCTGGAAGTACAGGCAGAACCGGTAGAACAGGCAATCCCTAGCATATCTAAACTTAAAAGCATGGATTCACCTTCAATGTATTTAATAGAAAAATTTACACTATTGGGCAACCTTTGCCGAGGATGCCCATTGAGCCTAACCTCAGGGATTTTAACCGGGATCTCTTTAATTAATCTATCGCGCAGAGCGCTCTGAAATTTAATTTCACCCTCCATTTGATTTTGACAAAGCTCAATGGCGCAAGCTAAACCCACTATCCCGGCAATATTATGCGTGGAGGCGCGCCTGCCTCTTTCCTGATCTCCGCCGCGCATAAACGTCTCCAAACGCGTGCCTTTTCTAACATACAAAGCCCCCACTCCTTTTGGCCCATAAAATTTATGCGCCGAAAGTGACAAAAGATCCACATTGAGCTGATCAACATTTAAAGGAATATGCCCCACCGTCTGCACGGCATCCGTATGGAAATAAATTCCTTTATCTTTAGCCAGCTTGCCTAATTGAGCAATCGGCTGGAGCGTGCCGATTTCATTATTCGCGTGCATAATACTGATCAGAATAGTTTTATCGGTAATCGCTTTCTTTAAATCATCACCAGAAACCAGCCCGTCTTTATCCACCCCCAAATAAGTAACCTTAAATCCTTTCTTTTCCAAAAATTTCGCCGGCTCACTAATGGCATGGTGTTCAATCGCAGAAGTAATAATATGATTGCCCTTCTTTTCTAACGCGTAGGCAACCCCTAAAAGCGCAGAATTATCTGATTCTGTGCCGCCGGAGGTGAAAATAATCTCTTCCGGTTGCGCGCCGATAAAATCTGCCAGCCTCTGACGGCTATCCTCAAGAGCTTTCCTGGCCTCCTGGCCATAAGCATGCAAACTTGAGGCGTTGCCAAACTTATCAAAAAAATATGGCTCCATCGCCGCGATAACTTTCGGATCGCAAGGCGTAGTTGCCGCATAGTCTAAATATACTTTTTTCATCTATTAATAACCTCATTTAAACTGCCGGTACGGTATCCTTCTAAATCTACGGTAATATAATTATAACCTAAACCCTTTAATCTCTCCACGATGCGCGCGCGCTTGCTTAATAACCGGCAAAGATCGCTTTTATCTACCTCAATACGGCAAAGATCATTATAATGCCGCAGGCGTACCTGCCTAAAACCCAGGCTGCGCAAATATTCTTCAGATTGATCTATGCGCTTAAGCAAAGAAGCAGTGATCTTGACTCCATAAGGTATGCGTGAAGCCAAACAAGCCAAGCTGGGCTTATTCCAACTAGAAAGGCCCAGCTTTTTACTTAATCTACAAATATCCTTTTTACTAAAACCCGCTTCAATTAACGGTGATTTTATGTTCAGTTGGCGCTTCGCAATATTTCCCGGCCGATAATCCAAATTATCCGAAAGATTGCTGGCCTCTAAAACAAAATGCAACCTATTCTGCTTAGCCATAACAATTAATTTTGAAAAGAGCTCTTGTTTACAAAAATAACAACGCTGGACAGGATTAGCCGTAAATTTTTTATTATTTAGCTCCGCGGTTCTGATAACCTTGAGCCTGGCGCCAATATGCTTAGCCAGTATTTTTGCCTTAGCCAGCTCATCTTTAGGATAAGTAGCCGAAACAGCGGTAACCGCTAAAATTTTATCCGCCGGTAAAACAAGCGCGCAAATCTTAAGTAAAAACGCGCTGTCCTGGCCTCCGGAAAAAGCTACCACCGCTGATTTGTACGCAAAAATTATGCGCTTAAGGCAATTAAGTTTATCGTAAAGAGCCATGATAAAATTTCTTCTACAAAGCGACCACTTCTTTTATTTCCGGAACTTCCTGCCTGAGAATTTTTTCAATCCCATTCTTTAAGGTCATCGAGCTCATCGGGCAGCATCCACAGCTTCCTTTTAATTTTAATTTAACTACCCCATCAGCGGTAACCTCAATTAATTCCACATTCCCGCCATCGGCCATTAACATCGGCCTGACTTTATCCAATGCCTTTTCAATTCTCTCTCTCATTTTTATTCTCCTTAAAAATTTTTCTACGAAAAATTTTTAACTCCCCAGCGCCGCGACAGCCTAATGTGCTGGGGGACGAAAGAAAGTTTAGTTTAACTGATTTTCCCTCTATATATTCATGCACCTGTTTAATTGTACCACCGTAAAAAATACCCGCAACTAAATTATTTTATAGCCCTAGAGCTAATTTAATTTTTTCCTCATCAAACCCTATGATAATTTCACCGTCAATATCTAATACCGGAACCCCCATCTGCCCGGTCTTAGACATCATCTCATCCGCTGCCAGCTGGTCACCGGAAACATCCAGATTCTGAAACTCAATGTTATTTTCTTTTAAATATTGTTTGACCCGCGCGCACCAGGGGCAAGTAGATGTGCTATAAACTATCACTTTTTTAGCCATACATAGCCTCCTTATCTGCCCTGACTGCTATCAGCAGGTTTTCTTAAATGATACGGAGCAAGATTAACGATTTTCCCTACCTCTAAAACAATAAGCTGTTTAGGCGGAGGCAGGCCGGCTTCCGGATGATGCCTCTGGCCTTGGCCTTGAGCTAGATTTCTCAACAACCTTTTTGCCAGGCGCGAAGTAATATTTTCTTCCCAAGTTTTGATAACTTCCTGGCTAATAAAATCATCCGGCATTTTCCTAGCCTTGCCTTTAAGACAATAACCAATAAATTTCTGCTCATCCACCGCGCTAATACTGATATGCTGATTACACTTTATATTTTCACTAGTTACTCCGGAATAGACATCAACCAGATAAATTTTCCCAACCGGATTAATCTTAACAATCGATTTACATGAACCGTGGGGAAATCCGTTTTTATCAATAGAGGAAACAATCACAAAATCCTGGGTACGTAAAAAATCGATTACTTCCGCGGGTATCTGCTTCATCTTAAGTTTTGCGCGAATTTAGCTCCAAATTCAAAACAACTAACTAATTCCGCCGGATCGGGAACATATTTACAAGACACCCCGGGAATAATTTGATCAACCACGTTATCCTTGAGCATCTCCTGCATTTCTTTAACTGCTCCGCCGGCCCAGCCATATGATCCAAAAAAGCCAATCTTCCTACCTTTTGTCTTTAGGCCCTTAACCATCTCCAAAAATGCGGCAATATTCGGCAACATATCATTATCATGGGTAGATGAACCAAAAAGAAATCCTTTGGCGGATAACATCTGCGTAATTACTTCCGTACGGTCGCTCCTGGCTATATCATAAAGCTTCACTTCTATCCCCTCAGAAGTTAACCCCTCAACAATTTTTCTGGCCATCTTCTCCGTTGCTCCCCACATCGTTTCATAAACAACCACTACTTTATCCTTAGTTTCTCCTTTGGCCCAAGAGATATAAGCATTAATTATTCTGGCCGGATCCTTGCGCCAGATAATCCCATGGCTGGGCGCGATCATTTTAATCGGTATATTCAATTTCTGAATTTCCTGAACCTTTTTAAGAATAACCCCTCCCAACGGCCAAAGAATATTGGCATAATACTTTTCTGCCTCCTCCATTAATGCGCATTGATCAACCTGATCATCAAACTGCTCATTAGCGGCAAGATGCTGGCCAAATGCGTCATTAGGCATCAGCAGTTCATCTTGCGGACAATACGTAAACATGCTATCCGGCCAATGAATCATCGGCGCCTCAATAAAAGTAAGCGTGCGCCGGCCCAACTTTAGTTGATCATGGGTTTTAATGGTCTGAAAATCCCAATTTTTATAATAATGCTTATACAGGCCTTCCTGACATTTAGCCGTGCCCAAAATCTTAGCTTTAGAACAAAGCGGCATAATACCCGGCAGAGCTCCGGAGTGATCTGTTTCCACGTGATTAGCAATAATATAATCTATCTTCTCCAGAGGAATAATCTCTTTGATGTTATCCATTAATTCCTGGGTAAATGGCCCATATACAGTGTCAATAAGCGCAATTTTTTCATCGATAATCAGATAGGCATTATAACTAGAGCCTCTTGACGTAGTATAAGTATGGCCATGAAAGTTGCGCACGTTCCAATCCACCACTCCCACTGAATATATATCAGGTAATATTTTTACAACTCCCATCAATCCCCCCCCTATCCAAATTACCCGCCTACGCCCTACGACCTACCACCTACGACCTGTCATCTACTCCCTGCTATTCTCAATATCCTTGGAAATTTTCCGTAACGATCATCTCTGGCGATACCTCTAGCTCTTCCGCTAATAGCTTGCGCATCGCCTCCACCATCTGCGGCGGGCCGCAAAGATAAAATTTCCTTTCCCGGTAATCCGAAATCTCATTTTTAATTATTTCGCGGTTAATCCGGCCAACCGTACATTTAAACCCTGGCTCGGTTTCAGACAATACGTGCACTACCCTTAAAGCCGGATAGCTTTTCATCCACGCCTCAAAATCCTCCTTAAAAACTACATCCTTTACAAAACGGTTCGCATAAACCAACACTATATCGCTACCTAGATTATTATCTACCACATATTTACAAATACTCCGAATCGGAGTGATTCCTATACCGCCAGATAAAAAAGCAATCTTCGAAAAGGATTCATCTAAAACAAACTTCCCGAATGGATACTGAATCGTTACCTGATCCCCAACTCTTAAATTATCCAAAGCTTTAGAAAAATCGCTCTCGGTTAATTTTTTAGTAAACTCTAAATAATATTTTTCCGTGGGAGAGCTGGAAATGGAAAGATACTTTTTAAGCCGCAGGTCATCTTGCAGCTTGACCAAAAGAAATTGACCGGCTTTAAAATCCATAACGCCGGGAATCTCCAGGCGAATACTCTTGACGTTGTAATTACGCTGGATAACCTCTTTTATTCTAGCCTTAATCTCTATAGCCATTCTTAATCATTACAATATTTTCAATTAAATTATCTTTTCAAACTGATCCTTACCTACCCCGCATTCAGGGCAGATCCAACTCTCCGGTAAATCTTCAAAGCTTGTTCCAGGCGCAATCCCATTATCCGGATCTCCAACGCCAGGATCATAAATATACCCACAAACTAAACACCTGTATTTATTCATCTTTTTCTCCTCATTTTTCCCCAGCCACCGGCGCTTGGGGAAAAATGACCCCGAGCTCCCGCGAGGGGGAGAACTTTTTCCCCAGCCACCGGCGCAAATCCATTCAGCGTTAGGTAGCTTTGATAAAAATATTAGTAATTTTACTCTACCTTAACTTCTTTTTCACTCCTCCAAAGGCCATGGATATTGCAGCAAGCCATAGCCATAATTACGCCGCTTTTTTCAGTCTTAAAAACTGACGCTGCCTTAGGCTCAGAGAATATCGTGCTGGTATTTGGCCCCTGCCCAGACTCTCCATGCGTATTAAACTCAAAACGCGCTAGCTGATAAGGGAACTTTTCATTTGTGGCGATAAAATACAGCTCGATAAATTTAATATGGTGCTCAGTAGTATTCGGATGCGCGATTTGCTTGCCTACGCTCACCTCAATCGTCAAAACCTGGCCTTTGGTTATTTTATCCGGCCCCTCAATAACCGGCACATGCTTTTCTGTTTTCCAATCTGCGAACTGCCATAAATCCTTAAAATCTACCATAATCTACCTCCACTTCATTTCTTTAATATGTTTTTTAGGTCTTCATCCGGCGTACTAATTAACTTTAGGCCGAATTTCTCCTGGAGAACACCAAATACATTCTTACTGATAAAAGCAGGTGGAGTCGGCCCAATATAAATTCCCCTGATATCAAGATACAACAAAGACAACAGAATGGCAACTGCTTTTTGCTCAAACCAGGAAAGAACCAAAGTTAACGGCAAATCATTCACCCCGCAGCCAAACGCCTTAGCTAACGCCAAGGCTATCTGTACCGCAGAATAAGCATTATTACATTGGCCCAGATCAATTAACCTGGGAACCCCCTGAATATCACCAAAATCCAGCTTATTGAAACGGTATTTTCCGCAAGCTAAAGTCAGAATAACGCAATCCTGAGGAACTTTTTCGGCAAATTCCGTGTAGTAATTACGTCCGGGCTTGGCACCGTCGCAACCACCGATTAAAAAGAAATGCTTAATCTTGCCGGCTTTAACTAAATTAACAATCTTATCCGCCAATCCTAAAACTACCGTATGGTGGAAACCCGTCTGAATCTTTTTGCCGAAAGCTTCCGGTAAAGGCGGCAGAGATTTGGCCTTTTCCATCAAAGCTTTAAAATCACGATTTTTCAAATGCATTGCGCCGGATACTCCGGTAATACCGATGGTAAAGAGCCTGTCCAAATAAGTATTTTCCGGAGGAATTAATACGCAGTTAGTGGTCGCCAGCAGCGCGCCGCTAAAAGCGCTAAATTCTTTTTTCTGCTCCTGCCAGGCTGAACCATAGTTGCCCACCAAATGCTTAAACTTTTTTAGCTCCGGGTAGCCATGCGCGGGAAGCATCTCGCTATGCGTGTAAATATTTATTCCCCGGCCTTCTGTTTGTTTAAGTAATTCGTAAAGATCTAATAAATCATGTCCGGTAATTAAAATTCCCGGGCCAGCCTTCGTTCCGGTTTCAACCTGTGTGGGTACCGGATTTCCAAATCTCTGTGTATGCGCTTTATCCAGCAACTCCATAATTTTGTAGTTCATTGCGCCGCATTTTAGAACTAATTCCAGATATTGATTTAGATCAAAACTGACATTGGTAACCGTCTTAAAAAGCGCTTCATGCATAAAGGCATCCACCTGCGGATCAAACGCCCCTAATTCACCGGCGTGATACGCATAGGCCGCAATACCTTTTAGGCCGTATAAAAGCGTGTCCTGTAAACTCTGAATATCCTCATTTTTCCCGCATACCCCCAGCTTCGTGCAACCGGTACCACCTGCTGTTTGTTCACATTGGTAGCAAAACATTGCGTGCCTCCTTTTATATCCTCTCCCCCTTGATCGTAATCGTGATATCTTCAAATGATGTTCTCTTACCTGCGCTCTTGATTGCTTCTTTAATTATGGTCAGTAAACCAAAACAGCAAGGTACCTCCATGTGCGCATAGGTAATACTTTTAATGCTGTTATTCCTAAGAATCTGCTCCAATTTCTCTTTATATAGCGATAAATCATCCAACTTCGGACAACCCACGAGGAGTATCTTTCCTTTTAATAAGTCCTGATGAAAATTAGCGTAGGCAAAAGGCACGCAATCCGCGGCAATCAATAGCTGCGCATCAGCAAAATACGGCGCATGCGCAGGCACCAAACGCAACTGCACCGGCCATTGCCCAAGTTCTGACTCCTGGCGCTGATTTAGAAGAGCGTTTTTAGCTTCCCGTGTTTTCCTTAAGTCAACTGATCTTGAGCCCGGGCAAGAAGCTCCCGCAGTAATACCGCTGTGATCAAAAGCTACCGCCTCTCTTTCCTCAACAGTAATCGCCCCCTGCGGACAGTGCCCAAGGCAGGCGCCCAGGCCATCGCAAAATAAATCACTAATTAAGCGCGCCTTTTGATCAATAATCTGGATGGCGCCTTCCGGGCAATTCGGTATACACAGAGCGCACCCATTACACTTGTGCTCATCAATAGTAATAATTTTTCTTCTAGGCATAGGCTTATTTCTCAATCAAAGAAGCAATATTAATTTGCCTAAGCTGGCCAAGCACACTGCTCTCAATCATGCGTATCTTCTTTCTCAGAATGCATCTTCCTTTATTCGGACAAATATCTTTTTTTAAAAAACACTCGCTTAAGCTCACCTGGCCCTGAAAAATACGCATAATCTGAATAAAAGAAATTTTCTCCGCGGAGAGCCTTAATTTAAACCCACCTGCCTGGCCCTTAGAAGATTCCAACACCCTCTCTTTGCTTAACCGCTGCAGAATTTTACGCATGAACGGCCGCGGAACTCCCAGCACCCTTACCAGCTCGGCAACCTTGACCATTTTCTTTTGTTTAGCCAAGTGACAAATGGCGCGCAATGCATAATCCGTATTTCTGGTGATCAGCTTCATTAATCTTTCTCTCCTAAAATATTACCTTAATAAACAGTGGGCAGTTTTGTGTCGTACCCAGGACTTTCTACTGCAGCCCTCTTTACAATGAGCTACTGCTCTGAGCATGTATCTAATCGTAATATCCATCCTTCATCACCTCCTCATTTTTCCCCAGCCTCTCCGCCTCTGGCGGAGTCCGCCACAGGCGTGACCGGCGCTTGGGGGAAAATGAACCCCGAGCTCCCGCGAGGGGGAAAACTTAGTTAATGATACCACATTAGTATCTTTTGTCAAGAAATTTTTTCTTGTTTACCTTAATATAAAAAGTTAAAACTATTGAGTTATTTTGACCAGACAAACCAGATAAATAAATAAGCAGCGGTTACCGCAGCGGCGGTAAAGGGAATTCCGATCTTCATAAAATCCGTAAATTTAACCTGGTATCCTTCTTTTTTAAGCAGGCCGCAGGCAACAATATTGGCGCTGGCTCCGATCGGAGTAATATTGCCGCCCAGGCTAGCCCCGCCTTTTAGCTCAAACTGACAAAAACTATTCCGATCACAATTAATCCTGTCCCCCAGCCAGCGCCTAAGCCCCATCTTTTCTTTGAGCACAAATCCAGAAGCCAGGGCAATAAAAATATAGTGCATGCTATCGGCAGAAAAAGCAAAATTAAGATCCGCCTTAGAGAGCACCACTAACCAGACGCCTAAAGAAATTAAACTAAAACCAAAGCCCAGCCAAAGCCGGGGCTTGATTAATAACTGAAAAATAAATTTAAATAATTTTACAATGTTTAATGTAGGCGTAAAATTTAATGAGTCGATCGTAGACTTTAAAAATAGCTGACTGACGGTATCACACAAGCTAGTTAAAGCAATCAGAGAAAGAACCGCCCACAATCCCTCCTTCACTTAGCCTTCGCCATCCTTTCTTTACTGCTTAAAGAGACCAATACTACTCCCGCCAGAACAAAACATACCCCCAACCACCTCAAAGCGCTGACCTGTTCGTGCAAAAAAATAATCGAAACCAAAGGAACCAAAATATAGCTAAAGCTGGCTATGGGCACGGCTACGCTTAAGTCTATTTTTGTAAGAACCATGGACCAGATAATAAATACCACGACCACAGCAAATAAACCTATCCACAAAAATGGTGAAACAAAAACTGCCTTAAAAAACTCTACGGCGCTAGCCATATTAACTATAACTTTGCTACTTTGCGCTAAGGTGCTTTTCTTAAAAAAGAAATGAATTGCGGTCTCAAAGATATCACAGGTAATAAGCAGTAGGAGTATTTTAAACGTAACTTTCTTCTTAAGCATATAATTTACTTACGGCTAACATTTTAATCAAAATTATCCGGTTTAAAAAGCGGAATGAGTAATTTAAGAAAAGAATTAAAAAACATATTTTTATGTTTTAAATAAGCGTAAAGCGTAATAAGTTTTCCACCTAACCGGATCTTTGGCTCATAATTAGTCTGCCCAGAATAATAATAGCACAAAGAGTTGCTTAAGCACCATTTAATATTATAGGCCTGGATAACAAAATACAGGTTGAATTGCTTAGATATTTCATAATCAAACCCGACAAACTTATCAATTAGCAAATTGTCATAAAGAAAACAGAGGTTAAAAGCAGCCAGCCTGCCATTCACATAATAAAGAAAAAAACGGACATGCGGGCTTAAATCATGCGCGATCTGAAGGAAAAATTTTTTAGTTAAATGTTCAAATTTAGTCGCGCCTTTTTGATAAGTATTTTCATAAAGCTTAAATATTTGATTAATTTCACTTGCTACGTCTTGAGCAACCTTAACTTCGATCAAGCCCCGGCTATAAGCCTGTTTTAATTTTCTCTGCAAATACTTGCGATCAGAACTGCCCAAACTTTCAAGATAACCTTCAAAAGAAGCAAAGTTAAGCTCTAAAACTACAGTAGGAAAACTCTCTAATTTTGAATATCCTTTTTGTATTAAAGCATCTAAAAATAGCGTATCCTGTTTTAAAAAATCTTTAAAGATTACCAACGGCGCGTTAACTCTAATACCGCAATTTTTTATCCCCTTCAATAACAATGGAATAAGCCCTGGATTATCTTTAAAGCCCTGCTTTATCCCTAAAACCCCATGTTCTCCGAAAGGCGAACCGCAAAAAAGTGTTTTAATAATTAAAAAACGCGGGAAAATTCTACGAATAAATTTAATAAATTTAGAAAACCGGCCTTCTACGGCAATATCCAAATTAAAATCGGCGCTAAATAAAGGCGCGATCAACACAATATTATTATCAGACTCAATGACCAGATAATAAAACCTAAACTCAGAAAGCTCTGAGTTCCCCAGCGCCTTGAAGAAAAGATAGCTCTCCGGGATGCTCCCAAAAACAGCATCCCATTCATTTTGCTCTATCTTGCATATATCATCTAATACTTTATAGTTAATTTTTGGCATAAAGAGTTAGCTTGTATTTTGGTTATTTTAGCATAAAATAGATAAACAGATAATAGAAAAGGAATTATAATTTGAGCCTCATACGAGAAATCCCCCCAACAGCAGGTTGGCCGCTTACAATCAAGAGCTTAGTTACTTCTCTTTTTAAAAAACATCCTCAAGGATTATTAGAAGATGACTTTAAAAAATATCTTGGTGCGGCACAGGCAAAACTTACCTATTCCGGCACGTCAGCTTTTTATATAATCTTAGAAAGCATTAAGAAACTTTCAAATAAAAAAACTGTGGTCATCCCTGCTTTTATCTGCCCCTTAATTCCTCTGGCAATAAAAAAAGCCGGCCTAAATATAAAGGTTTGTGATACCAATACGCGCAATTTTGATTTTGATAAAAATAAACTTGAAAATATCTGCGCCTCAGATAGTGATATTCTTGCCATATTAGCCGTACACTTAGCCGGCCTGGCAATAGATTTTTCCGCGCTAAATGAAGCCGCGCAAAAATGTAAAGCTTTTATTATTGAAGACTGCGCGCAAAGTTTAGGGGGCCAATATTACGGCAGAAAAACAGGCACTCTGGGTGAATTTTCATTTTTTAGCCTCTGCCGAGGAAAAGGCCTAACTATTTATGAAGGCGGAATCGCCGTAACCAATCTGCCTGAATATGCGGATATCTTAAACGACACCGCTAAAGAAATAACGCATCCGGACTTTTTATCCGAATCCTTAAAAATCGCGGAACTTTTTGCTTACAGTGTCTTCTACCAGCCAAACCTGTTTTGGTTTGCGTTCAGATTACCGCAGCTATTCTGGCAGTTACGTAATAATCCGGTAAAGGCAATGGGTGAATATTTTAAACCTGATTTTCCGCTACATCGGGTTTCTGCTTTTCGAGAATATATCGGGCACATTAACTTCCCCCGCTTAGAAGAAAAAATTAAAGCTCAACGAAAAAAAGTCGAAATTTATCTAGATGGATTAAAAAATATTTCCGGGGTTCATCCTATTGTTGAGCTGAAACAAACCCGGGCGAGCTATCCCTATCTTACTCTTATTTTTGAAGATGCCAAAAAGAAAAGCTCTGCCCTGAATTTACTTAAAAATTCCGGATTGGGAATATCCCAGGTATATCTACAGGCGATCACCGATTATGCTTATTTAAAAGATATTATTCCGGTTACGCAATGCCCCAACAGCCGCAGTCTTAGCGAAAAAACAATAACTTTAAGCACCAGTGATTTTTTAAAAGAATCGGATTTAAAAAATATAATAAACAGGCTTAACTAAATTAGTAGAAAATATGATAATTTTTTCCACCAAAGAAGATACACGCTCAATCACCAATATACCTGATACCAGCTTCTTTTTGCCGGGAGACAGAAATCTCTGCCTGCTCATACACGGGCTAACCGGCACCGCTAAGGAGATGGGCTCGATTGCCCAGAATTTAAACAAAAAGGGGTTTTCCGTAGCCTGCCCTTTAATGGCCAACCATAACAAATCCATCTCTTGCCTAAAAAGAACAACCTGGGAAGAACTTTATAACTCTATGCGCGATGAATTCACCAAGTATGCCCATGATTATGAAAATATCTTTGTGGCGGGCTTATCTTTTGGCGCCCTCATCGCAATATTGCTCGCGCATGAATTTCCCCATAAAATAAAAGCCTTAAACTGCTTCTCTCCCACTTTATTCTTTGATGGCTGGGCCAACCCAAAGCTAAGATTTCTTTTGCCACTAGTTTATAAAACACCGTTTCAATATTATTTTTATCTTAAGGAAGGCTATCCTTATGGAATTAAAAACTCAAGATTGCGCTCAAGGATTGAAAGCTTTTATAAAAAATCGGATTTATTCGATTACAGCAAGGTACATCTCTATGGCTACCCGGTAATACCGGTATCCAGTATGCGCCAAAATCAATTATTGGCAAAACAGGTTATGCGCATACTCCCGCTTGTCACTACGCCGATACAATTATTGCAAGCAAAGGATGATGATATAACCAGCCCCAAAAATTCTTATTATATCTATAACCACATCGGCTCAAAAGATAAAAAAATATCATTATTTGAAGACTCCTACCATATTATTATTGCTGACCAGGAAAGGGATAAAGTTGCAGCCAGTTCCTTAGCTTTTTTTGAGAAATACAAAGCTTAGGAGTTCTTCAATGCCCTATCTAAAGCCTCTACAAAAAGCTCCACTCCCAAATCAATTTCTTTTTTAGTAATATAAAATGACGGGGCAATGGTAAAGACATTTTTATAATAGCCGCCAACGTCTAAAATTAATCCCCGGCGCTTGCCGCTGACATTAAGCGTCCCGCTTAACCCCAGGTTGGCAATCTTATCCGTAAGCTCCTTGTTCGGGGTATAACCGTCTTTTTCGCACATCTCCATCCTGAGGGCCAGGCCAAGGCCATCCACATCCCCGATTTGCGGATATTTCTTCTGTAACTTCTTAAGCTGGGCCACGAAATACCGGCCTTTTTCGGGAATAGAAGTCGAGAAGTCCGATTCTTCAATTAGCTTCATTACCTCCAGCCCCGCGGCTGTACCCAAAGGGTTGCTAGAAAATGTGGCGTGGGTTGACCCCGGAGGGAAAACTGCCGGAGAAATTAATTTCTCTTTGGCCCAAACCCCGCTTATCGGATTTAATCCGTTAGTCAGGGCCTTGCCAAAAACCAGGATATCGGGAGTAATATTAAAATGTTCAATCGCCCAGAATTTACCCGTGCGGAAAAAACCCATCTGGATCTCATCATCAATAAAAAGAATTCCGTAACGCTCCAGGATATCCTTTAATTTTGAAAAATATTCCTGCGGAGGCACAATATAGCCGCCCGTGCCTTGGACAACTTCGGCGTAAAAAGCAGCAAATTCACACTTGTTATTCTTTTTATTTATCACCGAATAATACTCGGTTTCAAAAAGCCTTTCAAATTGTTTCAAACAGTACAGATCACAAAAATCTCTTTTCTTCTCATAGGGACATCGGAAACAATACGGGTACGGCACAAACATTGCCCGGTCTCCAAAATGCCCGAAGCGCTCCCGGTATCTAAAACTTGAAGTAATCGCTGAGGCCGCTAATGTCCTGCCGTGATAACCTCCCATGAAAGCAAAAACCAGGCTTCGGCCGGAATGATTACGCACTAGCTTTAATGAATCTTCCACCGCGCTTGAGCCGCCGACATTAAAATGAATCCGCCCCTTTTCTTCAAAAGCGCGCTCATTCCTCTGCGCTAATTTCGCGGCCAACTGGATCTTCTCCTCATGCAAATATTGACAGGCCAACTGCGGTAAAAGGTCAATCTGATTTTTTAAAGCAGTATTCAAGCGCCTATTCCGATAGCCGAAATTAACTGCCGAATACCACATCTGCAGATCCAGGTACTCTGTCCCCTGGCGGTCATAAAGATAGCTGCCTTGGGCGCTTTTGAATACATTTAATTTCTCGGCATAATGCACCGTATCACCCCAAGAGCAATATTTTGCCTCCAGCTCCAATAGCTCATCATGGGTAAAGATTTTTTTGTTTTTAGGTTCTTTGGTTAATTATTTTAGGCTCATCCCGCACCTTACTTTGTATTCAGTATTCTGCTTATACTTCTCCCTTTAAACCTTAATGCATTAAAAAATGATGAATAATTAGAAGGTGCGGGGCTCACATTAATTTCCTTTTCAAATAGGTAAAAACTTCTTTTAAATTATGAAAGGCCATATAATCCAGCAGGCTATCTTTAAGATGCCTAAGTAAATGGTCCTTGGCAAATACCACATGCGCATGTTTAGCCGGACAAACATCCGATTCTCCATCACCGACGTAAATAATTATAGAATCTTTCGGGGCTTTTGCCAAAAGGCTTTTCGCCTTACAATGCGCGCAAATCTGGCAATCTTTATCTTTAAAGGGATAATCCGTGATCATTTTGCCCTTAGAAAAACTTAATTTATTAGCATAAACTTTAAGCTTATTTATTCCGTTATTTTTTAAAACCCGGTTAAGGATATAATCATAATTATCACTCAAAACTAAAGTTTTAACTTTCTTGGCTAACAAAAACTTATAGATCGGCTTAAAATAAGGATCGAGTTTTATCTTGGGCAAATAAGCATCCAAAGATTTTTTATCCTGTTGATCTTTAAAACCCGATTAAGTATGTAATCATAATTATCGCTTAAAACAAAGGTTTTAATTTT
>JAZDEW010000045.1:0-13005 GCA_043808425.1 Candidatus Omnitrophota bacterium
TCAGACTTATTATAATCTAGGGAACGCGTATCATAATTTAGGCCAGACAACTAAGTCTATAGAAATGAATGAAAAAAGTATTCAGCTTAACCCAGTTTATATCGAAGCTTTGAATAACCTTGCTGCGGATTATGCTGAAACAAATAATATCGATGCGGCGATCAGATTATGGAATAAGTGTTTAGAAATAAATCCGGATTTTACCGTCGCGCATTTTAATTTATCCGTATTTTACTTTTTGCGTAAAGAGTATGCTTTGGCTCTAGAGCATTGCGACCAGCTTCGCGCCTTGGGGGCTCAGGTTGATGCGCGATTTTTAGAAGAGCTAAAGCCTTTTAGGAATAAAAAATAGTGGATACTTCTATTGTTTAACATGTTATAATATTTTAAGAGGTGGTAAAATGGATTTTAGCGCGATTAGAAAAGATATGAAGATGTTTAGTTTCGAAGCCCTGCGCACGGATTGCGATAATTTTTTTGAAGGGGTAATCGTTGGGCAGGAGCTGGATAAGCTTAACGGGCAATTAAGGAGCCTGTTAGGGGAACCGGTTTATCCTTCGAAGAACAGGCTGGCGTTTAAGGTGCGCCAAACAGTAGATGGGTTTGGTGGGGTTATGCCGGGCCAGACATTGTATTATAAAGATCTAGGCACAGATGGTATTCTCGCTATGCTTTGGCCCTGGAAAGACGGGAAGCGGACTACGGTAAAAATTATTCAACAATAAATCCTATGAGTTTTACCTATTTACAAAAGATTCCTACTCCCGGGAAAATAGTTCAAGAGATGCCGGTTTCGGCTAAATTGATGAAATTAAAGTTGGCCCGGGATACGGAGATTTCCAATGTCCTCCAAGGCAGCGATTCCCGATTGCTTTTGATTATTGGCCCGTGCTCGGCGGATGATGAAGACGCGCTTTGTGAATACGTTTTGCGCCTGGCGCGTTTGCAGAGTAAAGTTAAAGACAGCTTAATCTTAATCCCGCGCATTTATACAAATAAGCCGCGAACAACTGGTGCAGGTTATAAGGGTATGTTGCATCAACCTAAGGCTGCGGGGGATCCGGATATCTCAAAAGGCATTCAAGCCATCCGACGGATGCATCTTAGGGCTTTAAGTGAATCCGGGTTAACAGCCGCAGATGAAATGCTCTATCCGGGTAATTATCCTTATCTTGAAGATCTCTTAAGTTATGTCACCATCGGGGCGCGATCTGTAGAAAACCAAGAGCATCGACTAACCGTTAGCGGATTAGATGTCCCTGCGGGTATGAAAAATCCGACTAGCGGAGATTTGAATGTTTTATTAAATTCCGTGCAAGCAGCGCAGATTCCGCACACATTTATCTATAATGGCTGGGAGGTTAAAACCAAAGGAAATGCTTATGCCCACTGTATCCTGCGGGGGGCAATCAACCACTACGGGCAAAGTATCCCCAATTATCATTATGAAAATTTAATTAATTTTGCCCAAGCTTATCAGAAACGAAAGCTTGCTAACCCAGCGATTATTGTTGATACTAATCACGCTAATTCTGATAAGAATTTTCGCGAACAGCCGCGCATAGCTGAGGAAATAATGCATAATTTAACAAAATCTAAAGATTTAAAAAAGATGGTCAAAGGGCTGATGATGGAAAGCTACCTATTAGAGGGATCTCAAAATGTTGGCGGGAAGGTTTTTGGCCAGTCAATTACGGATCCTTGTTTGGGGTGGCCGGACACTAAAGAGTTAATTTTAAGGTTAGCAGATAGCGCGGGAAAATAAGGATCCTTAGATGAGCCTAAAGTTTGATTTTAATAATATGTTTAATTTTAGCGTGGGCGCTCAAGGCGTAAGCCAACGGGATCTGGCTGAGATTTTGCCCGAGGCGCAACTTTGCGCGGCGCACTTAAAGAAGATTATTGCTGATCCTCAAACCAGAGTCAAATTAAACTTGGAGTGGGTGACCCTTTTCCAGCAGGATGGAGCAGAGATTGCCAAAATCCAGAAACTCGGGGCACAAATCTCTAGAAAATACGAAAATGTTCTTTTCTTAGGGATCGGTGGTTCATATTTAGGCTTAAAAGCTGCGCAAGATGCATTGTGCGCGCCTTATTACAATGAATTTAAGCCTTTAAGAAAGAAATCCCCGCGAATTTATTTAGAAGGCAATAATCTTGACCCGGATACTCTGCAGGTTTTATTAAAGCACCTTAATCCTAGAAAAACATGCGTAATTGTTATCTCTAAATCAGGTGAAACTACAGAGACTAAGGCAGCATTTGCTTTAGTTGAAGCCTGGCTTAAAAAAGGAGTAGGCCAGAAATACGGCCGGCAGATTTTGGCAATTACAGATCCACAATCAGGGGCTTTGCGTGAAAGAATAAAGCGTGAACAAAAAAAAGATGCTTTGAGTTTTCGGGCATTTGCGCTTTTAAAAGGCGTAGGCGGGAGGTTCTCCGAGTTTAATATGGGCCTCCTGCATTTGGCAATTGTAGGCGTAAACATAGTTGAGCTTCTTTCCGGTGCCAAGGAGATGTTTACCCGCTGTGCTCAAGATGATATATTGAAGAATCCGGCCTACATGTATGCCTTATTACATACAATTCTTTACCGTCAACGCGCAAAATCAATAGCCATCCTAATGCCTTTTTCTCAAACGCTTAAATCCACGGCAGATTGGTATGTGCAGCTTTTAGCAGAAAGCCTAGGTAAAAAATATCACCGTAAAATTGAGGTAAGCGAAGAGGGAATAGAAAATTGGCTGGCGGATAAGGGATGCTTATTTAATCAGGGCAGGACCCCTATAGCTGCTGCCGGAACTAACGATTTGCATTCTATCCAGCAAAACAATGTTGAAGGAGAAAATAATAAAGTTATTACTTTTATCCGGATTGAGCAATTTAGAACAGATTTAAAAATACCGGGCGCAGGGGATTTGCTTTCCGGGAAAAGTTTTAGCTCGCTTATGCATTTAGCTCTTGAGGCAACAGAGTGGGCATTGGTTAGCCAAAGCCGGCCGAACTGTACGATTATTATGTCGGAGGTGTCCGCGTATAACTGGGGCGCATTGCTTTTCTTTTTTGAGATGGCCACTGCTTTTGAAGGTGAATTGCAAAATGTAAATGCCTTTGACCAGCCGGGAGTAGAAAGTTATAAGAATTATATGTATTATAAGTTAGGGAAACCTGGAATTGCGCAATCAATTGCTGCAGAGATAAAGAGCAAGCCCTTGATCAAAGATCCTAAATACATCTTATAAGAAAAGGTGGATGTTTCTATTTTTTCTCCAAGATTAAGTAGCGGAGGTTTAAACCTCCGCTACAATTATTTTAAAAGAAAGATAGAACCGTCCCCATATTTTATCTATGTTAAAAATCGGTAAATTTAAATTAAAATCAAATTTAATCATGTCCCCGATGGCAGGAATTACGGATTTGCCATTGCGTATGCTTTGCCGACAATTTGGCGCGGAGTTGGCGTTTGCGGAGATGATTAATTGCCGATCGGTGAGTCATAAAAGCAGAAAGACTAAGCATATGCTTTCTACTCTGGCAAAGGACAGGCCTCTGGGTATCCAGATTTTGGGTTGCGAAGAAAAATATATTTTAAAAGCTTTAGAGGTTTTAAGAGGCTATGAGTTTGATATTTTAGATTTTAATGCTGCTTGTCCGGCAAAAAAAGTTGTGCGTAGGGGAGAGGGTTCAGGATTATTGCGTGAACCAAAGAAGCTCAAGAAAATATTGCAGTTGGTGGTTAAAAATTCCTGGTTGCCGGTTACTGTGAAGATTCGTACGGGCTGGGATCAAGATTCGGTTAATGCTGAGGATATTGCCTGGCTAGCCCAGGATTGCGGAGTAGACGCCTTATTTATTCATGGCCGGACTAAAACTCAAGGCTATAGCGGACAGGTAGATTATAATATCATTAGAGAGGTAAAGAAAAGATTGAATATTCCGCTGATTGCCAGTGGCGATTTGTTTTCTGGCCTGTTAGCTAAGAAAATGTTAGATGAGACAGGGTGTGATGGTTTGGCGATTGCCCGGGGCGCCCTAGGCAATCCGTGGATATTTAAGGAAATTAAGGCATATCTTAAGGGGAAGATTATTCCCCGACCAACCCTTGAGGAAATCGCCACGGTTATGCTCAGTCATTTAGATGCAGGAATAGCTTTTTATGGAGAGAAGAATGGAGTAATTTTATTCCGTAAGTTTTTTGCTTGGTATACCAAGGGTATTGGTAATATCCGGCCCTTAAGAGAAAAGTCATCTCGGGCAAAGACGCGAGAAGAGTTGGGCTGGATGATAAGAGAGGCGTTATCCTTTGTCTAAACACTTTAAAGATTATAAGGAAGGACACTGTGCCTAATCACCCGAAAATTGTCTAAATTTTCTCGCAGGTTTTGTTTGGAATGACTCCTCGCCAACCACGAGAAGATTTCTGCGAAATCTTCTCGTAGGCTCGGAGTTAATTCGGGCATTAACTTATGTCGGCTTACGCCTCCATAAGTTAAGCTCTCATTAAACAAAAATCCCCGGGGAACTGCTCCGGGGTTTCTTGTAGGTGATAGGCCTAATAGCTTCCGCTATCGTTCCTAGCCTCCTTGTTGGGTGTTTTGCTTCCTGTTTCTAAAGTAAGTATGCCATATAAATTCTTAAATTTCAAGTCCCCCGAAAATTAATTTTTAGTGTATAATGCATTTGTGATGAAAAACAAATCTATCCAGTATTTTAAGGGCATTGGTTTGAAGCGCGCGAAGGCCTTTTCTGCCTATGGTATTAATACTATTGAAGAACTGATGTATTATTTTCCGCGCAGGTATGAAGATCGTACTAATTTTGTAAGTATAGCTGAACTTAAAGCTGGCCAGGTTTATACGATAAAAGGAAAAATTCTGGCTAACGACCAGCGCAACTCTTGGAGGAGGCGGAAATTTAGCATAACGGAAACCGTACTCTGTGATTCTACTGGCAGAATAAATTGCGTTTGGTTTAACCAGCCATATCTTTTTGAGTATCTTAAAACCGAGGCAACATTAATTCTCTTTGGCCGGGTGCAGGTTTATCAGGGCAAGCTGCAGATGAGTAATCCTGAATTTGAATTTGTCAGCAATGAAGATGAACATTCCTTAAATATAGGCAGGATTGTTCCCGTGTATACTTTGCCCCCGGGGTTTAGCCAGCGCACTCTGCGCAAGTTGATGAAAAATGCTCTGGATGAATTTCTGCCAGAAGTAAATGATTGCCTGCCTTTTGATTTACGTATTCGTAATAACCTGCTTAATCTTGCGCAAAGTTTACTTAATATTCATTTTCCAGGTGATTTTAATCTGCAGAAGCAGGCGCATAACCGGCTTAGTTTTGAAGATTTTTTTATTTTTCAGTTGCCGCTGGTTTTAAGAAAATTGAAGCGTAGAGAGAAAAAAGGAATTAAACAAACCATTGACGGAAAATTAGTTGAAGATTTTATTTTAGCGTTGCCCTTTAAACTTACCTCGGCTCAAGAAATGGTTTTAGGTGAGATTAAAGCGGATATGGCTTCGGCTCAAGTTATGCAGCGATTGTTGCAAGGTGATGTTGGTTCAGGTAAGACGGTGGTCGCCACCCTGGCTTGTTTAATGGCTATTCAAGGAGGTTATCAGGCAGCTTTTATGGCTCCGACAGAGATTCTGGCCAGGCAACATTATGAGAGCATAGTTTCTCAAACTTCGGGGTTAGTTTCAGCTAGCGGGAGAGTTCGTGTAGGTTTATTGGTGGGTCAGGATCAAAACCGGATGAAAATATATCGGGATATCCAAGCAGGCAATATTGATTTGGTTATTGGTACGCACGCTTTACTGCAGGAAAGGTTAAGTTTTAAAAATCTGGGTTTTGTAGTCATTGATGAACAACATAAATTTGGCGTGGGTCAAAGGGCACTTTTACCTAAAAAAGGCAGGAATCCAGATGTTTTAATTATGACGGCTACACCGATCCCACGCACTTTAGCCATTACGCTTTATGGAGATTTAGATATTTCGGTTATTAACCAGCTTCCTCCGGGGCGCAAACCAATAGAAACTTTACATTTTACCCCCGAGGATAAGCAAAAGGGCTATAGGATACTAAAGCAGGAACTTAATTATGCCCGCCAAGGGTATATTGTTTATCCGGTTATTGAAGAATCATCTGCTTGGGATATTGCCGGGGCTAAAAAAATGTTTCTTGAGCTTAAAGAGGGAGAGTTTAAGAATTTTCGTTTAGGCCTTATTCATGGCCAGCTTAAGCAAAAAGAGCAGGAAGAGGTGATGCTCAAATTTAAAAATAAAGAGTTAAATTTATTGCTCTCGACTACTGTTCTCGAGGTAGGCATTGACATTGCCAATGCTACCTGTATGATTATTGAGCATGCCGAGCGTTTTGGTTTAAGCCAGTTGCACCAGTTACGCGGAAGAATCGGTAGAGGAGCGCAGAAATCATTTTGTATACTTATTTCTGATGCTCCCAGCCAGGAGGCAAAGGCACGCCTGGTAGCTATGGTTGCTTCTAGCGATGGATTCCGCATTGCCGAACAAGATTTAAAGATCCGTGGCCCGGGTGAGTTTTTTGGCAAGCTTCAGCATGGATTAGCCAAGTTAAAGATCGCTAACCCCTTAATTCAAATGCAGTTGCTTAAAGCCGCCCGAGTTGAGGCTTTTAAATTGCTCAAGCAAGATTTATCTTTAGAGGATCACGCGCATAAATTATTAAAAGAAAAGTTGTTGCAAAAATTCCCGGAGTATGAAAAGTTAATCTTAGTGGGTTAAGATGCGTATAACTACAGGAAAATACCGTAATCGTAAACTTTTTTTCCCCAAAGGTATTCGGCCTACCCAAGAAAAGGCGCGTAAAGCGATTTTTGATATTTTGGGCGATATTCATGGATTAAGCTTGCTAGAGCTTTATGCGGGTTCTGGAGCAGTAGGTTTTGAAGCGCTTTCTCGAGGTATTAATGAACTTACTTTCGTGGAGTGTAATCCCAGCGCTATTTTAGCTATCAAGAGGAACATCGCCCTGTTGAAAGCTCAAAGCTGTAACTTGTATTATCTTGATGCACATAAGGCGGTTAAGCTGTTAGCTCAGGATAAGCAGCGTTTTGATATTATATTTTTTGATCCGCCTTACCATGAAGATATGGCAAAAAAAATCTTGCAAACCCTGGAGGCTTATGATATATTAGCGCCCAATGGTTTAATCATAGCGCAACATCCTAAGGCAGAATTAATGCCCAGGGATAGCTTAAAATTTAGCTTAATTAAAGAAGCCAAGTACGGTGATACCTGGCTTTCAATTTTTAGCCAGAAAGAGTAAAAATGTGCCAAGTAGCTTTATATCCGGGGACTTTTGATCCAGTTACTAATGGGCATATTGATTTAATCATGCGGGCGCAGGTTATTTTTCAAGAGGTTATTGTGGCTGTCGCGCATAACCGGCATAAGCAGCCGATTTTTTCGGTGAAAGAAAGAGTGGAGATGCTTCAACAGGCTACTTGCGGTATGCCTGGAGTAACCATAACGCATTTTGATTGTTTAGCTGTGGATTTCGCGCATAAAATGAAAGCTAAGGTCTTGGTGCGTGGGTTACGTATGCTCTCAGATTTTGAATATGAGTTTCAGCTGGCCTTGACAAATCGCAAGCTTGCAAGCGACGTTGAGACTATTTTCCTTATGCCGCATGAGTCTTATAGCTATATTTCGGCAAAATTAATTAAAGAGGCAGCCAGCCTGGGCGCGGATATTTCTAATTTTGTGCCGGATTATGTGGGCAAAGCTTTGCTAAGGAAATTAAGAAAAAGAAGTGAAGATACTCCTTAATCAGGTTGCGACTTTTAAAGGTCTGTTCTTAGAAGAAGATATTGATCCAGCTCAACTGGATCTAGAAACAGAGCTGATTAAGTTTGACTCATCGCTTAAGGTAAAGGCGCAGGCAGTCAGCATTACTAACGTACTGGCCGTAGATTTAAATATTAAAGCTAAATTGCATGCAAGTTGTGCGCGCTGCTTAGATGAGTTTGCTTGGGAATTAAATAAAGATGTAAAGTTAAATTATCCGCTTGAGGCAAGCATTACCTTTATTGATTTAGATCCTGAGATAAGAGAAGAAGTAATTTTGGATTATCCCATCAAGCCTTTGTGTAACTTAAATTGTAAAGGGCTTTGTGTAAAATGTGGCACTAACTTAAACCAAGGAGGTTGTAACTGTGGCTCTACCTAAACGAAAGCATTCAGCCCAACGCGGAAGAAAACGCCGCACGCATTGGAAGATTAAAAAGACTACTTTAACCCCTTGCCCGCAATGCAAGCAGCTAAAACTTTCCCATCGTGTTTGTCTGATCTGCGGATATTATGATGGCCGTCAGGTCATAGAAATCAAGGTAAAAGAAAAAAAGAAGAAAAAGTAAGCACCTTATAGTTTTTATTCATCGTAAGAAAGGCTTCATGAAAATAGTAGTTGATGCTTATGGTGGCGATTATGCCCCGGATGTAGTTATCGAGGGTAGCTTGGCTGCGGTAAAAGAGTATGGCGTGGAAGTGATCTTGGTTGGAGATAAGCCTAAGATTGAGCAGCTACTTAAAAAAGCTAAATATACCGGAAGTAATATCAGTATAGAGCATGCGTCTGAAGTAATCCAGATGTGTGAATCAGCAGCCAATAGCGTGCGGCGTAAAAGAAATTCTTCGATTGTAATTGGTCTGAATTTAGTTAAAGAAGGTAAAGCGGATGCATTTTTTAGCGCAGGAAATACTGGGGCAGTGGTTTGCGCTGCTACTTTAGAATTAAGGCTTTTGCCGGGAATTGAACGTCCCGGGATAGGCCTGATTATGCCTACCTTAAAAGGGATATCTCTGATTATTGATGTTGGCGCTAACATTGATCCTAAACCTACCCAATTATTGCAGTATGGGTTTATGGCGGATGCTTATTGCAAGTTTATTTTAAATAAATCTAACCCAACTGTGGGGCTATTAAACATCGGAGAAGAGGAGAAAAAAGGAACCGAGTTTCTCCGTGAAGCTTACGAATTATTGGAAAAATCCAGGCTGAATTTTATTGGGAATATAGAGGGCAAGGATCTTTTTAGCGGTAAGTGCGATATTATTGTTTGCGATGGTTTTGTGGGTAATGTGGCTTTAAAGGTTTCGGAGAGCGCGGCAGGAGCAATGCAGATATTTTTGAAGCGGCATCTTTTAAGCAATATCTGGGGTAAGATCGGGTTAATTTTTATGCTGCCAAGCCTTAAGCGTTTTAAAAAAGAGATTGATTACGCTGAGTATGGCGGGGCACTTTTATTAGGGATTAATGGCGTGGTGATCATCGGCCATGGCCGCTCAAATAAAAAGGCGATTAAAAATGCTATTCGGGTAGCTAAAGAAGAAGTTGAACGTCAGGTTAATCTAAAGATACTTGAGGCAATCAAGCCGGAAAACTAATTGAAAAAAGTGGGGATTATCGGGGTAGGCGAATACCTGCCGCAGAGAATACTTACGAATACGGATCTGGAGAAAATGGTTGATACTTCGGATGAGTGGATTATCACGCGTACCGGAATTAAAGAGCGGCATTTGGTGGAAGCTGGCCAGGCTACTTCAGATTTGGCGTTTGAGGCAGCTAAAATAGCTTTGCAAAGGGCTAAGCTTAAATCGGAAGATTTAGAGTTGATCGTAGTAGCCACAATTACTCCGGATATGCCTTTTCCTGCGGTGTCGGCTATTCTACAGAGCAAATTAGCAGCTAAGCAAGCCGTATGTTTTGATATTTCTGCTGCTTGTGCGGGTTTTGTTTATGGCCTTTGTGTAGCGCAGCAATTTATTGCTAGCGGCACTTACAAGAATGCTTTGGTTATTGGCGCTGAGGTGTTATCTTCTATAACTGATTGGCAGGATCGCAATACCTGCGTATTATTCGGTGATGGAGCAGGCGCAGCTGTCCTGGCGGAAGTAAAATCCGGCGGGATTATTTCTACGTATTTAGGGTGCGATGGCTCAAAAGCTGATATTTTAAATATGCCGGCCGGGGGTTCACGTAACCCGGCTACTCATGGGACTGTTGATCAGCGCTTGCATTATCTTAAAATGCAGGGCAATGATCTGTTTAAGCTTGCGGTTAATACGATGACTCGCGCCGCACAGACTGTTTTAAAGCAAGCAGGCCTTACTTTCGCGGATGTAGATTTGATTATTCCTCACCAGGCAAACGCGCGAATTATTATGGCTGTAGCAAAAAAATTAGGGATTCCGGAAGAAAAGGTTTATCTTAATATAGAAAGATGCGGAAATATGTCCAGCGCTTCAACGGTAACTGCTCTTTGTGAGGCAGTTCAAGATGGCCGGGTTAAGAGAGGCGATATTATTCTTCTGGATGCATTTGGAGCAGGTTTGGTTTGGGGCGCTTCTGTTATAGAATGGTAGGTTATCATTTTGCTGGCCAGGGTAGCCAATATGTAGGTATGGGGAAAGAGATGTTTGATTCTTTCCCGGAAAGTAATGCGACCTTTAAAAAGGCAAATAATGTTTTGGGATTTTCCTTAAGTGATCTTTGTTTTAATGGCCCGCTTGAAGAGTTAATCAAAACGAATAATTGTCAACCCGCAATAGTGACGATGAGCATTGCTTGTTGGCAGGCATATCGAAGCAAAAATCCGCAAATCTCTGGGTATATGGCAGGTCTAAGCCTGGGAGAATATTCTGCGTTAGTCGCTGCAGAAGCAATCAATTTTGAAGATGCAGTTTACTTGGTACGGCGGAGAGGGGAATTTATGGAAGAAGAGGTAGCTAAGCGTCCTGGAAAGATGCTTTCAATTATCGGGCTTGATTTAAAAACGGTTAATCAGATCTGTGAAGAGGCTGCTGCAGAGGTAGCGAATATTAACTGCCCTGGTCAAATAGTTATCTCCGGGGCTCCTGCGGCAATTGAAAAGGCACAGCTTTTGGCCAAGGAAAAAGGGGCAAAGCTTGCAGTTAGCTTAGAAGTTAGTGGCGCGTTTCATTCTTCTTTCATGCTCGAGGCTGCAAAAAGGCTAGCTAAAGAGTTAGAGAAAGTAAATATAACCAAGCCTAAATTTCCGGTAATCAGCAATGTAACTGCCAAGCCTGTTTTTGATCCAGGTCAGATTAGGCAAAACTTAATTCGTCAGGTTTCGGCTAGCGTGCTTTGGGAAGATTCGATAAGATTTATTCTAGCGGAAAATGTAACTACATTTTTTGAGTTTGGGCCGGGAAAAGTGCTCAAAGGATTGCTGCGCAGGATTGATAGCAGTGCGCAAATTACCAACGTAGAGAAAAGCGCTGATCTAGCGTGATCTAATACTTTTAACAGTAGGGGAGGCGGTAGCCTCCCCTACGTAATTGACAATGGGGGGGGGTTAAATGAGATTAAAAGATAAGGTGGCGATAGTAACCGGTGGAGCAAGGGGTATTGGCCAGGCAATTGCTATGACTTTTGCTCAAGAAGGCGCAGATATCGTTGTTGCGGATGTTAATCTCGAGATAGCCCAGAAAACCGCCTCAGAAATAGTAAGTTTAGGGCGTAAAGCATTGGCGTTAGAGATGGATGTAACTAATTATCTCCTGGTTGAAGCAGGTATAAATAAAATTCTTGACAAAATGGGAAAGGTTGATATATTAGTTAACAACGCTGGGATTACTAAGGACAATCTTGTACTTAGAATGTCTCAAACAGAGTGGGATGCAGTGATTAATGTTAACTTAAAAGGTACATTTAACTGCATCAAGGCTGTATCCAGGCCAATGGTTAAGCAAAGAAGTGGCAGGATCATTAGTATTGCCTCGATCATTGGTTTAATGGGTAATCCGGGTCAGGCAAATTATGCCGCATCGAAAGCCGGGATAATTGCTCTTACAAAAACAATAGCTAAGGAGTTAGCCAGCCGTAATATTAATGCAAATGCTGTAGCTCCGGGATTTATTCAGACAGAGATGACAGCTTCGCTTCCTGAAGAGATCAAGAAGAAGATGTTGGAAGCAATCCCACTAGCTAAATTAGGAACACCTCAGGATGTAGCTAATTTATGTTTGTTTCTAGCATCGGATGAATCAAGCTATATCACTGGACAAGTCATCACGATTGACGGCGGCATGGTAATGGCTTAAGAGATAAAGAAATGATCCCTGGTTTAACTACTTGTACTTTTTTTAAAAAAAGTACTGCTTAAACTCGGGATTAATTCGCGGGATAACTTATTTACACTTTGTGTCCGTAAGTTAAACGCTCATTTAAGGAGGAAAAGAATGGCATCACAAGAGAAGGTAAAATCAATTATAGCAGAACAGTTAGGCGTAAAACCTGAAGAGGTTACTCCCGAGGCATCATTTGTGGATGATTTAGGCGCAGATTCCTTGGATACCGTAGAGTTAGTTATGGCGTTAGAAGAGGAATTTGGTATTGAGATTCCTGATGAGGATGCAGAGAAGATTGCTACTGTTGGTGATGCCATTAAGTATATCGAAGAAAAAAGCGCCAAATAAGAAGTTTATCTAGCAGAGATAATAATTTACCCCGCATTTTTGCTTTGCGGGGTAAATTTTGAGTAATTTGAGTAACAAGTAACATTAATTACGCTTCTTTAACCAGGTATTTCCCGTCTCAGGCCTAGGCCAAAATCATAGTAGAAAATTTTGGCATATTCGACGGGATTTCGCTAAACAAGAAGATGAGGTGCCCAAATTTACGCGGATAACTTACGTTTACTATCGCAAGGTAAGTTAATTTCTCATTAATTATGAAAAAAAGAGTAGTCATCACAGGTTTAGGGGTGATTTCACCGGTTGGTAATGACACGTCTAGCTTTTGGCAATCTTTAACAGAAGGCAAAAGCGGAGTCGGCCCAATTACTAGTTTTGATGCTGTAGCTTTTGATTCTCGTATTGCTGCAGAAGTAAAGAACTTCGATCCTACCCAGCATGGAATTTCTTTAAAAGATGTTAAAAGGACGGCAAAATTTGTCCAGTTTGCCGTAGCTGCTGCTAAGCAAGCAGTAAAATCTTCGGG
>JAZDEW010000046.1:0-11905 GCA_043808425.1 Candidatus Omnitrophota bacterium
GCCAAACTCAAGGCCGCGGCAAACTCGGCCGTTTCAATAAATGCCCTCTTCCCATCAAAGATATCTTTGTCTACCCTCTCAACAAAAACTTCAGATATATCCTCTGTTCTGTTTAAAAAACGTGTTTACCGAATATTTACAATTTTTAACATAGTACTGGTTCAGTTTTTGCTAAATTGGACAGCAATGATTATTTATATAATTATAGAAACTTATCCGAAAAAAGTAAAGTATTAATTAACGAATTACGGCGCAAGGACAGATTTGATTATAAGCGCAATAGGTACAAGCCTTGTATTCGGGTTTCGCCGGATAATCCTGCCGGCGAATCCCCGCGGAAACCTTCAAGATATCCCCTTTTACGCCATCTAAGTCCGCTTCCGCCAGCTCGTGCCTGCCGATAATCCCGGACTCTAAAAAGTACAGCTCTACCGCTATCGGCAAGGCTCCAAAAGCATACTGATACGCCAAAGCATAAAGAGCAAGCTGCTTATTTTCCTTAACCCGCTTATCCGCGTCCTTCTGCGCCTTAATCGCTGAAGTTTTAAAATCCATAATTACCGCGCCATCCGGCTCCATATCAATACGGTCAAACCGGCCGGAGATCTTATTATTACCAATTATAAAAGAAAATTTCTCTTCAATAAATTTAGGGGCCGATCGGCGCTTTTCTTCATCCTTATAAAATCTGGACAAAGCCTCCCTGCCGATCCGAAAACGTTCCTCTTGATGATTAGTATCCAAAAATCCCTGCGGATCAAAATTAGCTTCAAAACAATCCAGCAGCTGATCTAAGGTAAATTTACGGCCATCAAGCTTGCGCAGTAAATATTGGCTTACCGCCTCATGCATCGCCCGGCCGTAAATAACCGTATGATGCTCCATAATCGGCACGCGCAGAATATTCACATATTTATATTTTAAAGGGCAAGTCAAATAATCATCAATCTGATAATAGCTCAAAGTAACCAATTTATCTTCCGGAATCTTTTGCAGAGCAAATTCAGCTAGCCCCTTAGCCGGAGCAAAACGCTGAATACTCTCAATCGCCGCGGTCTTTTTCTTTTCCGCTGCCTGGGGCTGTTTACCTAAAGCCTCCAGCACAAACTGACTCACCTTGCGCAAGCGCTTGCCGCCATAATCATCGGCGCTGGTTAAATATAATTCCTCCTTAGAGCGCGTCATCCCGACGTAAAAAAGCCGACGCTCTTCCTGGGTATGAAAATCTCCGATAGGCAAAACCTCTTTAATCAAACAATCCGGCAGTCCAATTTGCTGCGCGCGCTTAGAAAGCGGAAATTTACCCTGGACCAGGCTGACTAAAAATACCACCCTAAACTCCAGCCCCTTAGCCTTATGAATGGTCAAAATATTCACCGCATCCTGGTCTAGGTCTGCCTCCACGGTCGGCGGGTCATCTCCGGAATCAATCAGCAGATTAAGGTGCCGGATAAAATTAATCACCCGGTCCTCTTTAGCCACCAGCTCAAAATCCCTAACCTGGTTAAAAAACTTAGCAATATTCTGAATCTTGGTTTCTTTTTCTAAAGTAGGATCGTGAGTTAAATATTTGAGATAACCGGTATCGGTAAGAAAACTATACAGAAGTTTTCCGGTCGTCTCATCGCGGGAAACCCGCAGAAATTTTTCAATTTCCAAAAGTATCTGTTTTATTTTTTCTTTAGTTTGATCCTGGATGCCCGCCAACTCCGGAATTTTTTCTAAATCGCCAAACACCGCGTAAAGCGTGCGGTTTCTGCGCCGGGCGAAATGATTGCATAAGGCCAAATCGACTAAATTTACTTTATAGATATCGGAGCTCACCAAATAATATAAACTTAATGAATCCGAAGGATTGGCAATTACGCGCAGAAAATTAATACATAACTTCACCTCGCCCCGGGCATATAAACCCTGATTGCCGCTAAACTGCCAGGGAATATTCTGCATATTTAACGACTGAATGAAACCCAAAGCGTCAGAATTCGAACGCACCAGAATAGCAAAATCCCTATACTTAAACTTACCTAAGTTTACTTTATCATATATAATCTTACCTACATTATCAGCCTCCGCCGAATGCGTATCAAAATGTAAATGGATTGGCTTTGCCCCCTCTTTAGTCAAACCCACCAGATGCTTATTAATTTTAGCTTTTACTTCAAAACGCTCCGGATTATTATTTTGGATTAGCTGATAAGCGCTATCGAGAATTGGCTGGGTAGAACGATAATTCTGAATCAGGGTAATTTTTTCCGCGTCAGGATACTCCTGGTTAAAATTTACAAGATTACTATAGGCCGCCCCGCGCCAGCGATAAATACACTGGTCATCATCTCCGACCACGGTAACATTCTTTAAGCTGCCGGCCAACAGTTTCACCATCTGAAATTGCGCAAAATTAGTATCCTGAAATTCATCCACTAAAATATATTTAAACTGCCGCTGATAATTTTGTAAAACTAAAGGATGCTCACGCAATAACTGCAAGCTTAAATAAAATTGATTACCGAAATCCACCAAGCCTTCTTTAGCCAAAAGCTCCTGGTATTTAACGTAAGATGCGGCTACCTCCATCTGCTGCACCGCCAACTCTGCATTGGCCAGATCAAGCGGATTAGCTTTAGCCTGAATTAAAAAATCCTGCGCGTATTTTGAATATTCCTGAGCAGAAATATCTTCATCTTTAGCCCGGCTAAAAAATGAAATCAGCGCTTCGATAAAACGCGTAGGCTCCGCTAACGGGCGGTAATAATTAAGCGTAAATTCAAAAAGGTGTTCACGGAAAAATACAGCGGCTTCCGGGCCAGCCAACACCTTAAAATCCGAATTCAGCCCGGCCACCAAAGCATTCTCACGCAAAACGCGATCACCAAAGGCATGAAAGGTAAAGATCCAAATATCCGTATAGCCATAAGGCATGAGAATATCCACCCGCTCCTGCATCTGCTTAGCCGCCTTGTCCGTAAAAGTAAGCGCTAAGATTTCATCGGTCTTGGCCAGCCCCTGATTAATCAACCAGGCAATGCGCTGAGTAATCATGCGCGTCTTTCCCGTACCCGCTCCGGCAATGATCATCAGCGGCCCGTCTTGATGCGTAACCGCCTGCACCTGCTCCTGGTTTAATCCTTCTAATACTTTATCCATATTTATCGTAGCTTCTCAACCTCAACCTTAATCTTAATCTCAACCTCAATCTCAACCTCAATCTCATCCTCAATCTCAATCTTAATCTCTATTCACCACCTGAATCATTTCACAAAGCCGGCCAAAATCACGCAGATTAAAATTCATCGCTAAGCGAGGTAAATTAAGGAATTCTTTTTCCTGGATTTCTTTAGCCGTGGGAGGCGAAACAATGATTTGACCTGTGGTTAAAATATCCTTAAATTCCTTATTTATAAATTTCAGCGTCTGATGGGAAATCTGGCGATTTAACCTTAATACTGCCAGGCCGGAAACATACCTTATCGAGTGATACACCCGGTAAAAATCCTCAATAAATCTAACTGCTTGATCCGCGGTTTTTACCAGCGTAAAAAGGCTAAGATCTTCTTTTTTGATAAATCCCTTTTTAACCAGCTGGCTCTTGACAAAACGCATCCAGGCGCTCCAGTAGGTGCAGCTTTGCGGCTCCATTAAAACTATAGGCCGGGGCCGGGATTTACCGGTTTGCATTAAAGTGATCATTTCAAATCCTTCATCCAGCGTGCCAAACCCGCCCGGAAAAAGAGCAGTGGCGTCAGTCTCTTTAACAAAAACCAATTTTCGGGTAAAGAAATATTTGAAGTTAATTAATTTTCCTTTTTCATCAATATAGGGATTAGGCTTCTGCTCAAAAGGCAAGCGAATATTCAGCGCAAAATCCTTGCCGGATCCAGCGCCTTTATTCCCGGCCTCCATTACCCCAGGGCCGCCGCCCGTGACAATCATATACCCTTTTTGTGTTAATTTCTGAGAAAACTCTTCGGCCATTTTATATTCTACGGAATTATTTTTTGACCGGGCAGACCCAAAAATAATTACTTTTTTAACCGCCCGATACGGAGAAAACACTTTAAAAGCATAACGCAGCTCTTTAAGCGCATTATTAACCAGCTTAAGGTCTCCTCGATCAGCAGACTCCTGGCCCAGCTTAACAGAAGTGGTCAATATCTCACGGATTAAATATTCAGTTTCCAGAGAACCGGATTTCTTGGCCAGCTGCGCAATTAAATTATCCATAACCTGATTCCCGACTTCATAATCTTTTAAAAATTTTTCCATTTTTTGCTCTCCGTCCGCCCGATTGCTTCAATAATTAAAAAGATCCTTTAAAATATACTGCTTACCCGCGGCCTTGTTCAAAGCATTAAGCAGCCGGTATTGGATTTTTAAATTCAAACGCCTGCCCCTGGCCGCGCGAACAACCATCTTGTGCGTAACCTGCTGCGTAGAATTAATTACCAGATCATGGGATTTAAACCCATGTTCAGCCAGGATTTTGGCAATCGGCTGTTCCCCTAAATCTCTTTCAATTTTATTATTCACGATAAATATAGAAACAGTCCCATTATTTTTTTCCATTATTTTCCGCCATGCTTTGTGGCGAAAACCCGCCTAAACCAGGATCCTTCGGGCCTACGGCCCTCAGGATGACAGTCTATATTCTATCTTGACAATACCAGAATTTCAAGTATACTTATTTATCCCGCTTGGCGGAATTGCGTTAAATAAAAACTTTTTGTGCTCAAAATTTAAAGAGAGGTAAATAAAATGCTTAGAAAATGCGTAATCTGTAAAAAAGGCGCGCTGCAAGGAAAAGTATTAGCCAGAAAAGGCCAATATAAGTCTAAAGGCGGCACGGGCTCAAAAATCGCTCGTTGGTCTAAACGTAAATTTTTCCCAAATCTACAAAAGGTAAAAATTCTCGTTGAGGGCACAGCGCATCGGGTATTCATCTGCACCAAATGCATTAAAAAGGGCAATTTCAAAAGAGCCACTCCTAGAAAACCTAAACCGACTATTTAAAAAATATATCCTTGGCCTCCAAAATCAGCGATTCTTCTTGGCGCCAATTATCTATTTTAGGGGTATATACCAGGTCAAAAGAATCTGCCTGCGATAAACTTTCCCTTAAATTACTCATCCCAAAAGCAATCACCTCTGATGTCGTCACGCCATCCGTTGCCCAAAATTTCAAAGTCCCGCGGTTTAAAAGCTGCACCTGGCCTTTAAGTTTCAACGCACGGGTATAGAACAAAGGCTCGGGATTAGCCATGCCAAAAGGCTCCAGGCGTTCCAATTCTTTCACCAGCGATTCATTCAAATCACTTAAAAACAGCTGTGCATCAATATCCTTGCTCGGAAGTAAATCCTCTAAAGTCAACCGATCGCTGGCCAGCTTATTAATGCTCTTCCTAAATTCATCAATATTATCCTTAACAATTAACAACCCAGCAGCATGCGCATGTCCGCCAAAACTATCCAAGAGGCCCTTAGAATCCATTAACGCGTCAAAAAGGTGAAAATTTTTAATTGAACGCGCCGACCCCTTACACAAATCTTCTTTGATCGAAATCACAATGGCCGGCCGGTAGAATCTATCCGCCAATTTTGACGCCACAATCCCTAAAACCCCCTGGTGCCAATCTTCTTTAGCAATTACAATGACTTTATGCTCTTTAAAATCAACCTGCTGATTAATCAGCTCCTCTGCCTCCTTCAAAATATTGCTTTCAATCTTCTGGCGCTGCCGGTTAAATTTTTCCAGTTCTTTAGCTAAATTTTGCGCCTCCGAAACGCTCTGACAGATCAAGAGCTTTAAGGAAACCTCAGCATAATCCATGCGCCCGGGAGCGTTTAACCTGGGGGCAATAATAAAGCTAACATAAGTAGCATTAAATTTTTTATTTTCAATTCCCGCATTTTCCATAATCGCGCGCAGACCCAGTCTTTTGGTTTGCGGCAGCCTGGCCAACCCCTCTTTGGCAATAATCCTATTTTCACCGGTTAAAGGCACGCTATCGGCAATCGTACCTAAAGTAACTAAATCCAGATCATCAATTAATAAAGAAGCGGATATGGCTTGAGCGAATTTATAAGCTACTCCCACTCCGGCTAATTCCCTATAGGGATAGCCTGAATGCTTAACCTTAGGATTAATAATGCTGGAGGCCACCGGCAGGCCAGCATCCTGCGGCTCATGATGATCGGTAATAATCACATCAATATTTGCCTGTCGAAGAGCGGCAATCTCTTTGTGATTAGCGATTCCGCAATCGGCAGTAATCATAAGCTTTACCTGATTTTCCCTGGCCAAGCGCACAATCTCCTGATTTAGGCCATAACCTTCATTAACCCGATGCGGAATATGATGCAGAACTTCCAGGCCCAAACCCATCAGCGTATTTTTAAGTAAAACCGTGCTCGTAATCCCATCAACGTCATAATCACCAGAAACCATTACCTTTTCTTTGTTTTCTTGCGCTTTCTTAACCAAGCGCATCGCCTTAGGCATATCAGAAAACATGTGCGGGCTAAACAAATCGCTGATGGTGCTTTTAAGGAATTTTTGAGCAGCGGCAATGGAGGTTATTTTACGATTAATTAAAATCTGAGCCAAGAGCTTAGAAATACCTAATTCTTTAGAAAACTGATTTTGTAAAGAAATATTTGGCGTGGCTAGTCTTAGGATTGAATGCGTGGACATATATTTGAGGATAACCCCGCCGGCGGCGGGACGGGCTCACATTTTTTCCGGCTGAGTAATGCCTAACAGCTCTAACCCGCTGGATAAAATAATTTTTACTCCTTTAATCAAAGCGAGCCTGGCGCAAGTTAAAGCCTCGGGCTGATCTAAAACTCGATGTAAATCGTAAAATTTATGAAAACTTTCCGCGAGCTCCTGCAGATACACCGTAAGCATATACGCATCGCAAGTAACCCGGCAAATATTAAGAGTCGTGGCAAACTCCAGCAATTTCTTGATCAAATTCAGTTCTTCTTTTTCCTTAAGCACCGTCAGATCTAAATCATCTTTGATTTGCGCTGGGCTGCTGCGCAATATGCTGCAGATCCGCGCGTGGGCATACTGCACATAAAATACGGGATTTTCCGCGCTTTGTTTTTTAGCCACCTCCAAATCAAAATCCAAATGGCTGGATGTTCGGCGCATTAAAAAGAAAAACCTGGCGGCATCCGCACCTACTTCATCGAGTACCTCCCGCAAAGTTATGTATTGTCCCCGCCGCGTGGACATCTGCACTGGTTGGCCATTGCGGAAAATTGTAGCCAGCTGGACAATAATGACATCCAAATCCTGGGGCTTATGCCCAAAAGCCTCAATCGCCGCCTTGATCCGGTTGATATAGCCGTGATGATCCGGGCCCCAAAGATTAATCAGCCAGCTAAACCCGCGGTTAAATTTATCCTCATGATACGCGATATCAGGAGCTAAATACGTCTGCGCCCCATCACTTTTAACAATTACCCGGTCTTTGTCATCGCCAAAAGCCGTAGATTTAAACCAAAGCGCTCCATCCTGCTCATACAAATATCCTTTTTCTTTTAACCGGCTAAAAGCAGCTTCGATTTTTCCGCTTTTCGCCAGCTGTTTTTGTGAATACCAGTAATCAAAATTAACCTTAAAATCAATCAACTCTTGCTTAATAATCTTTAAAATATAGTCCGAGGCAAACTCCCCCAGATCAACGTCGTTAATTTTTTGGCTCTGTGCCAATCTTGCGATATCATAAATATAATCACCCTGGTAATAATTCTCCGGGAATTCTATTTTTTCGCCCTTTAATTCTTTAAACCGTAACCCCACGGATGCGCCAAGAATATTTATCTGATTACCTTCATCATTAAGATAATATTCCCGCTTAACCTCAAAACCAATAAATGATAAAACATTAGCCAGACAATCACCCACCACAGCCTGGCGCGCGTGGGCCACAGATAAAGAGCCGGTAGGATTAGCGCTCACAAATTCAATCAAAACTTTTCTATTCTTGCCAACATTGCTACTTAAGGACTCTTTACCCTGAGTAATAATTAATTTAAGCTGCTCATAAAAATAGTTTTCATTAAGATAAAAATTTATAAATCCTACCCCTTCGACTTTTACCTGCGTAACTAACTTTATCAGTTCAGATTTAGCTATTTCCTGCTGCAAGCAAGAGACTAATTCAGCGGCGATCGCCTGGGGAGGGCGTTTTAGCAATTTACTTAATTTTAAGGCGATGTTCGTGCTAAAATCGCCAAAACGATTATCGGTAGGCAGCTCAAGAGAAATTTTTTCTGAGATGTTCGCCAACCAGCCTCGCTCGGCCAAGCAGCGCGTAACCAGCTCAATCAGTTCTGTTTGAATATCTTTAGGCATTTTTAATTAATATTGCGATTGGTGCAAATTGGGCAAGCTTAGCGTTTAGGGGCAATGACTCTTACTCTCTTGGCATCAGACCAAAGCCCCTCTAAAGAATAAAACTCTCTCACGGGTTTATAGAACGAGTGCGCAATTACGGAGGCGTAATCCAAGGCTATCCAGCCTGACTCATCGTTCGGAGAAACCCTAGAGAGAGATTTTATTTTTTGTATTTCCAAGTCTTCCTGAATCGCCTGGGCAATCGCGGTAGCCTGCCTTAAGGAATTACCGCTGGCAATCACAAAATAATCGCAAAACCCAGCCACCTTAGAAACATCCAGAATTATGACCTGCTCGGCTTTTTTAGATTTAGCAACCCAGGCAATGCGTTGCGCTAATTGTTTTGAATTTATTTTTTGCTCCTTGTAGACTAACAAAACACCCGCGCCATACCCATTAGCGCCAGGTGCTTATTAGCACCAAATATTACTTACTTGATAAACTGCTATTCTCTCTTATTTGGCTTTTCCTAAAATCTTATACATCCCGGTACCACATTCAGGACATTTGCCTTTCATCGCGGCACGGCCATTTTTCATAGTAACCTTCTCCTCATCCTTCATTGTTTTCTTTCCCTTACATTTTACGCAATAACCTGTTTCTGCCATTTGTTCCTCCTTTAAATAGCGCTTAACTTACCAACACAAAATGTGAGTAAATTAACGCGCAAATATATCCCGTTAAACAACTATCCTGCAAAAGATTTTTCTTACCATTACCAGCGATTGTTAATTTTAACATAGGAAATTTTTGATGTCAAATTATTAATACGCAACCGCAATCTAACAAATCTGGCTGACTTTCAATTATAGGTAAAGTTTGTCTGCCTGCAAATTCATCTTAACCCTTCAGGCATGCCTTCCTCTCGCAGAATGCTTTTCTTCTATCTCACCGACAATCTCTTCCAGTAAATCCTCTAAGGTAACTAAACCTAAGGCCAGCTTATTCTTATCCACGATAATGGCAATCTGCATCTTCTCGGCCTGAAATTTCCTAAGCATCTCACTCACGCGCATTGAGCCTAAAACAAAACAAACCCCGTGCAGCAGGTCCGGTAATAAAAATAGGCTTTTTTCACGCAAGATATACAAAAGATCGCGGGCATAAACCATACCCACAATATTATCTTTGCTCCCGCTATATACCGGAAGCCGCGCATGGCCTTCTTCCACAAAGATATTCAGCAAATTGTCAGAATTCGTATCTATGTTTACCGCGATAATTTTATCCTTAGGCACCATGATATCGCTAAGCCGAGTATCTCCAAATTTAAAAATACGGTGAAGCATCTTACGTTCCTCTTCACTGAGAACCCCTTCTTCCTGCCCCATCTCAATCATGGTTTTTAATTCCTCCACCGTAATCAGAGGCGATCTCTTGGCTAAGCTCACTCCAAATATTTTTAAAATAAAATTGCTAATCCTGATAAAAAATACGGTAAAGGGCTTAAAAATTATAAGCACAACTTCTATTAATGGCGCGCTAAGCAACGAAACCTTTTCTGAGTACTTGGCAGAAAGTATTTTAGGCGTTATTTCACAAAAAATAAGCAGAAATAAGGCGGTCACAAAAGTAGCAACCACTACACCCCAACGATACCCATAAATCTGAACAAATATTCCGGTAACAATCGATGAAATCGCAATATTCACCAGATTGTTGCCGATAAGTATAGCCGCGATCACTTTATCCAGTTTAGCCACTAACCGCTGAACACTCCGGGCACGCTTAAGCCCCCGCTGTATCATATGGCGCAGACGGATTTTACTTAATCCGATAAACGCCGTTTCTGAGGCGGAAAAAAAGAAAGAAACTACCGCCAAAGTTAATAAAATCAAAAAAATAGACATCTTTATCCTAGCGAGTCTCCCATAAATTCAGCTTACCATAAATCTGTTTTTCATTTTTTTCCAACGGGCCGATAAGGGCAAGATTGATAATTTCATGCTTAAATATTTGCCTGGCCACCAAACGTATATCCTCCACAGAGACCTTATTTACCTCTTTAATGATCTGCTCTAAAGAATACACTTTATCTAAACAGGCAACGCTCTCCCCCATCCAGAGCATATACTCCATAGTATCCTCTAACGCCAGACTCAACTGCCCCAGGTAAAACTCTTTTGCCCGCTTAAATTCATCTTTAGTCACCAGAGATTTTTTAGTCTTGTGCAGCTGTTGAAAGATTAACCCCAGGCAATCCGGGACTTTACGATTATCAATCCCGGCGTGTACCAAGAATACTCCGGTGTCATGATAACGTTTCAAGCCCGTGCCAATCTCATAAGCTAACCCTCTTTTTTCCCGGACTTCATTAAAAAGCCGGCTAGACATATTGGCGCCTAAAATTATGTGCAAAATTGCCTGGGCATGCTTCAAAGAATGATCGCGCTTTAAAGCGTGAAAACCTAAAGCCATATGGGTCTGCTCAGTATCCTTATGGAAAATCTTTAACTGCGGATGGTCCTGATGCTGCTGAGCTTTAAGAAAAGTATTTAATTTAGCGCTTTTAAGCGGTAAAAAAATAGCCGAAACTTTTTTTACCAACAAATCATAGTCCAGTAATCCTGCCGCACTTATCACAATATTAGCCGGAGTATAGTGATGGGCTTGAAAAGATTTTAAGCCATGGCGACTAATATTATTTACGGTTTCCACCGTCCCAATTACCGGTGAACCCAAAGCTTGGCTTGGCCAAAGCAGCGCATCTAGCAATTCCAGACAATAGCTTTGCGGAAGATCACGATACATTTTTAATTCTTCCAAAACCACGGTCTTCTCTTTTTCGATATCCGCCGGCGCCAAAGACGGATTAATTACCATATCAGATAAAATATCTAAAGCGCTCTTTAAATAACGGTGGGGAATCTTAACCAGATAACAGGTGTGTTCCTCAGAAGTAAAACCATTTAACGAGCCGCCTACTCCTTCAATTGATTCTTTGATCAAGCGGCAGGAGTATTTTTTACTGCCCTTAAAAAGCAAATGCTCCAGAAAATGCGAAATACCTTTTTGCGTCTCTACCTCATAACGGCTGCCAATGCTGATCCAGACCCCTAAAGATACAGATTGCACGTTGCTTAAACGCCTAGCAATTATCCTTAAGCCATTATTTAACTTTTGCCTTTTATACATTACTCAAGTTTCCTACAAAGCTGCCTACTCTTTGTACTAAATTACGCTTGCCCATATTTTCCTTGATCTTAGCGATAATTGCGCTGCCAATAATTACTCCGTCAGAAATCTTGACCACTTCTTTAACTTGCCGGGCGCTCGATATACCAAATCCGACACAAACCGGCTTAGTGGTTAATTTCTTAACTGCGGCCAGCTTGACTTTTAAATCCGCCTCTAAGCTCTTGCGGCTGCCGGTTACCCCGGTCAAAGAAACATAATAAATAAACCCGCGAGCAACTTTTAATATGGCTTTAATCCGCGCCACCGAGCTGGTCGGGCTAATAAAACAAATATTCACTAAGCCTTTTTGATGAGCATAAC
>JAZDEW010000047.1:0-4480 GCA_043808425.1 Candidatus Omnitrophota bacterium
TATTAAAGGCTTTTGCCGGTGAATCGCAGGCGCGTAACCGCTATACTTATTTCGCCTCGGTGGCCAGGAAAGCAGGTTTTGAGCAGATAGCTAATATTTTTATGGAAACCGCGGAGAATGAAAAGGAGCACGCGAAATTATTTTTTAAACATTTGGAGGGTGGGGATGTGGAGATTACGGTTACTTATCCGGCGGGGATAATTAGCGGCACCAAGGCTAACTTAGAAGCGGCGGCGGCGGGAGAAAACTTAGAGTGGACCACGCTTTACGCGGATTTTGCTAAGGCGGCTAAAGAGGAAGGATTTCCTGATGTGGCGCGCACTTTTGAGCAGGTGGCCAAAGTTGAGAAGTTTCATGAGACACGCTACCGGAAATTAATTAATAATTTAGCTGATGGCGAAGTATTTAAGAAAAAGGTGAGCCTAAAATGGCATTGTCTTAACTGCGGCTATATTGTTGAGGGAACTGATGCGCCGAAGCAGTGTCCGGTTTGTAAACATCCACAGGCTTTTTTTGAGGTCTGGCGGGAAATTATTAATTAACCAGGGTTTTTATTGAGGAGGGTGATTAATGAGAAAAGCAATAGCTACGTTTTGCGGCTTATTTTTATGTTTTTCCCTGTTCAGAGTGGGTGGAGTATTCGCGGAAGTTGGAGAGTTGGTGCCGGCAGAAATTACGTCTGAGGTTGGAGAGGAGCAGGATGCTTCTCGGGCTGAATGGAAACAGCAAATTTTCGATGATCGCGCGCAGATACAAGCGCAAAAAGAAGAAATAAAAAATAATATGATTGCCTCCCGGGATGAGGAGCAGCAGCTAAGGCAGCAAATCGGGGCGGCATTACAAGCCAATGATTTACAGACCGCAAACAGGCTTAAAGAAAATTTAAGAGCAATGCATCAAGAAAATATGCGGGGAATGCAACAGGACAGACAAAACATACAGGCAGATAGGCAGGCCTTAAAAAATGATTTTCAAGAAGCTCGACAAGCTGGTGTTTTACCTTTAAGAAGAGATAATGACAACAATCCTCCCGGGCCTAAAGGTGGAGCCGGAACCAACTGGGAGAATAAGCCCGGTCCGCGAGGTGGAGCTGGGGCTAGTCCTAATCGTCGGCCGCAAGGCGGAGGCGCCGGTGGCAGCGCTAACCGCGGGGGGCGGAATTAGTTTTTCATATGGCAAATTTTTCTTTTGATATTGTTTCTGAAGTTGACCTGCAGGAAGTGGATAACGCGGTAAATCAGGCGGTTAAAGAATTAAGCCAGCGCTATGACTTTAAGAATAGCAAGGCTTCTATTGCTTTTGAGCGCAAAGAAAAGAAAATTACTTTAATTGCCGATGATGATTTTAAGCTGCGCTCGCTTACGGATATTTTAACCCTGCGCCTGGCAAAAAGAGGAGTTTCTGCCAAGTCTTTTAAATTCAATGAGCCGCAAAAGGCTTTTGAGGGCTATTTGCGCCAGGAGGTTGAAATTTGTATGGGGATTGATAAGGAGCGCGCGAAAGAACTAAGCGCTATAATCAAAGGCTTAGGGGCGAAAGTGCAAACTCAAATCGAGGGGGAAAAGATTAAAGTTAGCTCAGCTAAAAAGGATGAATTACAAACAGTGATTACGTATTTGCGGGGTTTGGATTTTGCGATTCCTTTGGGATTTGGTAATTATCGATAAGAAATAAAAGGACGGTTCTATTTGCTTGAATCGTCCTTTTATTTTAAAACTAAATTATGATTTCCGTAAGCAATGTATCATTAGAATTCGGTCAGCGCAAACTTTTTACTAAAGTAAACATTGTTTTTTCTCCCGGCAATTGCTATGGCTTAATCGGCGCTAATGGTTCAGGTAAATCTACTTTTTTAAAGATTCTTTCCGGAGAGATTGAGTCTTCTGCCGGAGAAGTAAGTATCCCCGTGGGCAAGCGCCTTTCTGTCCTTAGGCAGGATCAGTTTGCTTTTGACCAATATACGGTTTTAACCACCGTAATGATGGGGCACCAGCGGCTTTATGCCATCATCGCGGAAAAAGAGGCGATTTATGCCAAAACTCCTTTTACCGACGAGGATGGCATGCATGCTTCAAGGCTTGAGGAGGAGTTTAGCGAACTGGGGGGTTGGAACGCCGAATCTGACGCGGCCAAGCTGCTTAGTGACTTAGGTATTGAAGAGTCGCTGCATAGCGCGCAAATGACCCAGCTGGAAGCCGGGCAAAAAGTGCGCGTATTATTGGCGCAGGCATTATTTGGAAACCCGGATATTTTGCTTTTGGATGAGCCGACTAACCATTTAGACGTAGAGTCGTGCATGTGGCTGGAAGAGTTTCTCTGTGAATTTCAGAATACGGCGATTGTGGTCTCGCATGACCGGCATTTCCTGGATAAAGTCTGCACGCATATCGCGGATATTGACTATTGCAAGATCCGGCTTTATCCGGGCAATTATACTTTTTGGTCGGAGGCCAGCCAGCTGGCTGCCCGTCAGCGCGGCGAATCTAATAAAAAAATTGAAGAGCAGCGTAAAGATTTAAAAGATTTTATTATGCGTTTTGCCAATAACGCTTCTAAAGCGCGCCAGGCCACCAGCCGTAAAAAAATTCTGGAAAAGCTTACCTTAGACGATATCGGGCCTTCTTCGCGCAAATACCCGTATATAAATTTTGAGCCGGAACGCCAGGCCGGCAACGACCTTTTGAGTATAAATAATTTATTTAAAAAGGTGGGCGAAGAAGTAACGTTTGAGCGGCTCAATATTACTCTGCATAAAGCGGATAAGGTGGCTTTTGTGGGCCCTAATGATTTGGCCAAGACCATGCTTTTTCAGGTTTTAATGAATGAGGCGGGCGCGGATAATGGAACTTTTAAGTGGGGTGTTTCTACCCGGCGGGCCTATTATCCTCGGGATAACTCCGCGTTTTTTAATTCCACGCTTAGCGTCGCGGATTGGCTCAGGCAATTTTCGGCCAACGCCGAAAATGAGTTTATCCACGCTTTTTTAGGCCGCATGCTTTTTTCCGGGGAAGAATCACTAAAGCCGGTTAATGTTTTATCCGGCGGAGAGAAGGCGCGTTGTATGTTCGCGCGGATGATGGTGGCCCAGCCTAACGTGCTTATTCTGGATGAACCGACTAATCACTTGGACTTAGAGTCGATTACCGCTTTAAACCGGGGCCTGGATAAATTTTCCGGGACGATTCTTTTTTCTTCTCATGACCACGCGCTGGTTCAGACGGTGGCTAACCGGATTATTGAAATTACTCCCCGGGGATATATCGACCGGGTGAGCACCACCTTTGATGAATATTTAGCTAATGAACAGATTAAAGAGCAGCGCCACCGGTTGTATAAAACCACGAATTAAACAAAAGGATTAAAATGAAAGTGATTGCCTTTAACGCGAGCGCCCGTAAAGATGGGAATACGGCCATCTTGATTAAGCAGGTATTCAAGGAGCTTGAAAGCGCTAAGATTGAAACTGAGCTTATTCAGCTGGCCGGGCAAAAAATTTCCGGCTGCCTTGGCTGCGGACAATGCTTTATGGCCAAAAATAATAAATGCGCCCTGACGGATGATCCGGTTAATGAGTATGTGGCTAAGATGGCGCGGGCAGAGGGGATAATTATCGGCTCTCCGACATATTTTGCTGATTGCTCCGCCGGCGCTAAGGCCTTGATGGAAAGAACAGGCATGGTCAGCCGGGCCAATAATAATTTGTTTAAACGTAAAGTGGGCGCGGCGGTAATCGCGGTCAGGCGGGGTGGGGCGATTCATGCCTTTGATTCCATAAATCATTTTTTTACGATTGGCGAAATGATTGTTGTGGGCGCCTCATATTGGAATATGGGAATTGGCCGTGAAATTGGGGAAGTCGCCAATGATCAAGAGGGTTTAGATACGATGCGTATTCTGGGCCGGAACATGGCCTGGCTGATGGAAAAAATTAATGCTTGATTTTTTTAGACAAAGTCTTATAATTATCAAAGAGTAGTAGATTTATTTATGTAGCAAAAAGGAGGAAGCATGGCATATCAGCAAGGTGGTGGGTTTGGCGGGGGTCCCCGGGAGATGCATAAGGCTGTTTGTGGTGAATGTAAAAAAGAATGTGAAGTACCTTTTAAGCCCAGAGAAGATCGTCCGATATATTGTAAGGAGTGTTATTCTAAACGTAAAAATGAAGGCCGTTAATCGATAGGTTAAAATATTGGGGACAGTTCTATTTTTTTTAGGCAGTTTTTTTCTAAAAAAATAGAATCTTCCCCAGATTTTTGATAGGAGGATACGACTATGGCGATTAAGGGAAAAAATGGGAAGCTGGTATCATCTACGATTTTTGGTGAAAGTGTTTCAGATAAAATCCGTAAACGCGCCCAGGAGTTCTTTGAAAAACGAGGGAATGCTCCGGGAGACGCCTTGACGGACTGGTTGAAGGCAGAAAAACAAATAAAGTCTGAGCTAAGGAAGTAATTTATTAAAAATTTATTTTCCAATAAAA
>JAZDEW010000048.1:0-24390 GCA_043808425.1 Candidatus Omnitrophota bacterium
CCCAAATTTTATTCTCAGCCAGTAAACAGGCCATAGTTATATTCTGGCTGAATTTCGCGCTGGACATGGAAGTGACAAACGCGCGAAAAACAAAAACAATCCCTGTAACTAAAATTGCCATTGTAATTAAAACTTCCGCCAAAGAAAACCCTCTTTTTGAAAAAGGCCGGCGTAGAGAAGATTTTTTCCTTTTAGAGATATAAGGCATTGCTATTATAACCTTTTTAATACCATTAATGTATATCAATAGAAATTCTAAACCCCTGAATTGTTATTACCGCTTTTTTCCCAAAGCGGTTAGTAAATATCATGGAAATTTTATCTATACTGCCATCAGGATAAAAATAGATTTGTTTTTTTTCTGCAGGATCAATAGCCAGTTCAATGCCAGAAGGTGTTTTGTATTTCTTGCCAAATCTTCCTGATAAATTTAAAAAATCATCTTCCTTTTTATAAACCGCCTGAAATTCGGCGTTATCTAAATCAATATTTAAACAATAAATTTTTCCTTCAGATATTGAACGGCCCTGAAGGTACTTGATTAAATAAAATATGTCTTTGGCAAAGGTTTCTTGCTGAAAATTATCATATGTCTTTCTAATCTGCGGTACGGCTATGCCCGCTAACACCGCGACTATAGATATAACTATCAATAATTCTATAAATGTAAAACCTTTTTTCATAAAAAGCCTAACGAGTCGTAAGTCATAAGTCGTAAGACTTAAGTCTTAAGTTTTTTACTTATAACTTACAAATTCTCTTAATCACCAATTCCCCACATCGTCTTCATCTCCTTCAGTGCCGTTAGGGCCTGAGGAATATAAATCATAATCTTCATTATGGGTACCGGGAGATTTATAAATATACGGCCTGCCCCACGGGTCTTTTGGGTCTTTTTTCAAATAAGGGCCTTTCCATGTATCTAATGCCCCCGGGTTTACGCGCAAAGAGGCCAAGCCTTCTTCAGCCGCGGGAAAACGCCCATTATCTAATTCAAACATACTTAGCGCCAAATCTATATTCGCGTTTATATCCGCCTTTGCCGCGGAAACCTTTGCCTGTTCTGAACGGCCTACCAAACGAGGCATTACCATAGATACCAATACACCAATGATGATTACAACTAACATAAGTTCAATTAAAGTAAACCCCTGTCTTTTTTTCATATACCCTCCCGATTAAATGCAACGTATTGTCAAAATTTTTTAGTTATTTTTGTTATATCTATAATAGTTACAACAAGTTTTGTTAAAACTGCTTGCCTCCCCCTGTAAAGTGTCATTGCGAGCGAAGCGAAGCAATCTTTTAAACAACTTTATATACTATCAGCCAAATCTTCCCATCTGGGATTAGTCTTTACAATAAGCTCGTTTTTCTTCTGTCTGGAACCAGCCTTAATTTGCTTCTCTCTGAAAATAGCTGCTTCTATTTCTTCATAAATCTCATAATAAACTAATTTATTCACGTTATATTTTTGTGTAAAACTCCGCGTTAAAGCGTTTTTGTGTTCATAAACTCTGCGCTTTAAGTCATTGGTTACCCCAATATAAAGAACTTTGTTATTCCTATTCGTTAGAAAATATACATAATACTGCTTAGTAAACATACTTTAAGATTGCTTCGCAAAAACGCTCGCAATAACACGGTTACTTCCAAGTTCTGAACTATTACACGTAATTTCATAATTGTCAGATAGTTACAAAACAAATACTACCGCTTTCTCTTCAAAATTGAAACGTCCCCTATTTTGCTAACTTCCTAATGCCCGCCTTTGTCGGGGCCGATACGGAGGATTCGGCCGCTAATGCATGTTGTAAAACCGCCTTAACCTCGGGGGTTTGATTGGATTAAAACTTGGCTTAACCCCCGAGGTGTGATTGGGTTATTAGATTGAAACTTGGGTTGATTGACCCCGAGGTTTGATTGGATTACCGATTAGCTAGAGGAAAGACGTAAGCGTTTCAAGAGAAAACCCGCCTTAACCTCGGGGGTTTGATTGGATTGAAACTTAGCTTAACCCCCGAGGTTTGATTGGGTTATTGGATTAAAACTTGGCTTAACCCCCGAGGTTTGATTGGATAGCTGCCTTGACAACCAAGACAAAATATGTTAAGTTTACCATTATGGAAGACATAAATAAGCTAAAAATTGAACTTGAGCGCACCAAAATTGAATTAAAGATCCTTTATGAGATATCTAATGCCATGCGCACCACTTTAAAATTGGATGAAATCCTTTATATCATCCTTACTGGTGTAACCGCGCATACAGGATTAGGATTTAACCGCGCCATACTTTTCTTAATAAATGAAAGTGAACAGCTCATCGAAGGAAAAATGGGCATCGGCCCGGAAAATGGCGAAGAAGCTAACATTGCCTGGACCAGAATCGAAGAAGAAAAAATGGATCTTGAAGATTTAATTAACGCCTTTAAAAACTCTAACACGGTATTAGAATCCGGTTTTAATCGCCAGGTAAAAAACTTAAAGGTGTCTTTACTCGATAAAAGTGAAAATCCACTATCTTTAGCAGTATTGGAAGGCATGCCGCTGCATTTAACCGGCAAAACTATCCTTAAGTATCAAAACTCACCTGTAATTCAAGCACTAGAAAGCAAAGAATTGGTACTCATACCGTTAAAAGCCAAAGATAAGGTAAACGGAATTATTGTGGCGGATAACTTCATTACCAATGATCCAATCACTAAAGATGATATCCGCATGCTCACTATGCTCGCTAACCAGGCGGGCTTAGCCATTGAAAACTCCCAGCTTTTTGAATTGACCGTAGAGCACACGCATTCAGATTACCTAACTAATCTCTGGAATCACGGATATTTCCAATACTTACTGCAAACAGAATTAGAAAAAACTAAAGTTACTAAAAACCCTCTGACTTTGATTATGATTGATATTGATGATTTTAAAATTTATAACGATACACTCGGGCATCAAGCGGGAGATAAAATATTAAAAGGCCTATCTAGCCTTTTACGCAATCAATCCCGTAAAATGGATCATGTCTGCCGCTATGGCGGAGAAGAATTTACGATTATTCTTCCCCACACGGATAAAAATGAAGCTTTCTTGATTGCTGAACGTATAAGAACAAATATTCAAAAATACCCTTTTCTAAATAAAGAAACTTTTCCTAAAGAACAACTAACAGTAAGCTTGGGAATTTCCACTTTTCCTGAGGATGGGCTGTTGCCTGCGGACTTAATTACTGCTTCAGATAAATCACTCTATCAAGCTAAAAACAAAGGTAAAAACAATACCTACCGCGGTTAATGCCTGTGTTAGGATGACAAAACTGCCTGCTCTTGGTTTTCCTTTTGATTCTGTAATTCTCTTTCTTTATTTTGCGATAATTTCACTGAAACAATTTTAGAAATCCCTGACTGCTCCATAGTAATCCCATACATAATATTGGCATTCACTATGGTTTTCTTATTATGCGTAATCACGATAAACTGCGAAGTTTTAGCAAACTCCTGCAGCACCCGGGAAAACCGATCAACGTTAGCCTCATCCAGGGCGGCATCAATCTCATCCAAAATACAAAACGGCGAGGGCTTAACTTTAAAAATCGCAAAAATCAGCGCGATCGCCGACATGGTTTTCTCGCCACCGCTGAGCAAAAGGACATTCTGCAATTTCTTTCCCGGAGGCCGGCAAATAATTTCAATTCCCGACTCCAACGGATCCGATTCATCCAACAGGAAAAGCTGCGCGTCCCCTCCGTTAAAAAGCAAGCGGAAATAATTCTTAAACTCCACCTTTACTTTTTCAAATGTCTCCATAAACATCTGCTTGGTGGTGCGATTAATCTTTAAAATAGCCTGATGCAAAGACTCCTTAGCATCCGCCAGATCCGTCTGCTGCAAAAGCAGAAAATCATAGCGCTTCTTTAGCTCATCATACTCCTCAATCGCCACTAAATTTACCGTGCCGTAGGCGTCCAGCTTTCTTTTTAATTCACTAATCATCGCCGTCAACGCCGCTTGATCTGACGCGTTCAGCGGCTCCGCCAGAAGGCTTAAGTCAACCTTATAGGCCGACAACATCCTCTCTTTAATCGTCGTATAGCGATAATCCAGGTCCAAATCATGCATCTCTAAATCATGCAAACGGTTTTTTATCTGATCCAACTGTTTACGGTCAGCCTCAATCTTTTTCACCACCCCGGCTGTGCCGCTGGATACCTCATTATATTTAAGCTCAATTCCTGCCAAAGAAGTTTTTTTCTGCTCTATCTGCACCTGGGCTTCCTGATTAATATTCTGGCACTGCGTAATTTCCGCTCCTAAAATCTCCTGGCGCTCTTTGCCATCGCTAATCTGACGCTGAATATTCTCCAGGCTCGCTTTATCCTGCGCGTAAGTTTGATCCAGAATCTTTAAAGTTGCCGCGTCCGAACTAAAGCGCCGATGCAAAGCTTCAATTTCCGTCTTAGTTTGCGTAATAAAAACCAAAACCTCTTCACGTAACTTGCTATTCAAAGAAATGGCCTCCTCTGCCCGCGCGATAGCATCCAGCCTCTGCCTTTCTTGATTATTTAAATCCTGCAGCTGATTCTGAGAGCTTTCCAAATTTTGTTGGAGGATAGAAATCTCCCGGGCAACATCAGACAGCTCCATGACAATCACATCTTCTTCTTCTTTAATTTTATTAAATTGTTCCGAGGTAGCCGCGTGATTTGATTCTTTATTGGCTAAAGTAATCTCATAGTTACGTAAATCCAGCTCCAAGCCATCGGACATCTTGGTCAATTCCAAAATACAGGCCTGCCGCAGCACCATTCTATTCCTTAGCTCACCGAGATTTTCTTCGAGCCTGGCGATCTTTTCATCAATTTTCTGCGTATCTAATTCAATCGGTTTGGCCTCTCCGCTTATTTTAAAAACAGCCGCGCTCGAATGCAAAGAATCCTGCGGGCCCAAAGACAGCTGATCCTGGATTTTTACCACCAGGCCGGTCAAGCTCTCCTTGGGCATTTTATCTAAATAAATCACCGCGTTGGAAGACTCGCCAATATCATCATATTTGCTCTTTAGCTTCTCTAAAAATTCTTTATGCGAAACCAAGGTGAGCTTTTCATTGCCCAGCCTCACAATCTCCCGGTTAATTCCCTCTAGATTTAACCCCTCGTGTTGCAGGCTAATCTTGACTTCAGAAATCTTCCGCTTAAATTCAGCCACCTGTCTGCGCGTATCCTCTAATTCCTGTGTAACTTTATTTAAAGCCTCTTGCGTAATTACTTTATCCTCGTAAACCTTGGCCTTTTCAATCTCTAGCCTCTTTTTGCGCGCCAGAAAAACCTGATGTTTAGAATTAAAATCTCCGATTTGATTATGCGTATTAGAAATCGCGGTTTCCAAATCTAAAATTATCTTTTTACATTCCGCGATCAGCTCCAGTGAATTTTTAATACTCAGGCTAAGCTTATCAATCTCCTCTTCCTTCTGAGTTAAGCTGGCTTGCTTGACTTCAATGTTTTGCTTAAGGTTAGCGTATTCGCCGCGCACCTGCTCTAACTTTTCTTCATCCTGAACCAGCTTAGCTTGCGCCTGGCCGATTTGGCCTTCTAAGACCAGGCAATTCCGCGCTAGCTCGCCCATCCGCTGCTGATTAAAATTAATATGTTCATTATTGCGCACTAAGCTATTCTCCAGATTAAGCATCTGGCTGCGCGCCTCCATCATCGTTTCCTCTAAACTTTTTAACTCTGACTGGCGGTTGGCAATTTTGGCTTCCTGCTGGGCAATTAACGCGATTAAACCGGATTCCTCATTCTCCAAATCCTTCAGCTGCCCAACCAGCGCGTCTTTCTCCGCGCCTAAATTTTTCTTATTCAGCGCGGCTAAATCTATTTCTTGCGCTTTTAATTCTTCAAAAATCTCTTTATAGCGGCGCGCCTTATTGGCTTGACGTTCTAGAGAGCCAATCTGGCGCTTAACCTCCGCCACAATATCATTGACCCGCAAAAGATTCTGCTCGGTCTCATCCAACTTACGCCTGGCCTCTCTTCTCTGAGCCTTATACTTACTTATCCCGCTGGCTTCATCAAAAACTACCCGGCGATCTTCCGGCCGGGAGCTTAACACCAGGTCAATTTTCCCCTGAGCAATAATCGAATAGCTCTCCGCGCCGATGCCGGTGCCTAATAACAGATCCAGAATATCTTTAAGCCGCACCGTCGCCTTGTTTAACATGTACTCGCTTTCACCGGATCTAAAAAGCCTGCGGGTAATCAGCACTTCTGGATGATCCACATTAAAAAAACGGCTGGTATTATCAAAAGCCAGGCTTACCTCCGCCATCCCCAACGGCTCCTTCTGGTCCGTGCCGTTAAAAATTACATCCAGCATATCAGAACCACGCAGAGATTTCGCGGACTGCTCCCCCAGCACCCAGCGCAGGGAATCTAGTAAATTACTTTTCCCGCAGCCGTTTGGGCCGACTACCGCGGTAATTCCCGGTTCAAAATTAAACGTGGTCTTATCGCAAAATGATTTGAAACCCACCAGCTCTAATCTTTTAAAATACATGTTTTCTCCTCTGGTTAAATGGAATAGTTATAATATTATAGCTGATAGCTGATAGCTGATAGCTGATAGCTTAAACTATTCAACTAAGCCTAGTTTAGCCTTCAACCCTTTCACTTTGCTCAGGGTTGACAGTGAGCTTAGTCGAACTGTCCAGCCAGTCATCAATTTTATCTTTTTTAAAACGCCATTGCCCGACAAGTTTTAACGCCGGAATCTTATTATGTTTTAACCAATCATAAATAGTCCGGCGGGTAACTTTTAAATACTCCGCCAAATCTTCTATCGTCATCAAATTACTATTTACCATAACACCCCTAAGCAGCCTCCTGAAATTTATGTTTGCATTATAAACAAAAGCAAGCTTTTTGTCAAGGAGAATCTTTACATTCTTTAACATATATATCTAAACAAGGCTGATTAAGTATAAAAACCAACATAAACATGCAAATCTATCCTTGTAGACAGTCTACATAACCATATATACTTCAATTGGTTCTGAAAGAAATACTTTGACAACCTGCACTGGTAAGCCTATTTATTTTCGCAGAGATGTTTTGAAAGCTTGGGTTAAAGCGGGAACAACCTGGAAGAGGTCACCGACAATCCCATAAGTGGCGACTTTAAAAATCGGGGCTTCCGGATCTTTATTAATGGCCACAATAATTTTGGAGGACTGCATGCCGACAAGGTGTTGAATCTGGCCGCTTATTCCGCAGGCAAAATAAATCTTCGGGCTCACCGTGCGCCCGGTCTGGCCGACCTGATGCGAGTAAGGCATCCAACCGGCATCCACGGCGGCGCGGCTGGAGCCGACTGCCGAACCCAAGACATGGGCCAAATCTTCTAAGAGCTTAAAATTTCCCGGCCCCCCCATGCCACGGCCTCCGGAAACAATAATATCCGCTTCGGATAAATTTACCGTAGACTCAATCTCATCCACAATATCTAAAAGCTTGGTCCGCGAAAAATAAAGCGCGGAATCAAAACTTTCTTTAATAATTTTGCCTTTGCGTTTTTTATCCGCGGGCATTGGCGTAAATACCTTATGCCTAACGGTGGCCATTTGCGGCCGGTAATTCGGAGAAATAATTGTCGCCATAATATTACCGCCGAAAGCCGGGCGTGTCTGCAATAAAATCTTTTTTTCCGGATCAATATCCAGCCCGGTGCAATCCGCGGTTAAGCCGGCTTTGATCTTAATCGCCACGCGCGCAATCAGAGACCGGCCGATATTCGTGGCACCGCATAAAAAAATCTCCGGCTTATGCTTCTTAATCAGCTCCACTAAAATATTCGTGTAGGGCTCATCCTGAAAATTAGCTAGCTGGGGAGCTTCAACTAAATAAATATTATCCGCTCCGCAAAAAATAAGCTCATCCAGCTGATCTTCCAGCTTATCGCCAATCAAAACTCCGCTCACATCCGTGTTTAATTTTTTGGCCAGCTCCTGGGCCTTGCTTAATAATTCATAGGAAACCGATTGCACCCGGCCGTTTTTTTGCTCAATAAAAACCCAGATCCCTTTATAGTTTTTGATATCCGGCAAAGCGCATTTAGCCGGAGCATTCTCTATTATCACCGCCTTAAACTTACAGGCATCTTTACAGGCGCCGCAAAGCGTGCATTTATGTAAATCAATAATCGCCTTCTTCTCAACCACGCGGATGGCACCGAATGGACAAGCCTTAATACACAAACCACAACCCGTACATTTCTCAATAATAATAGAAATCGACATTTTTAATTAACCTCGTCCCTAATCAGCTCCACCAATTGCTTGACCAGATCAGGAATTTCTCCTTTGAGTATCTGGCCGCCCACTCTGGGCACGGGAGTAAAAATTTTTACCACCTGAGTTGGCGAGCCGCACAAACCAATCTGCTGAGGATCTAAATTCAACTCTTTCTGAGTCAAAATAGTAATTTTAGCGTTTTTCGCGCGCATTAAACCTTTCAAGGAAGGAATCCTGGGCTCATTAATCTCTTTAACCACCGTTAATAGCACAGGAAGCGAGGCCTGAATAATTTCATAACCTTCTTCCAGCATACGCTCTAAACGCATAGACTTATCCGTGGCCTCTTCTACTTTTTTTACATAAGTTACCTGAGGAATATTTAAATGCGTCGATATTCCCGGCCCCACCTGCGCCGTGTCTCCATCTGAAGCCTGCTTACCACAAATAATTAAATCAAAGCTCCCGAGTTTTCTAATTGCCCCGGACAAAATATAGCTGGTTGCCCAGGTATCGCTTCCGGCAAAAGCGCGGTCACAAACTAAATATCCATCATCGGCCCCCATAGAAATTGCTTCGCGCAAAACGGCCTCCGCTTGAGGCGGACCCATCGTAATTACGCTTACCTTACCCCCAAATCTTTCCTTAAGCCGAATCGCTTCTTCAATAGCGTACATATCAAAAGGATTAATAATCGACTTAACCCCTTCGCGCATCAGCGTGTTCGTTTCAGGATTAATCCTTACTTCGGTAGTCTCGGGAACTTGTTTTATACAAACGATTATATTCATTTATTTATTCCTGCCTGGATTATTTTACTTACCCAAACTTACTTATTTTTACTTAATCCTATTTATTATTACTTACCCAAACTTACTTAATGTTAATCATTCTTAACTATTTTTACATTCACCAACTTACTTATTTTTACTTAATCTATTATTGTCTTAACTTGCTTTACTTACTCAATCTTACTAATTATTACTCAACCCTACCTAAAATTACTTTTTTTAATCCCCCGCCATCGACCCTTTATTCCGTCTTTCTATATCTATAAGCCACAATTTATCGACCACAGACTATAGACTATCGACCCTTTATCTAGTCTTTCTATCATCTATCAACCATCAACTATCGACCATCGACCATCGACCCTTTATTTCGTCTTTCTATATCTATGAGCCATCATCTATCGACCATCGGCCATAGACCATCGCCCCTTTATTTCGTCTTTCTATATCTATGAGCCATCATCTATCGACCATCGGCCATAGACCATCGACCCTTTATTTCGTCTTTCTATGAGCTATCAACTCATCTCTCCATCAACTCTATTTTGCCATCTCTTTAATCAACTTCAAAGCAATAATACTACGCTGCACCTGATTGGTCCCCTCGTAGATCTGGGTAATCTTAGCATCCCGCACATATTTTTCAATCGGATAATCCTTCATGTAACCATAACCGCCAAATAACTGTAAGGCATCCACCGTCACCTTCATCGCCACATCCGAAGCATACATCTTGGCCATAGCGGATTCTTTAGCCACATCCTTAACTCCGGCATCCACCATCCTGGCCGTGGCGTAAACTAAACTACGCGCTGCTTCAACCTCCGTCGCCATATCCGCCAGCATCCACTGAATCCCCTGAAAGCTAGAGATCGCTTTACCAAATTGCACTCTTTCATGTACATATTTAACCGCCAGCTCCAGCGCTCCCTGAGCAATACCTAATGCCTGAGCCGCCACTCCCGGACGCGACATATCAAAAGTCCTCATGGTCACAATAAAACCCATGCCTTCCTTAGCCAATAAATTAGCCGCGGGAATCTTGCAATCCGTAAAAATCAACTCCCGCGTACTTGAGGCGCGAATGCCAAACTTATCTTCTTTCTTGCCAAAAGTAAAACCCGGAGTACCCTTTTCGACGATAAACGCGCTAGCTCCGCGCGCGCCTTTTGTTTTATCGGTCATGGCAATAACCACATAGGTCTCCGCGTCGCCGCCATTGGTGATAAAATGCTTCAGGCCGTTTAAAACATAATGATCGCCCATCTTTTTGGCCACGGTCTTAATCGCTGAGGCATCCGAACCCGCTTCCGGCTCGGTAATGGCAAAAGCCGCCACCTTCTTGCCGCTGGCTAAAGCCGGCAAATATTTTTTCTTCTGCTCATCCGTACCAAATAAAACAATCGGAAAAGTTCCCAAGGCGCTAGCCGCGTAGCAAACCGCAATCCCCCCGCAAGCGCGAGAAAATTCTTCCGTGGCCAGGCAGAGATTAAATACGCTCGTGGCAAATCCACCATACTCCTCAGGAATAAACAAGCCGAAAATATCCGACTCGCCCATCACCTTCAACACCTCCCAAGGGTACTCTTCGCTGATATCATATTTAGCCGCCACCGGGCGTATCTTTTCTTCGGCAATCTTATGCGCCAAATCCTTAATCATCTTTTGTTCTTCCGTCAATAAATAATCCATTTTACTCCTCCCCTATTAAACCACCGTAGACCTCCGGGGTCTACATTAAATGTAGACCCCGGAGGTCTAAATCATAAAATTTTTCAAACTGTCAATCCGAAACTCAAATTCCAAAAGAATAAAAAATTATATCATATTATTTAGATTTTACAATACTTTTAGAAGGGCAATTTCCTGACAATTGGGGAATTTGCAACAGTTGATACATTCCGCCCAGATTTTATGCGGAAGCGCCTCATGCTTAATCTTTTTAAAACCTAATTTTTTAAAAAACTCCGGTTTATAAGTGAGCACAAAGATTTTTTTTGCCCCCATTACCCGCGCCTCAGCCAGGCAGGCCGCAACCAAATCCTGCCCCAGCCCTTTCTTTTGCTTATTTTTAGCCACCGCTAAAGACTTAATCTCCGCTAAATCATCCCAGGAAATATGCAAAGCGGCACAACCAAATATTTTATCCTTATCTTCATAAACCCAAAAATCACGAATATTTTCATAAAGCTCGTTCAGTGAACGTGGCAGCATCACATCCTGCTTAGCAAAGCCACCAATCAACTCCTGAATCTGCTTTATATCTTTTATCCTAGCCTTTCTAATCATCACTTTACCCACCTCTGACCTACCACCTACGGCCTACGACCTACTTAAACGCCGTCCCCTTAGCCACCACCACAATCCCTGATTCACTGACAAAAAACCTCTTCTTATCTTCTTCCAAATTAAAACCAATCACCATTCCCTGTGGAATATTTACATCTTTATCAATAATTGCCCGTTTAATTTTCGCGTGCCTACCCACGTGCACGCTCTCCATTAAAATTGAATCATAGACCTCAGAAAAACTATTAATCCGGACATTCGGCGAAAGTATGGAACGCTGCACACGCCCGCCAGAAACAACGCAGCCTTCCGAAACAATAGAATCCAGCACCAACCCCACCCTTCCCTCTTCCTTATCCCCGGAGTGCACCGTCTTAACCGGAGGATACTGCTCTTGAAAGGTCCGAATCAGCCACTCCTGATCATAAAGATTAAACGTGGGATCAGCCTGAATTAGCTCCATATTCGCCTCGTAATAAGCGTCAATCGTCCCGATATCCCGCCAATACTCCTCGCCCATCTCCTTATTCCGGAAATTATAGGCCACAATATTCATCCCCTTCTTTAACATCTGAGGGATAATATCTTTACCAAAATCATGCGCGGACTTACTATTCTTGGCATCCTCCAATAATTCCCGCATTAATACCGCCTGATTAAATACATAAATCCCCATTGAGCCAAAAATCTTATCTGATTTCCCGGGAATAGTTTTAGGATTTACCGGCTTTTCCTGAAAACCGATAACCCGGCCCTGGGCGTCCGCCTCCACCACGCCCAATTGCCTAGATTTAGATTTATCAATTTCCACCACTCCCACCGTCAAATCCGCGTTTTGCTCCCGGTGCACATCAATCATCGAGTAATAATTCATTTTATAGATATGGTCGCCGGCTAAAATCAAAACCTCATCCGGACGGTCCATTTCCAGAGTATAAAGATTCTGATAAATCGCATCCGCCGTCCCCATATACCAGGAATCTCCGATACGCTGCTGCGCCGGAAGCAGCTCAATACATTGGCCCAACTCTGAAGGAAGGAAATTCCAACCCAAACGAATATGCCTTTGCAAAGACGCGGATTTATACTGCGTAAGGATGTAAATCTTACGCATGCCCGAGTTAATACAATTACTCAAAGTAAAATCGATAATCCGATAAATCCCCCCAAAAGGCACCGCCGGTTTAGTGCGGTCTTTAGTTAAAGGCAAAAGACGCTCGCCTTTGCCGCCGGCCATAATAAAAGTTAAAACTTTACGCATCATGTAAGAAAAGCTCCGGTTATGCCATGTCGAATCATCATCACCGCGATGGATGCCAGCAATATATACATTATTTTAGAAAATGCCCGCGTGCCGTTAGAACCGATCATTTTCATTATTTCATCCGCTTTAACCAAAGTAACCCAGACAAAAAACATGTTTAATACTACGGCCACCAGGGTAGCCAAAGTACCAAAGCTATGCATCATCATCAGCGTAGTGGTTAAAACTGCCGGCCCGGTAATTAACGGCGTGCCCAGAGGAAATACGCCCACGTCTTTATCCTGACAGCTAGTTAACACGCTTTTCTGAGCCCCCGGCAATAAAAGCCGCACGGAAATAACAAATAAAAGCACGCCGCCGGCAATCTGAAAATCCGGAATCGTTATGCCCAGCAAGGAAAAAACCCACTTGCCGACAAACATAAAAATAATCGCCACCGCCGTGGCGGTAATCACCGCGTCTAAAACGATCTTCTTTCTAGCCGGCTTAGAAGAATGTTCAACCAGAGAGAGAAAAATAGGAATATTAGCAATCGCATCCACCGCCACAAACAGCGGAATAAAGCTAAGTATATAAGGCCTAAGCGCTTCCATCATATTCAATTATTATATCGAATAGTCCATAAAAAGGCAATAGAAAAAAAATTAAATCCCTATTTCTGGACACCAAAGGATAAATATCTGAATCTTCCTTAAAAAATGAAGCCCCCAGACACTAACAGAATATATAATTTTAAACTTTTATTTCTTATACCGCTAAATCCATACGCCAAAGACGCTCTCTAATAATACTAATAAATTGCTCTTGAGCCTCTTTCTTGATTTCTGAATTCTTAATTATTATTTCCATTAAATTTGAGCTCTTTTCGAATTTTTCATATCGAATTTTTAACGGAATATTTAAATAATCCGCCAACTTATCAAAATCTTCTCTTTTTAATTTATTCTTTCTGCCATTAATCGGCAAAGCGGAATCCTCTTCATCAGGAATCACCAATTTTGAACAAACAATATCATAAATGGGCGTTAAACGAATAGTTTCTTTATCTTTATAGGCAATGGAATAATTTTTTAAATGCGCGTCACCATTTCCAATAATAAAGTTAAAAACAACTCTCTCAAAAAATAATTGCGCGTCATATCCTGGCCCTGTCGATATTTCTTTTAATTTGTGTCCAATTTGTTCAACAGAACCTTGATACTTATCTCTTAATCCTAATATTTGAGCGAAATCTTCCTGATGGATTTTTACGCCCGATTCCCTATCGAACCTTTTCACAATATAGGACAAACATCCGTCCTTTAAGGGCAATAAACAATGCGGCGGTACATCTATCTTAAACTCTGAGGCAATATCCATACAACACTGCTCATTCTCGGGAATATTCGAAAAAGCCGTAGTTTGTGGTTTTAAAATATATTCTCCGCCTTCAGCGACAGAAATTAACGAATTATTTTTCTTATCAAGCTTCATGGATAATTTTGGCTGAACCCCAGAAATAGATAGCTTCCCTGTCGATTGCTGAGCTTTATAAGAAACATCTTGCAAGCCAAATTCTATTATTGGCAGTTTAGGCTTATTAAACATCTCTTGAATAAGTTTCTTATCCATTTATAGGCCCATCCGTCCTGCGAACAGTTACCGCGCCAATTGTATCCACGCCCGTAGTGCAAATTAAAAGGCCAAACAAATCTTCTCGATCGACCTTTTGCGTGGCCGTAACAATATCTAAATACCAGCCTTCAGGTAAAAGGCCCCTAAAAAAAGAAAATAATTCCGTAGACGCGTAAGGCTCCTCCCTAATAGGTAACGATATCGAAATAGGAATATTCTTTTTTAAAAAATCTTTATGGTATTGAAATAAATAGCCGTCAGCTGTTTCGCTGATATGTCCAGCCAAATCCTCATTGTAAAAAACCCGCGCGTTTCTAAGCTTTATCATAATTCTATCCAGAATTTAAATCTTTATTTTTGGGCACATAGTTTATATTTTCATTACGCGTTAACTCTAGATGAACCCCTAAAAAATCCAAAACTTGATTAAGCTTATCTAGTCGAACAGTAGTTTTCCCGCTTTCCAGTTCTCTTAAAAAACGCAAACCAACTCCCGTTCTTTTGGCGAACTCAACTTGGGTTAAATTCAGTTTTTTTCGTAAATCCCTAATCTGTAGGTTAATTGAAGTTTGTGCCATGCTAAGGAAATATAACACCTTTCGGGTATAATTGCAAATATTTTTTCATAATTATTATACCCGAAAAGGATAATTATAAATCAATTATACATTTATAGGTATATTATAGAAAATATTTCCGATAAATTATCAAGCATTATACCCGATAAGGTATAAGTAATAGAAAATAGGAATAATCTCATCTTCTTTGGAAAAACAGCAAGATCAGGGGACTATTGCGGAATGCAGTTTTTTGTCATGCCCGCTAAAGCGAGCATCCAGAAACCTGCTGATTTTATTGAAGGTATAGATTCCCGCTTGCGCGGGAATGACGATTTTGTTCATTTCGCAATAGTCCCATCAGTTACGCTATCCAACGCTTCTTTCTTAATTCTATCCAACCCGCCGCGGAAATAATAGCTATAAATGGAACAATAGGCGCCCGATAGCGCTCCGAGCTAGACAACCCAGCCGTGGCAATAGTAACTAAGATAAAATAAGAAATTATAAAAAAACTAAATTGATAATAAATATTTTTCTTTATCTTTGTCAAGCCAATCAGGAAGCCAGCCCACCAAAAAATAACAAAAGCATAACCAAAAATTTTACCGGCGATAGTTAAAGCGCGGCAATTAAAATATTTCAAAGAGCCAGGCTCAGTCATGAGAGAAATAAAAGAACGGCCGATTAAATCAATATAAAACGGAATCGTTGCCAGGCCCTTATTAAAAGGATTGTACTCCTTGATATATCTATGCCATGGAGAATGATAGCTAATAATATTCTGGAAATGGGTAAAAATATACTGATGAAAATGCTGGTAATTTCTAACTTGCCAAATCCCCAGTAAAAGATAAGCAATAAATAAAAAAATTAAAGCGTGTAAAATCGCCCGCCAAAATCTATCCGCGATATTAGCAAATATGATAAAAATAGCTACCGCCACAGGAAGGTAATAACTTACCGGCCGGACATAAGTGGCCAAAGCTAATAAAACTGCCGAGCAGATACCCAATTTAACACTTTTAGTTTTTAAATAACGAATAAATAAAAACATAAATACGCAGAGTAAAAATAAATACAGCGTTTCGGTTAAAATTTGCAAAGAATTAATGGTGGTGATCGGGCTATACAAAACGATCAGGCCGCTTAAAAAAGCAATTTTTCCATCAATCTCAAGCGCCGCCTGATAAGTTATAAATGCCGTGGCTATAGTTAATAACATTTGCAAAAAAATAATACCCACCAGGGGTATTTTTAATATACCGATTAAAACCCCCAGAAACAAAGGATAGCCCGGGGTCCGGCGGGACTCAAATGCCAACGCGCCATTATTATTCTGCGCGAATGCGCCCTGCGCAACAATCATCTTGCCCGTATTAATATAATCGCTAGAATCCGCCTGAAATTTCCCCGGAGGATAAAAAGTTATGGTAAAAACAAAAAGAAATAATTTGATAAACAGAGCAAAAATTATCGTATACAAAATAACCCTATTATTTTTAAACACTGAACGGAGCTTTCCCATTTTTAATAGTTTTACCTATTCAATCCTAATGAGAGCTGTCCCATTTTCTCAATTAAGCTTAGATAATGGGTGGCTTGGGTGTTTAAGGCCCCCATTATCCTATTCAATCTTATTAATCAAAAACAAACAAAGAAAGCTGGTCAAGGCGGATAAAACAATCAGCCATTTTAAACCAATGATGGGAAATAAAAATGCCCCCGACAAATTGCTCGATACTCCGGCAAGATTATTAATGCTGCACAAAAGCGCGAACGAAGTCGCCTCCAGCCCCTTAACCGAATGCCGCGCCATAAAATCCATCACCATAATAAAAATAAACATTCCCAATAAACTGTATACCACATCGTAGGCAACCGCGGTTAACGGCGTATAATACAGATAGCTTAGGGTAGTTAAGCCCCCCAAAATTACGGAAAAATACAGCCATTTTTTAAGATTAATTTTTGCGCTAAATTTATAATAAAGCAGCGCGCCGATTACGCCAAATACGGTGCTAATTGTGCCTAATGTCCCAATCCACATCTTGCTCCACTTAAAACTGTCCCGTTGGATAAAAAATAAAGGCGTGCCAAAAGATGGGGAATACTTATACAAAAAGATAAATAAACCAATAATTAAAATCTTTTTATCGCTAAAAAGCTTTTTTAAATCAGTGAATAAGGTTGATTTATTTTTTTCAACTAACTCCTCTTGATAAAAATACGCCGGCAGAGCAACCAACAAATAAACCGGAACCAAACACAAGAACCCCATCTGATAGCCCCATTTCTCGGCGATAAAAGCTCCGCCGATTCCGGTAAATAATCCGGCGATTAAAATTGAAATCCACTGAATGCTCTGAATTTTTCCCGTAGCCTGATATTTCTTTCCCTCCACGCACATAATTCCGTCCACCGCCACATCCCGAAAAGCCGTATTACCCGAAATAAGAATGAGCAAAGCCACTAAAATAATCAGCGGCATCTGCAGCAAGCCTAAAAATAAAACAAAAATTATATCCAGGGTTAAAGAAATAAATATCCAAGCGCGCTTGCTCAATAAATTATCGATCAGGTAACCAATCAACGGCTTAACCAGCCAGGCAAAAGTCGTCAGGCTGCCAATGAGCATAATCTTTTGCGGAGAAAAACCTAAGCTCTCTTTAAGATAATAAAACAGCCCCTGGGAAGGCAGGCCTTCAATGCCTTGAGTAAAATAAACCGCGCTGCTAAGGGCAAATATCCAAAATAGTTTTTTATTTTTCATATATTATTCATTATTATCCAAATGACAAAAATGACAAGACGCTGTTGATAATTGTATCGCTTACAATAAGTTACGCAACAATTCTTTTAGCCAGCATGCCTACTCCTGAAAATAAAGTAACTATTTTTTTTAGCTAATCTCATGATAAATTAGTGGTACCAGTGAGCCTTTCGTTAAATAAAAACTTATAAAACAAAAGAATTGTTTTGTAACCGATGGATTTCTATATAGTTATCAACAGCGTCTTGTTTTTCAAATAACAAAGGCTACCAATTGATTTGGTAGCCTTTGTGATGAATAATGGAATTTTACTGAACTTTTGCCGCATCCGGCTTAGTTGTTTCTGCTGGCAAAACCACCGCGGGCGCTTCTTCTTTTACCGCTTCCGCCTTAACTGCTGGCGATTTAGCTGTCTCAGTTTTTACTGCTTCAGTTATCGGCAATTCTGTCTTCGGCGCAGCCGCACGCGCATCGCGCATCAATGACCTGCTCTGCCTAACCGATAAAACTGCCAAAGCCAAACAAGTAATAAAAAAAACTACCGACATAATCGTGGTTACGCGGGTAAGAAAAGCGCTGGTCTTGGTGCCAAACATCGACTCCACCCCGGCAAAACTTTCCACTAGCCCGGCGCCTCTTCCGCGCTGAATTAAAACTAAAACAATCAAAACTACACAAGCCGTCACATGAATAATAATCAAAAATGTCATCATTTTACAACCTCGCTGGCTTTAATCACAATCGCGCTAAAACTATCCGCCTTTAAACTTGCCCCGCCGACCAAAGCGCCGTCCACATCCGGCTGGCTAATTAATTCCGTAATATTTTCCGGCTTAACACTGCCGCCATACTGAATCCTAATACTGCTAGCCACTTCCTCCCCATACATCTTTCTTAATAAGTCCCGGATATATTTATGCACTTCCTGCGCCTGGCCGCTAGTGGCGGTCTTGCCCGTGCCAATCGCCCAAACCGGCTCATAAGCGATCACCGTTTTAATGATATCCGCGGCGCTAATATCCGCCAGGCTGCCTTGAATATGATTTTGAATGACCTTAAAGGTATTCTCCGATTCTCTCTCCTGTAAATTCTCCCCCACGCAAATAATCGGAATCAGCCCATACTTTAAACAGGCTTTAATTTTATTATTTACCGTCTCATTAGTATCGCCGAAAAACTGCCGGCGCTCAGAGTGCCCGACAATCACATAACGGCAACCCGCGTCCTTAAGCATCGCGGCAGAAACCTCTCCGGTAAAAGCGCCCTCTTCCTGCCAATAAATATCCTGAGCGCCGATAACGATATTGCTATCCTCCAAATCATCCGCTAAATACGCCAATAAAGTATAGGCCGGACAAATTACAATATCCACATTTTCTATTTTATAAAGCTCCCTTTTTAAAGCCACCGCTAATTCCTGGCCGTCTTTAATCGTTTTGTACATCTTCCAATTTCCCGCGATAATCGTTTTTCTCATTAAGCACCCAATATTTTTATCTGGCGCAATTCCGCCATAGGCGGAATCTAAGCCTCGGTCAAAGCGGCAATACCCGGTAGAATTTTTCCCTCTAAAAACTCCAGGCTTGCCCCTCCTCCGGTTGAAATATGCGACATCTTATCTTCTAAATTAAATTTAGCCATCGCCGCTGCCGTATCCCCTCCGCCGATAATAGAAACAGTTTTTAAATTAGCGATAAATTGGGCTACTTCCCGCGTTCCCCGGCTAAAAGCTTCCATCTCAAAAATCCCTAATGGCCCGTTCCAGACAATAGTCTTAGCCAGAGCGAGCTTATTTTCAAATAATTTAATTGTCTGTGGCCCGATATCCACCCCAATCTTGCCATCGGGAATATCCTGTCCGGTTATTTCCGTCTTCGCGTTAGCGTTAATATTATCCACCACCACATGGTCAATGGGCAATAAAATTTCCTTATTTAGCTGCTTAGCTTGATCTAAAATTGACTTGGCAATTTCTAGCTTTTCTTTTTCCAGCTTAGAGCTGCCAATCTGCTTGCCTTGCGCCTTCAAAAATGTATAAGCCATGCCACCGCCGACAATAATCGCGCCGCACTTAGGCAGCAGATACTCAATTAAACCGATTTTATCCGAAACTTTCGCTCCGCCTAAAATAATCATAAACGGTTTCGCCGGATTGCTCACCGCGCCACCAAGATATTTAATCTCTTTCTCTAAAAGAAATCCGGCGGCAGATTTCAAGAAATGCGTAATCCCTTCGCAAGAAGCATGCGCCCTGTGCGCGGTGCCAAAAGCGTCATTCACAAAAATATCCGCCAATGAAGCTAACTGCCTGGCAAAACCGGCATCATTAGCCTCCTCTTCAGCGTGAAAACGCAGATTCTCCAGTAAAATTACTTTTTCTTTTGTTTGATCAATCTCCGGCTTAATATTCGCTCCTACGCAATCAGGCAAAAACAACACCTCCTGCCCGAGCAGCTCTTTTAAACGCAGAGCTACTGGCTTAAGGCTATATTTCGCCACCACTTTTCCATCCGGCCGCCCTAAATGGCTCATCACCACTAATTTTTTAGCGCCCTGCTCTAAAATATATTTTAAAGTGGGAATAGTTGAGCGAATGCGCATATCGTCGGTAATATTAAGATTGGCATCCAGCGGCACATTAAAATCCGCCCGCACCAATACTGTTTTATTTTTTAAATCCAAATCTTTTAAAGTCAACTTCGCCATACTCTTTTCTCCTAAAGGGATCATTCCCCCTTTTTTTCTCTCCGCCCACACTCTATCTACTTTCTCTGTTCTCTATAACATACAACAACTTGCTACATATAACCTTGCTACATACAACATCCTACGACCTATGAGCTTCGATCTATCGACCATCGACTATAGACTATTGACCCTTTATTTCATATTTCTACGACCTATCACCTCTCTTTACAATCCTCTCTTTATAATCCTCTCTTCACAATATACTCACACAGATCCACAACCCGATTAGAATAACCCCACTCATTATCATACCAAGCCAGCACTTTCACAAAATCATCCTGAATAATCTTGGTAATCTTGGCATCCACTACCGAGCTTAACGCGCAATGATTGAAATCAATGGAAACTACCGGATCCTCAGTATATCCGAGTATTCCTTTCATCGCGCCTTCGCTGGCAGCCTTAAAAGCCGCGTTCAATTCCTCCACCGTGGTTTTTTTAGCCAACATCACGGTTAAATCCACCACGGAAACATTCGGCGTAGGCACGCGAATAGCAAAACCATCCAGCTTGCCTTTTAATTCCGGAATAACTAACGATATCGCTTTGGCCGCTCCGGTCGATGTAGGAATCATCGAAACTGCGGCAGCGCGCGCGCGGCGTAAATCCGAATGTACCATGTCCTGCAACTTCTGGTCATTAGTATAGGAATGGATGGTCGTCATTAACCCTTTCACAATACCCCATTTATCATTCATCACCTTAGCCACCGGAGCAAGACAATTAGTGGTACAAGAGGCGTTGGAAATTACGTGATGATTTTTAGGATCATATTTTCCTTCATTTACTCCTAAAACAATGGTAATATCTTCACCTTCCGCCGGAGCGGAAATAATAACTTTTTTAGCCCCGCCCTTAGTAATATGGCTCTCCGCGCCTTTAACCTCTTTACCTTTTTTATTTACTCCATCTTTTTTAATCGTAAATAATCCCGTGGATTCAACGACAATTTCTACCCCTAAATCCTTCCAGGGAAGCTCCGCCGGATCTCTTTTGCTTAAAACTTTAATCTGCTTACCGTTTACCGAGATAACGTCATCCGCGGTGGCTTTTACCTCGCCGTTAAAACGCCCATGCACAGAATCATATTTAAAAAGATAAGCATTGCTCTTGGCATCCGTCAGGTCATTAATCGCCACCAGCTCGATATCTTTGCTATTTTTTTCTAAGATGGCCCGCGCTACTAAACGTCCAATTCTACCAAACCCATTAATCCCCACTCTGACTGCCATTTTACCCTCCCTGATTAATTAATAATTTTTTAATCTTAACTAACCCCACCTATGAGCTATCAGCTATAACCTATCAGCTATCAGCTATCAACTAACTCATGCTTCCTTCAAATATCCCGCCGCTAATTCCGGAGAAGTAGGATCAAGATAAAAACCCGTCCCCCACTCAAAACCGGCCACCTCCGTAAGCTTAGGCATAATCTCAATATGCCAATGGTAATACTCCACCTCCGCTTCACCATTAATCGGCGCGGAATGAATTATATAGTTATATGACAAATTTTCAAATACTTTTTTTAATTTTACTAAAGTATCTTTTAAAATCGTAGCTAATGCGGATGTCTCCTGAGCGGACATGTGACAGAAATATCCGCTATGCTGCTTAGGCATAATCATAATCTCAAAGGGAAATCGCGAAACAAAAGGGCAAAACGAAATAAAATATTTATTTTCTAAAATCACTCTTACTTTATCACTAATCTCCTGGCGAATAATATCGCAAAATATACACCGCTCGCGATAATTAAAATAATCCCGCGCCCCATGAATCTCTTCTAAAGCGTTCTTGGGCACCATCGGTAGAGCGACTAACTGCGTATGCGGATGTTCTAATGAAGCCCCGGCGGCCGAACCAAAATTACGAAAAATCATAATATATTTGAAACGGCTGTCTTTTTTTAAATCGGCCAGGCGCACACAACACATCTTCAGGTAACTTTCAATCTCCTGAGGAAGAAGCTCAGGGATATCCTTATAATGATAAGGAGTCTCAATTAAAACTTCATGCGCGCCGATGCCATTGGAAAAATCATAAATCCCCAATCCACGACGGTCAAGCTCTCCCTCGATCTGTAAAGCGGGAAATTTATTGGCGACCACGCGCACCTGCCAGCCGGGAGAATTACTTACGGTCCCCGGATCGCGAAAACAGCTTATCTCCGGCGGAGTCATAAATTCATTGCCGTAGCAAAATGGGCACAATCCGCCCTTAACAATATTCTGCTCATATTTAAAATCTCCCGGTTTCTTCGGATGATCCGTATCCACAATCACCCAGCGGCCAACCACCGGATCTCTTCTTAATTCTGCCATCTATATCTTTACCTCTCTTAAAAACTTAGCGGTGTCTTCCGGAGGAAGCGGACAAATATAAAATCCCGTGCCCCACTCAAAACCCGCCACCTTCGTTAAGCGCGGCATAATCTCGATGTGCCAATGAAAATCCTGATCCACCGTTTTCCAGTAGCCTGGCTTCTGCCGGCGAAATGGCGCGGTGTGAATCACATAATTATAATCCGGATCATTTAAGCCTATCTTTAGCTTTAAAAGCACCGCTTTAAGCAGCCCGGCTAAATTCCTCCTCGACCCCGCGTCCATACAGGTATAATCACAACAATGTTTCTTGGGCAAAATCCAGGTCTCAAAAGGAAACCGCGCGGCAAACGGGCTAACGGCGACAAAACCATCAGCATCTAAAATCACACGCTCTTTTTGCGCCAATTCCTGCTTGATTAAATCACAGAACACACAGCGCTCATGATATTCATAATAAAGCCGCGCGCCGGCTAATTCTTCTTTTACCCGCTTGGGATTAACCGGAGTAGCAATTAATTGCGAACGCGCATGCCGGATTCCTGTGCCGCCGGATTCCTTACCATAGTTCTTAAATACCAAAACATACTTTAAGCGTGTATCTTTTTCTAAATCCATGATTCTATCAGCATAACAATTAAGCACCCGGGTAATCTGCTCTTCACTTAAATCTGCCATATTGGCAATATGCTGGCTTGTCTCAATCACAATTTCATGCGCCCCCACTCCATTCATCACGTCATAAACGCCATTTCCACGACGATCCAATTCACCTTCCACCCTTAAAAAAGGAGAAATACTGGGAACCACGCGCAAATCCCATCCCGGTTCATTGCGCGTAGGATTGCGCGGCCGCAGAGCGTAAATTTCAGGGGGAGTTTTCCCTTCCCGGCCTTCACAAAATGGACAGGCCTTCTTCTCTTCCGGATCATGTAAATGACTAACAAATTGATCTGGACGGCGAGCGCGTTCAGTGGCAATAATTACCCACCTACCGATAATTGGATCTTTCCTTAACTCTGGCATAGTGTTTGATTATAACAGAACTTTATAAAGTTGCAACAAATTTATAACACCCGCACCCGCGTCATTGCGCAAGTTATTTATTTTCCCCTAATATTTCCCCCGCGGCAAGCCGATGGCCGAGAATAAAATTTTGCGCGGACATACGCTTACCCGCTTCTAGCTGTAATTCTTTAATGACCAGGAATCCTCTGGCGCAAGCCACAATAATCCCATCTTTATGCGCCCGCACTACCTCGCCCAACGCCGGCTGATGATTCGGAAAGAAGGGCAAAACCTCCGACTGAAATATTTTTAAGATCTTACCGCGGTAACCGGTATAGGCGCCCGGCCAAGGCAAAACCCCTCTAATCTGGTTATGAATATTCGCCGCCGAGCTGCTCCAATCAATCAGGCCATCTTCTTTTTTGAGCTTAGGCGCGAGTATAACCTGATCTTCATCCTGGTCCACTAAACAATAACTCCGCTGATCAATCGCTCCCAGCGCCTCGACTAAAAGCTCGGCTCCCGCGCGGCTGAGCTTTTCTTCCAAGGTTACGGAGGTATCTTTATTTTCAATTTTTATTTCTTTTTTCATCATTACCGGGCCGGCATCCATCTTCAAAGATACAAACATAATCGTCACCCCGCTGCGCTTATCTCCGTTAATCACCGCCCAATTAATCGGAGCCGCTCCCCGGTAACGCGGCAGCAGCGACGCATGGATATTAACCGGCATAATTTTT
>JAZDEW010000049.1:0-2409 GCA_043808425.1 Candidatus Omnitrophota bacterium
GGATGTGCATGAGTCCAGGATCCTGGAGCTTGCTCCCGAGGCAAAAAATAGGCTTTTTTTATTAAAGGAGTTTGCTAGAATAAAGGATAGTAATTTGAATATTCCTGACCCTGCCGGAGGATCTTTAGAGTTCTACCAGGACACTTTTTTAACCATTAGGGATGCCGTAGAAAGGGTAAGTAAAATATTATGAGTAAGTTATTGATTGCCTCAGACCATGCCGGATTTATTTTAAAAGCGAAATTAATCGCCTATCTAGAGAAAAAATCCATCAGCGTAAAAGATTTAGGTACTTATTCTAAAGAACGCTGCGATTATCCGTTGTATGCTTATAGTTTAGCTAAAGAAATTTCTAGCGGGAAATCTCAGCGCGGAATACTAATTTGTAAAAGCGGAATTGGTAATTCTATAGTAGCCAACCGATTGCCGGGGGTGCGCGCCGCACTTTGCGATAGTTTAAGAATAGCTAAACTTAGCCGTCAGCATAATGATAGCAACGTTTTAGTTTTAGGCTCAGGATTTGTTAAAGCGGATTTAGCCAAAAGAATTGTTTCGGCTTGGCTAAATACCAAGTTTTTAGGGGGTAGGCATTTAAGGAGAATAAAATTAATTGACCAGATCGATAAAAGAATAAAGAAAGGCGCAAAGTGAAACACTTAAAACAAACCGACCCGGAAATTTATGCCGCGATTCAAAAAGAATTAGGCAGGCAGAATGAAAATTTAGAGCTGATCGCCTCGGAGAATTTTGCCTCTTTGGCAGTTTTAGAGGCGCAGGGTTCAGTGTTAACCAATAAATATGCCGAAGGCTATCCCGGCAAACGCTGGTACGGCGGATGCGAATATGTGGATATTGTAGAGAGTCTGGCTATTGAGCGGGCCAAAAGTATTTTTGGTGCTGAACACGTCAATGTTCAGGCGCATTCCGGTTCGCAAGCGAATATGGCCGTATATTTTGCCGCGGTTAATCCGGGAGATACGGTCTTGGCGATGGACTTAGCTGCCGGAGGGCATCTTACGCACGGCCATCCGCATAATTTTTCCGGAAGATTTTTTAAAATGGTGGGTTACGGCGTGGATAAGAAAACCGAGGCTTTGGATTATGATGTGATTATGGAATTAGCTAAACTGCATAAGCCCAAGATGATTTTAGCCGGAGCTTCGGCATATCCTAGAACAATCGATTTTAAAAAATTCCGCCAGATTGCCGATAGCGTAGGAGCGTATTTATTTGTGGACATGGCGCATATTGCCGGTTTAGTGGCTGCCGGATTACATCCATCTCCGGTGCCTTATGCGGAGTTTGTTACCTCCACAACCCATAAGACTTTACGCGGTCCGCGCGGTGGGTTTATTCTTTGTAAACAAGAATTTGCTAAAAAGATTGATAGCCAAATTTTTCCCGGAATTCAGGGCGGGCCATTAATGCATGTGATTGCCGCTAAGGCCGTAGCTTTTGGCGAGGCAATGACCAGCGAATTTAAACAGTATCAGAAACAATTAATGAAAAATGCCGTAGAGTTAGCTAGTGCCTTAGAGAAAAAGGGTTTTCGGATTGTTTCCGGAGGCACGGATACGCATTTAATGCTGGTGGATCTAAACGCTAAGAATGTCACCGGAAAAGATGCCTCCCGGATATTGGGTGAGGTTAATATTACCGTAAATAAAAACATGATTCCTTTTGATGATAAAGGCCCGCTGGTTACTAGTGGTATTCGTTTAGGGACTCCGGCAGTAACTACGCGTAAAATGAAAGAGACAGAAATGCGCAAGATTGCCAGCCTGATTAACGATGCGCTGGAAAATCCGGCTGATCAGGAAAAATTAGCGCATGTCAGAAAACAAGTAATTGATTTAACCAAGAAATTCCCATTATATGCGGAGCTACTAAAATAAAATGACTAAAAAAAAGAAAATACCTGTACATAAACGCCCAAGCTGGGATGAATATTTTTTAGAGATGGCCGGGTTAGTGGCTAAGCGCTCTACCTGTCTACGCCGTAGCGTGGGAGCAGTTTTAGTTAGGGATAAAAGAATTTTGGCTACCGGTTATAACGGCGCGCCCAGCGGTTTAAAACACTGCATAGAAGTTGGCTGTCTGCGTCTGGAATTAAAGATCCCTTCGGGAGAGCGCCATGAATTATGCCGCGCTTTGCATGCTGAGCAGAATGCGCTTATTCAGTCATCTTTGCACGGTATTAGCGTTAAGGGTGCCACTTTGTACGCTACTACTCAGCCCTGTGTGATTTGCGCCAAAATGTTGATTAATGCCGGGATAAAAGAGATTGTGATCTCTGAAGGCTATCCGGATAAAATGGCCATGGATTTTTTAAAGCAGGCAAAAATTAAAGTAAGGAAAATATCATGAGATGTCCGTCTTGCGGATGCAAAGAAGATAAGGTCGTAGATT
>JAZDEW010000050.1:0-15272 GCA_043808425.1 Candidatus Omnitrophota bacterium
CATAGAGGGCCTTTTGAATTAATGCTTAGTGAAGAATATATAACAAAAATAGAGGCGATACAAAGAGAAATACAAATAAAAAAATATAAAGGTGGCGAGGCTTTTAAGAGATTAATAATTTGACCCCATCGTCTAGCCTGGCCTAGGACAAGAGCTTTTCAAGCTCTCGACACGGGTTCAAATCCCGTTGGGGTCATTTTCGGTTTTATTAGAATCTTAGCCTGGCCTAGGACACCCCGCCAACGGCGGGGCGACACGGGTTCTCCCGCCGTAAATCGGCGGGATTTCGCTGGAACAAAAGATTAGGGAGCTCAAAAATCCCGTTGGGGTCAATAAATTCTATCCCGCCTCATAATCGCTGCCAAAATTCTGTTCCATAATTTTGGCGCATTCGGCGGGACGTCGTTAAATAAAAACTAGAGGTGCTCCGTGTGTGGAATAGTCGGATATGTCGGTGAAAGGCAAGCTCAATCTGTTCTTTTAGCCGGCTTGAAGCGCTTAGAATATCGCGGCTATGATTCAAGTGGCATAGCGCTTAACCTATCGCATAAAAAAAATATCGGAATAAGAAAAGCTGCGGGAAAAATCAGCCAACTGGAAAAATTAGTTAAAAACAAACCTCTTGATGGCCGAGTGGGTATCGCGCATACGCGCTGGGCGACGCATGGAGCCCCTACGCAGGCCAACGCTCATCCGCATTATGATTGCACCGGACAGATTGCGCTGGTGCATAATGGAATTATAGAAAATTATGAAGCGTTAAAAGTTCAATTGATTAAGGAAGGGCATATTTTTTGCAGTCAGACGGACACTGAGGTAATTGTTCATTTAATTGAAAAATTTTATAAAAATATTCCATTAGAGGAAGCAGTATCTTTGGCGCTTAAGCTGTTAGTCGGCTCGTTCGCGGTCGGAGTAATTTGTGCTAATGAACCAAATAAATTGGTGGGGGCCCGGCTAGGCAGCCCTTTAATTATCGGGGTGGGTAAAGGGGAAAATTTTCTGGCCTCGGATGTCCCGGCGATCTTGGGTTTTACTAAAGAGGTTATTTTTCTTGATGAAAATGAAGTTGTAGTTTTAGATAAAGACCAGATAAAAATTAAAAATCTTCAGGGGAAAACTATTTTTAAGAACACCACGCACATTAGCTGGGATATTGATCAGGCAGAAAAATCCGGGTTTGCTCATTTTATGCTCAAAGAAATTAATGAACAGCCGGTTATTTTGGGAAATTTAATTAATTCTCGCCTGCAAAAGAAAACAGGAAAGATTTTTTTTCAAGAGCAGAATGTTTCAAAAACTAAGCTCAAGAGTGTAAAAAATATCTTTATTGTTGCCTGTGGTACTGCTTATCATGCGGGCCTGGTGGCCAAATATGTGCTGGAATCATTTTGTCAGATCTCCGCGCAAATCGATGTTTCTAGCGAATTCAGGTATCGGGATCTTTTGATTGGCCCGGAAACATTGATTATTGCCATAAGCCAATCCGGGGAGACGGCGGATACTTTGGCCGGAGTAAGAGAGGCTAAGCGGCGTGGTTGCAGCATTATTTCTTTCTGCAATGTTTTAGGTTCGACTTTATCGCGTGAATCTGACGGAGTAATTTATATCCATGCCGGCCCGGAGATCGGAGTTGCTTCGACCAAGGCCTACACCGCTCAACTGACGGCATTATATTTGTTTACTTTTTATCTGGCGCGGATCCGAGGCGTTTTATCTAGCGTCAGGATTAATAAATTATTAACTGAGTTATGCAAAGTTCCCAAGTTTCAGTCTGAGATTTTAAAGCAACAGGGTAAAATTGCTGTTTTAGCCCGCAAACATTCGCATTTAGGCTCATTTTTATATCTTGGTAGGAACTTAAATTACCCTTCGGCCCTAGAAGGAGCCTTGAAGTTAAAAGAAATCTCCTACATTCCGGCCGAAGGCTATGCGGCCGGAGAGATGAAGCATGGGCCGATTGCTTTAATTGATGAATACCGGGCAGTGGTCTGCATTGCGCCTGCCTCCAAAGTTTATGAAAAAATGATTTCGAATATTCAGGAGATTCGTTCGCGTAAAGGGAAAATTATTGCTATCGCTTCCGCCGGCGATCAAGAAATTAAAGAGCTGACCGGGGAAGTAATTTTTATTCCTAAAATTGAAGAAATATTTTCTCCGCTTTTAGTGGTTCTGCCTTTACAGTTGATGGCCTATCATATTGCGGTTAAGCGGGGTTGCGATGTGGATCAGCCGCGTAATTTAGCTAAGTCCGTAACCGTGGAATGAGAAACTTAAAGCTTCGTTTAATATGTTATATATTGTCGCTACCCCCATTGGTAATTTAAAAGATTTTACGTATAGAGCGCTGGAGGTTTTAAAAAGCGTAGATTTAATTGCTTGTGAAGATACGCGCCACACTAAAATTTTGCTTAACCACTATGGCATTACAACACCGACGACAAGTTTTTTCCAACACAATAGATTTACTAAGGGCGAGTATCTGGTTGATTTATTAAAGAATAAAAAAAATATTGCCTTGGTTTCTGATGCCGGCACGCCGGGAATTCTTGATCCGGGCTATAATTTAATTAATCTGACGATACAAAATAACCTGGAGATAACTTTTATTCCCGGGGCCACGGCTTTTGTGAATGCCTTGGTGCTTTCAGGAAAACCGGCCCACGAATTTTATTTTGGCGGTTTTTTGCCTAATCGCAGCGGCGCGCGTAAAAATCAGCTGGAAAAATTACAGAAACTCGGGTGCACCTTAGTTTTTTATGAATCCTGTCATCGGATTTTAGCGGCACTGGAAGATATCAGTTTAGTCTTTGGAAATAAAGAAATTACGGTTGCCAGAGAGTTAACTAAAAAATTTGAGGAGGTTCTGCGCGCCCATCCTAAGATTATTCAGGAAAAGCTGGCTAAAAATAAGCCGCGTGGAGAATTTGTAATTGTAATTTAGCCTTGACAAAGAAAGAGCAGATGGTATACTTAAACAAAGTTAACCTTTAAGTCTGGCTCAGAGAAGCTGGTAAGGTGAAAAAATGGATAAAATAAAGTTGCGAAATATGAACCCTTGGCAAACAAAGCCAGGGGTATTTTTTTGCCATACGGATGGCACACCGGCGCAATACAAATAGGCGCCGGGTGTAGGGGCCGCAGAAGTAGCATGATAAGTTCGAGGACATAGATGAAAGAAAAAGTTAAAATACTTGACCAGGAAGGTATTAATCGCGCGGTTACGCGCATTGCCCATGAAATTATTGAGAAAAACAAGGGCAGTTTGGGGCTAGGCGTAGTGGGGATTAGAAATCGCGGGGTGCATATCGCTCAGCGGATTGCCTCCTGCATTAAACAGATTGAAGGCGCGGATGTTTTAACCGGAGCTTTGGATATTACGCTTTATCGCGATGATTTAGCTTTAGCTACCGGTCAGCCGTTAGTGCGCAAAACTGAGATTGATTTTGATATTAATAATCAAAACATAGTTTTGGTTGATGATGTGCTTTATACTGGGCGCACTGTGCGGGCGGCTTTAGACGCGTTGATCGATTTTGGCCGGCCTAAATCCATACAATTAGCAGTTTTGGTTGATCGCGGCCATCGGGAGCTACCTATTCGGGCAGACTTTGTAGGCAAAAATATTCCTACCTCGAAAAAAGAATCTGTGGAAGTGCATCTTCAGGAGACGGATGGCGGCGACGAAGTTTTAATTGTGGAGAAGGAATAATGGCCTGGACGAAGAAAGATCTTTTAGGCCTGGAGTACTTAACCCAAGAAGAAATTGAGCTAATTTTAAATACCGCAGAATCATTTAAGGAAGTCTCAACCCGTGAGATTAAAAAAGTTCCCGCTTTACGCGGAAAAACCACGGTTAATCTTTTTTATGAACCATCAACGCGCACCCGCGTATCTTTTGAGGTAGCGGCCAAAAGGCTTTCCGCGGATGTAATTAATATTGCCACGGAAACTTCTAGCGTGCGCAAGGGAGAGACTTTAATTGACACCGGTAAAAATATCCAGGCGCTTAAAGCCGATATAATTATTATACGCCATAATTGCTCAGGCGCTGCTAATATGCTGGCGCGTTCATTAGAGATCAGCGTAGTTAACGCCGGAGACGGCTGGCATGAACATCCTACCCAGGCCCTGCTGGACATCTTTACTTTAAAAGAAAAATTTGGAAAAATAAAAGATTTAAATGTGGCCATTGTGGGCGATATTGCCCATTCCCGGGTTGCCCGTTCAAATATCTGGGGCCTGACGAAATTAGGGGCTAAGGTTACTTTGTGCGCCCCGGAGATATTGCTTCCGGCGGGAATAGAGCTAACCGGAGCCAAAACCTCCAGTAATGTTGACGAGGTTTTAAAAAATGCTGATGCCGTGAATGTTTTAAGAATGCAATTTGAACGCGACGAAGAAACGGCTTTTCCCGCGCAATTAGATTATTATAAAAAGTTTGGGATAACTGAAGAAAGATTAGCTAAAGCTAAAAAAGGCATTGTGGTCATGCATCCCGGTCCGATTAATCGGGGCATAGAAATGTCCAGTGAAGTTGCGGATGGGGCAAATTCAGTAATTTTAGAACAGGTCACCAACGGTATTGCCGTAAGAATGGCGGTTTTATTTTTAGTCAGCCAGGCGAAAGAAAGAACTGTGTAATGTTTAATGTGTAACGTGTAATGTTGGTGCAATGATTTATTGTGTAATACAAAAGCGGTTTAGAGGTTTTTGTTACACATTACACAGGTATAGTGGGTATAATAAATTATGAGTATTTTAATTAAAGGTGGCAGGGTAATTGATCCGGCAAATAAAATCGATGTCGTGATGGATATTTTGATGGAGAGTGATAAAGTATCCCAGGCCGCCAAGCATATTAATTCCGGGGCGGATATTGTCATTGATGCTACCAATAAAATTGTTGCTCCGGGTATTGTGGATATGCATGTACATTTACGGGAACCCGGCAGAGAAGATAAGGAAACTGTCTTTAGCGCTACCACGGCTGCGGCTAAAGGCGGAGTGACTACTGTTTTGGCGATGCCTAATACCCAGCCGGCGATGGATTGTCCGGAGAGTGTCAGATTGTTGCAGGAAATAATCCGCCAAGACGCAAAAATTAATGTGCTTATTTGCGGGACAATTACTAAAGGCCGCTTAGGTAAAGAGTTAAGCGATGCCGCCGCGTTAAAGAAAAGCGGTATTTACGCTATATCCGATGATGGATGTTCTGTAGATAGCAATGAGCTAATGTTGGAGGCGTTTAAAAAATCAAAACAGGCCGGCCTTTTAATGATTTGCCATTCTGAGGATAAAAAACTTTCGCAAAAAGGAGTAATTAATTTAGGTTTTAATTCTACCCGGCTGGGGCTGCGCGGTATATCTAATGCTTCAGAGTATCAGAGGATCCAGCGGGATATTGAATTAGCAGAGCAATCCGGCTGCTCTGTGCATATAGCGCATGTTAGTTGCGCTGAGTCCGTAAAAATTATTGCGCAGGCCAAGAAAAAAGGGGTTAAAGTAACCTGTGAAACCGCTCCGCATTATTTTTCGCTGACGGAGGATGCGCTTTTAGAGTATGATGCAAATATGAAAATTAATCCGCCTCTAAGAAGCAAAGAAGATTTAGCGGCAATTAAGCAGGGGTTAAAAGAGGGGGTAATCGATGTTATTGCTTCTGATCATGCCCCGCACACGGAGAATGAAAAAGATATTGAGTTTGAACGCGCGGAATTTGGAGTAGTAGGTTTAGAAACTGAATTAGCCGTAAGCATAACTGAGCTCATTGATTCTTGGTTGCTCGATTGGCCTAAATTAATAGAAAAACTTTGTCTTAACCCGGCTAAAATATTGGGGTTAACTAAAGGAGATTTAGGCCAGGGAAAACCCGCGGATGTAATGATTATTTCTCCGGCTGAGAAATGGAAGGTGGAAAAAACCGAGCTTATCTCTAAATCCAGAAATTGCGCTTTTTTGGGCCGCACTTTATCCGGAATAGTGGATTATACAATCTGTAACGGGAAGATCGTGTATCAAAATAAATAACGTTTTTGCCCTTCGACAAGCTCAGGGTAGGGAAATTGAGTAAAATTGAAATGCCCCTGCCCTTCGACAAGCTCAGGGTAGGGAAATTGAGTAAAATTGAAATGCCCCTGTAGCGCAATGGATACCTGCTTGCCAGCAGGCAGGGCGCACAGTTGGCAAGATTAAAATTATATGCGCCTGTGGCCCAACGGATAGGGCATTAGCCTCCGAAGCTAGTGGTGACAGTTCGATTCTGTCCAGGCGCAAGAATATTAGCAGCCCGTTGGAGAAGCTTAAACCAGTCCTGCGGTTGTGGATAGTTTATAGCGGAGGATGTGGAGTGATTGACCTATAAATTAGCCATATAATTGGATAAAGTGGTATAATAATTCATTTTTATCCTTAAAATATGGTACAAATGGAGAGCAGCACAGTTAGGGGTTCTGTCGGTTATCTGAGTGTTATATAAGGTAAAAATAGGAGCAGGCTGATTATGAAAGCGATCTTATGTTTAGAGGATGGTAAAAGCTTTAACGCACAGGGTGATTTTGGCACAGAGTGCTTAGGGGAAGTGATTATTAATACGGCCGTAGTTGGTTATCAGGAGATGATTACGGATCCGGTTAATGCCGGAAAAATTTTGGTATTTACATATCCATTAATTGGTAATTATGGCTGCGCTCCTAAATTTAATGAATCCACCAAAGCCTGGGTAAGTGGTTTGGTGATGAAGGAAAAAAGTAAAATTTATTCTAACTGGCAAGCTAAATTTAGCTTAGATGATTTTCTTAAAACGCAAAAAAAATTAGCCATTGATCATTTAGATACGCGCACCTTGACGGTGCACTTGCGGGAGAAGGGGCCATTAGTGGGAATTATTTCTACGCTGGAGTTTGATCCGCAGAAGTTATTGGAGAAAATAAACAAATTTAAGCAACAACTAAAAAAAAGTTTGCTGCCCGAGGTATCTGTAAAAAAGTTATATTCTTCAGGTAAGTCCGGCAAAAAAATTGCGGTTTTAGATTTAGGAATAAGTTTGAGCCTTCTTGGGCAATTAGAGAGGTTAGGTTTTTCTCTGACGGTGTTTCCTTATAACGCTAGCGCTAAGCAAATTTTAGCCATTAAGCCTAAAGGCTTAGTATTGTCTAGTGGGCCGGAAAATGATTGTGGCTTAGAAGCAGTCGCGCGAAATATAAAACCTTTGATTGGAAAACTGCCGATACTTGGGGTGGCTACAGGAGGCCAGGTTTTAGCCGCGGCTTTTGGCGCGCGGCTTATCCGTTTAAAGCTGGGGCATCGGGGCGTAAATTATCCCATCGCCCGGCCAGGTACTTTTAAAGGCGAGATTACCGCGCAGAATCACGGGTATGCGATTGATCGTGATTCATTGCGTAAAATAAAAGAAATAAAAGTTACGGCCTATAATTTAAATGATCACACGATAGAGGAAATCGAAAGTAGAAAATTGAAGATGATCGCCGTTCAATATAATCCCGTAAGTGCGGGTTTTAATCAAGTTCACGCCATATTAATAAAATTTAGTCAGCTAATCCAGCCTGCCCGAACTGATTGCTTACGGCAATCAGGTCCAACGGGCAGCAAGCAGAAAGAAAAAAATGCCTAGACGTAAAGACTTTAAAAAGGTTTTAATGATTGGTTCCGGGCCGATTGTTATTGGCCAGGCCTGTGAATTTGATTACTCCGGCAGCCAGGCCTGTAAGGCACTGAGGGAGGAAGGTTATTTTACAATTTTGGTAAATTCTAACCCAGCGACGATTATGACGGATCCGGGAATGGCGGATGTGACTTATATTGAGCCTTTAAATATAGAGGTTTTAACCAGGATTATCGCTAAGGAAAGGCCGGATGTTCTTTTACCTACTCTTGGAGGACAAACAGCATTAAATCTGGCCTTCTTTCTTATGAAACAGGGGGTACTTAAAAAGTATAAAGTAGAATCTATCGGAGCGTCGGTTGATGCGATTGCCCGCGCTGAGGACCGGGATCTTTTTAAGCAAGCTATGCAGGAGATCGGGGTGGATGTACCTAAAAGCGGTATTGCCCGCTCGGTTAAAGAAGGAATGAAAATAGGCTTAGAGATTGGCTTTCCTTTGATTTTGCGCCCGGCTTATTGTTTAGGCGGAAGCGGCGGCGGGATCGCTTATAATAAAGAAGAATTGGAAATGTTGTTAGCTAAAGGAATTGAGATTAGCCCGGTACATCAGGTGCTGGTGGAGGAGTCGGTTTTAGGCTGGAAAGAAATTGAATTCGAGGTTATGCGTGATTGCGCGGATAATGTGATTATAATTACTTCTATGGAAAATCTTGATCCGATGGGGGTGCATACCGGAGACAGTATTGTAGTAGCTCCGGCTCAAACACTTACTCTTCAGGAGTATGCCGATTTTGTCTATCTTTGTAAAAAGATTATTCGCAAGATTGGCATTTCCGGCGGCGGAGCGAATATTCAGTTTGGCCAAAATCCCGACAATGGAAAGATTGTGATTATTGAAGTTAATCCCCGGCTTTCGCGTTCCTCGGCCTTGGCCTCGAAAGCCACGGGATTCCCGATTGCGCGAGTAGCGACTAAATTAGCCGTAGGGTTAACTTTGCCGGAAGTAATGAACCAGGTTACCGGTAAAACTACTTCATTTTTTGAGCCGACGATAGATTATTGTGTGTTTAAAATTTGCCGATTTACTTTTGAGAAATTTCCTCGCGCCCAAAAGGCCTTGAATACTTCGATGAAAGCGGTGGGAGAAGCGATGTCCATTGGGCGGAATTTTAAGGAAGCCTTACAAAAAGGAATACGTTCGCTGGAAATTAAGCGTTATGGCTTCGGCGCTGACGGAAAAGATAAAATTTCCGACGCGATGCTTAAAAATCCGGACGCTCTTTTGTTGAAGCAAATTAAAGATAAGCTGCGTATTCCCAACGATGAAAGGCTCTTCTATTTAAGGTACGCGTTAAAAGCCGGCCTGAGTATTGATGAAATTTTTATGCTTAGCCGTATCGACCGCTGGTTTTTGCATAATATGCGACAACTTATTGAGCTAGAGGAGGAAATTAAGCAATATAGAAATGAGCAAGTAGAAGATGAACTTAAGTTGCCGGTGGAATTATTGGCGCAAGCTAAGTCCGACGGGTTTTCTGATCTTCAACTTGCTTTTCTTTTGAATGTTAAGGAGGCTAAGGTGAAACAGCTACGCAAAAAAAGCAGCCTAAAAGCTGCTTATAAATTAGTGGATACTTGCGCCGGAGAATTTAATGCCAAGCAGCCTTATTTTTATTCGACCGTTGAGACTAAGGATGAGGCCAGGCCAAGTAAAAATAAAAAAGTAGTAATTTTAGGAGGCGGGCCGAATAGAATTGGCCAAGGCATTGAGTTTGATTATTGTTGCTGCCACGCTGCCTACGCGCTTAAAGAAGAGGGGGTGGACAGTATTATGGTTAACTGTAATCCGGAAACGGTTTCTACGGATTATGATACTTCTGACCGGCTCTATTTTGAGCCGTTGACTTTTGAAGATATTATGAATATTTTGGAAGTGGAAAAACCCCTGGGGGTTATTGTGCAGTTTGGAGGGCAAACTCCGATTAATCTGGCGGTAGCTTTACGTCAAGCCGGAGTAAATATTTTAGGCACGAGCTCTGAGAATATTGATATTGCCGAAGATCGCAAACGTTTTAAGCAAATGATTGATAAGTTAGGGCTCAACCAGCCGAATAGCGGGACGGTTTTTACTTTTGCCGAAGCGCAAAAGGTGGCCAGCGATATTGGTTATCCGGTATTAGTCAGGCCGTCATATGTTTTGGGCGGCCGGGCGATGGAGATTGTTTATGACCAAGAGCTATTGGAAAGGTTTATCCAGGAAGCGGCGGAGGTATCCGGTGAGCACCCGATATTGATTGATAAATTTTTGGAGGATGCCATTGAGGTGGATGTGGATTTAATCGGAGATGGTGAAACTTTTGTCATTGGCGGGATTATGGAACACATTGAGCAAGCCGGGGTGCACTCAGGAGACGCGGCGATGTCCCTGCCCACGTATACATTAAGCCCGGATATTTTAAAAAAATTAAGAGAGGCTTCTTACCGGTTAGCCAAAGAGCTGAACATTATTGGCCTAATGAATGTGCAGTACGCCGTTAAAGACGCGAAAGTTTATGTGTTAGAGGTTAATCCGCGCGCCTCCCGCACCATACCTTTAGTTTCTAAAGTTATCGGAATACCTTTAGCCAAGCTGGCAACCAAGGTTATGTTGGGTAAAAAATTAAAAGATCTAGGCTTTACCGAAGAAGTCATCCCTCCGTATGTGGCGGTGAAGGAATCCGTATTCCCTTTTAACCGCTTTCCGGGAGTAGATGTTATGTTGGGCCCGGAGATGAAATCTACCGGTGAAGTTATGGGGATTGATATGGATTTTGCCAGCGCCTATATTAAAAGCCAGATTGCCGCCGGTCAAAAAGTTCCCAAAAGCGGTAATGTTTTTATCTCGGTACATGACCGGGATAAAAGAGACATCGTATCTATCGCCAAAAAATTAAAGGATCTGGGTTTTAACATTTTTGCCACCGGAGGCACGGCTTCAATTTTTAAGAAGAATAATATTTTGGCCAAAATTTTGCCTAAAATTAGCGAAGGCCGGCCGAACATTCTGGATTTAATGAAAGATGGTAAAATTCAGATGGTGATTAATACCCCCTCAGGAAGAATACCGCGTCAGGACGAAGTAAAGATTCGTTCCCAGGTTATTCTTTATAATATACCGTATACTACGACAATTTTTGGAGCTCAGGCCACGGTTAATGGTATTGAGGTGCTGATGAAAAAAGATCTGGGCGTGAAATCATTACAAGAGTACCATAAAATGAAGTGTAAAAAAGTTAAATAATCTTCTTATGCCAGAGCTGCCGGAAGTGGAGACAATTAAAAGTGATTTACAGAAGACAATCTGTGGCCAGAAAATTACCCGGGTGTGCATTCATAATCCCAAGGTGATTCAAGAGCCCGCGCCAGATATTTTTAAAAGGTCTCTGGAGGGCTTGAGCATTAAGGATATTTTTCGCCGGGGCAAGCTATTAATTTTAGAATTATCTAACGGTAAATTTTTAACGGTACACTTTAAAATGACCGGACAGCTTGTATTACGGCAACCACTTTGTGAGTCAAAAAATCAGTTGGTTGTTCCTCATCCAAGTAAAACCAGCAGCCGGGTAACTTTTTATTTTGCTTCCGGTATGATTTTAGATTTTAATGATCAGCGTTTATTCGCGGAGCTGCGTTTGATTGACGATTGGCAAAAACTAGAATTTATTCAGAAGCTTGGCCCGGAGCCATTAGATTTGGCCGCCGCGGATTTTAAAGGCCTGCTTTTAAAAAGAAAAAATGAGATTAAACCTTTGCTGCTAGACCAGTCATTTGTTTGTGGAATTGGTAATATTTATGCCTCGGAAATTTTATTTCGCGCTAAAATTAATCCGCAAAGGCCGGCGCAAAGCTTAGTGTCTGCTGAGCAGATTGCGCTTTATAAAGAAATACAAAAAGTCTTAAAGAGCGCCATTAAGCATGGTGGTTCTTCGGTAGATGATTATGTGCGGGTTTCCGGAAAAAATGGGGATTACGCGCGTTTTCATCAGGTTTATGGGCGTCAAGGCCAGCCCTGTTTTGTTTGCGCGAGTTTAATTAAGAGGATTGCGCAGGGAGGAAGGGGAACGTATTTTTGCCCCAAATGTCAATCTGAATTAATTAAGAAAGCTTGCCTGCCAGCAGGCGGGAAGGTGCTGTGTGAAAAAACGTCTTAAGATTAATGGTGTAATTATGACCGGCGCGGCTTTGGGGATAGTTTTTTTTCCTAGATTTTTTTTGCGGGCTTATTCCGGCAGCATGCGGGAAAAGATGGTAGAGGTTTTGGGCTACATGTTTATTCTTATCGGTCAAATGATCCGAGTTTCAGCGCGAGGGTACAAAGCACAACATTCTCAGGATAGCCAGGCATTAATTCAGCGCGGTCCTTATCAGGTGGTGCGCAACCCGATGTATTTGGGGATATTTTTAATTGGCCTGGGAGTAGTTTTGGCGGTCTTTAAGTGGTGGGCAGCCGTGGTTTTTGCCGTGGTTTTTATTCTGCGCTATATTTTGCTTATTTATCAAGAGGAAAAGAAGCTTTGCGCTATGTTTCCGCGGGCCTATCCGGAGTACTGCCGGAAAGTTCCGCGCATTTTTCCCGCGTTATCCAGTTTGATCAAATTGGATATTATTGAATATTTACCGATTAAAATAATTTGGTTTAAAAAAGAAATTGGTTCAATCCTGACGCTGCTTTTGCTCGTGTTATTAGTCGGTTCCTGGGGGGATATTGCTAAAGAAGGATTTAGGGTTTATTTTCGACAATCGGTTTGGTTATTTTTAACTTTTATTTTATTTATCATTTTAGTAATTTTGCTGAGTAAGCGTACTAATAAAAAAGATGAGCATAGCGCAGCTAAAAGCTAAAATAATTTCTAATAAGAAATTTAAGCATAATTATTGGCGTTTAGAATTTGATTCAGGCGTAATTGCCAAAATTGCCCAGCCCGGGCAGTTTGTAAATATCAGGGTTAAGGAGGGGCTTGAGCCATTATTAAGAAGGCCGGTGAGTATCAGCAGCGTAAAAGGTTCAAAGATTGGACTTTTTTATGAAGTTATCGGTATTGGTACACAGATATTATCCCAAAAAAAATCCGGCCAATACCTGGATCTTATTGGCCCCCTGGGCCAGGGTTTTGATTATCGACCATCGACCATCGACCATCGACCAATATTAATCTCCGGAGGCATAGGTATGGCACCGCTGGTTTTTTTAGCAGAGAAATTACAAAATACCAAACCTTTAGTTTTAATCGGCGCCAGGACAAAAAAACAAATTCTTTGCGCGCGGGAGTTTAAGGCTTTAGGTTGCAGCGTAAAAATAGCCACGGATGATGGCTCAGCCGGTTTTAAAGGCAAGGTAACAGATTTATTAAAGCAATTATTATCGACCATCGACCATCGACTATCGACTATTTATGCCTGCGGCCCGTATCCGATGTTAAAAATGGTTGCTCAGCTTGCGCAAGAAAATAAAATTACGGCTCAGCTTTCATTAGAGGAACATATGGCTTGCGGAATTGGGGCATGCCTGGGCTGTGAAGTTTTAACCAAGGCCGGTTATAAAAGTGTTTGTAAAGAGGGGCCGGTTTTTTTTAGTGAGGAGTTAATATGGTAAAGCAAATAAAGCCTAAATTAAGCGTAAAAATAGGGAACCTGGATTTAAAGAATCCGGTGATGGTTGCTTCGGGTACATTTGGCTATGCCGAGGAGTTTGGAGATTTAATGGATTTAAGAAAATTGGGGGCAATGGTGACCAAGACGATTACGCTTAAGCCGCGTCAAGGAAACCTCCCTCCGCGTACTTGCGAAACTCCTGCCGGCATGCTCAATTCTATTGGTTTGGAAAATCCCGGGATAGATAAATTTATCCGGGAAAAACTTCCTTTTCTTAAAAAATTGGGTATTCCGGTGATTGTCAGTATTGCCGCCGAAGAAGTTCCGGAGGAGTTTGTTATTTTAGTTAAAAGATTAGAACAAATTTCCGCGGTATCCGCTATCGAATTAAATATATCCTGCCCCAATTTGCATAAAGATAAATTGATTTCTCAGGATGCTAAAGCTACCTTTGATCTAGTCAGCGCCGTGCGTAAATTTACAGAAAAGTGTATAATTGTTAAGCTTTCGCCGAATGTCACCTCGATTGTTGAGATTAGCCTAGCTGCTCAGAACGCGGGAGCGGATGCGCTGGCTTTAATTAATACGCTTGGTGGTATGAGCATAGATGTGAATAAGCGTATTCCTAAATTAGGCGCCTGGGTGGGTGGTTTAAGCGGGCCGGCAATTAGGCCGGTAGCGGTGAAGATGGTTTGGGAGGCGTATAATAAAATTAAGATTCCTATTATAGGTATGGGTGGTATAATGGATACAGAAAGTGCTTTGGAGTTTTTTATTGCCGGAGCCACGGCGGTCAGCGTGGGAACGGCAAATTTTATTGACCCGGCAATAAGTATTAAAATTATTAATGGTTTAGAAGACTACCTGAAAAAAAACAAAATTAAAAATATAAAAAACCTCGCTGGAACAATAAATTATCCTTTACCCAGCGTAGACCTCCGGGGTCTACATGGTTTACAAGGTTAATATTAACGTAGACCTCCGGGGTCTACATCGGTGGTTTGTGGAGAAGAGTATGGTGGCTAAGGCAGAAATAATTCTCGCGCTGGATGTGGATACCCTAGAAAGCGCGGCGGATTTTGTGGATAAGCTTTATCCTAAGATTAAGATTTTTAAAGTAGGCAGCCAGCTTTTTACGGCTTATGGCCTTAAGATTATTGAGCTGTTGGCTAAAAAAGGCGCGGAAGTTTTTTTGGACCTAAAATATTTTGATATTCCCAATACCGTTGCCGGGGCGGTAGCCGCGGCGGCAAGGCTTAAGGTCAAGATGCTAACTCTGCATATCTGTGGCGGTCAAGAAATGTTAAAGGCCGCGGTAGAGTCGGCTAGAGTTCAGGCCGCGGCGCTAAAAAATCCCCGGCCCCTGTTGATCGGGGTGACAGTTTTAACCAGCCAAACGGCCAAGGCCGGGGAAGTGGTGGCTTTAGCCAAACAGGGAATCGCTTGTGGGTTGGATGGCGTAGTTTGTTCCGCGCTTGAAGCAGTAGTGTTGCGGCGGGAGATAAAAAAGGATTTTATTATTGTTACTCCGGGAATTAGGCCGGCTAACTCGGGTAATGATGATCAAAAAAGAACAGCTACCGTGAGCCAGGCAATCAAGGCTGGAAGTGATTTTTTAGTTATCGGCCGGCCAATTTTAAAATCAGCGGACCCGTTTTTAGCCGCCAAGGAAATTATACAATTGTGTAATGTGTAAAGTGTAATGTGTAATGCAACCAGGTATAAAGAAAAAATAAGACAGTTTTGCATCACACGTTACACAATCAACATTACGCGGAACCACAAAAGGGGATTATATGGCGCAGGAAATTAAAGATTTAATCGCGAAGATCCAGCAAGAAGGAGTTCAGGCGGCGCAAGAGCAAGCGGAGCAAATAAAAGCCGCGGCCCAGCGCGATGCTTTAAAAATAATTTCGCAGGCTAAAATAGAAGCCAAAAAAATTATTGAGCAGGCTGATATTGAGTCTCAAAGGCTAAATGCGGCAATCAATGCCTCCTTGAAACAGGCGGGCCGGGA
>JAZDEW010000051.1:0-33304 GCA_043808425.1 Candidatus Omnitrophota bacterium
CGTCCAGAGAAAATCCCTATTTTTCTTTACTAACCGATGGCAGGCCAATTGATTATTTGCCCGGTATAAAATAATATCCCCTGCCCTTAAATCTTGCGCCGGGGATTTTTTAATCACCAGTCTTTCTCCCGGCCGTATAAACGGCCACATACTGAACCCGGAGGTTTCAAAAAACAACAAATCTTCGCCAGGCAACTTCACAATATTTTCCCACCCCAAAGCTCGCGCAAGAAAATCTCCTTCATTGCGGACAAAAACAAGATACCCGCTATACGCTATACTTTTTCTCTAAATTTATCAATACCCCTTCCATCAACAACAGGTAACCCTCCAATCCGTCATAGATTGCCTGCGCGGCCGCTTCTTTATACATATGGGAAGTTTCATTCCTTTTATCAGTCATCTCCTGAAGCCGGACAGTTTCTTCCTCAGTACAAAATCCTAACGAAAAAACTTCTTTAAAGCAGGATTTTGGAGAGTTGGCAATAATGCCCTCCTTCACTTTGAGATATTCTTTGATAAACTTCCAGAAAGCTTCAAAGGTATATTCAAAGCGCCGGATAGCCGCGTCTCTTATAATAGTAGAAAAAGGCTCTTTTAAAATGCCCCGAAGAGTCTTTAAAGCTTTTTTGGAGCCTTCATGCTTCAAATCTATTCTTTCCATACAACCGCTCCTTTCAGCGCTTCCTTTTTGAAATCTTCAGAAACTTCCGAGAAGTTTACGAGTTCGACTTTATAAGGAATATTCAAATCCTCTATCTTTTCTTTCAAGATGATAACTTTATTTTTGGCGAGTTGACCATAAGGCACAAGGCCGATATCGACATCGGAAATAATATTATTATCGCCTCTGGCGCGAGAGCCGAATAATATTATTTTAACTTTTTCATCCTTTAAAATTTCCAGCGCCAGATTTTTCAATTCTTCTAAATATTTGTTTTTACTCATACTCCCTATAATCCCTTTTTATGCGCCATCCGTAATACGTTATGCGTCCACGCATTATATTTTCCGGTAACTAAGCCAATTATAGCAAGTTTCTTATTTAATAAAAAGGTAATTTTCTTGCTTCGATATCATTCACGAATTCCTTTAGGCGCGGGAAAATTTAACCCATCGCATACCCGGCAAATTTCTGTACAATCCCTATCTCCCTTTGCCAAAGCCACTCTGATTTTTTTAAAAAAATCTGAAAACCAGATATCCTTAAGGCTTGAATCTTTGACATTCCCCGCAATTACCTTCCACAATCCATCCGCGCAGCACAGGGGCACGGTTCCATCGTAACCAATAACTATTTCGGTTGACGGCCGCATACATTGGATATTCAAGGGCTTTTTTAGAAAAGATCCCATATTTGGGCTTTGGCCGGCGCGGTTGCCAAAGTAATCGGTTTTAGCCCGATAATTAATTATAACTTCACCCCGCAAGACAGCCGCATTATCCAACAGCTTCCTTATGGCGGGATTCAATTTATGCTGGTCATTATAATTGTTGATTATAATCCTGTTCAAGCCGGCATTAAACAGCGCATTGGCTAAATTCACGTTAATAAATATACCGTTAGTATACAGATAAAAAAAATTGTTTTTTAATAAGCTTCTGGCCATTTTTATCCAGGAAGGTAAACGCGGGTCTAATAACGGTTCGTTATTACAATGGAAGGCAATGCTTCCGGTAAAAGAGATATTTGCCAATTCATTAAGTATTTTTATATATAAAGCCTCCCGCATAAGGTTTTCCGGTTTCTTTGCCCCGGCCTTGGCCGACGCGGGACAAAAAGCGCAATCATTATTACAATAAGAAACGGCCTCAATAAAGACTTTATTGAACAACGCATTGTCATCCGGAGACGCCCCGTAATTATTTTTAATGACAAATTCTTTTAATTTAAGATAATTCTTTCGCAGAAAATTGCCGCGGCGCACAAATCTCCTAATTTTTGATTTTATGATGTATAAATATCTATTGCTGTTTTTTATTATAAGTTTCACTTGAAAATCCTTTTTTTAATCCCCCCGTTCCCACTTTTTCAAAGGGGGGTAAGAAGAAATTTTCATTCTTATTGGCACCCCTCGTGGCGGGGCATGAAAGTTTCATAAAAATTTTATGAAGTTTATGAACGCCTTATTTTTGTTTATGATATAATTAAACTATGAAAAAAGATAGCCTTGCCTGTGAATATAGATTAATCTTTCTTTGCGCGAGATTAAAAATAAATGAATCTATCCAAGATGAAATCCTCAACCTTCTCAACGGACCCCTTAACTGGAATAAAATAATAGCAATCTCCAGCCATCAAGAAATCCTGCCCTTTTTGTATTATAACTTAAACAGGCTTAATCTTCAAGATTTCGTCCCTGAGAAAATGTTTGCGATAATGAAAAACTATCACTATTCTAACCTCATTAGAAATTCATTGTTAGAAAAAGAAGCCTCACTCATTCTAAAATCAGCCGGCTCCGAAGGCATAACCATTATCCCTTTTAAAGGGTTTAGTTTATTGCAAACGTTATACCGAGATAACCCGGAGCTAAGAATAATGGTTGATACTGATATACTTATAAAAGAAGCTGAATTTCGGGAAACAAAAAATATCCTTGCCCAAGCAGGATATACAAAGAATACTTCTGCGGCTGAAAATAAAATTCATTTCGAAACCGTCTTTTCAAAAAAGCTTACCGCGAATTTCTCGTCAATTATCGAAGTCCACACCGCGCTTTCTCCAGTCCGCCCCTATCCAATCAAACTGCCTGAGCTTTGGGAAAGAACTCAAGAAAAAACCATTAATGGCCAAAAGATATTGCTTTTATCCGCGGAAGATACATTTTTATCATTGACGCTGCATCTACGCAGGCATGTTAGGCGCCTAACTTTAAAATTTATAGTTGACATAGCCGAATTACTAAATAAATATGAAAATAAACTTGATTGGAGTTATATAGCAAAAGCAGCTAAAAATAACCATATTACAATCACGGTATACCTGGCTCTTTATCTGGCAAGAGAACTACTGGATGCAAACGCCCCCGCTAAAGTTATCAGCCAATTCCGCCCAAATATTATTAAACGCGCACTTATAAATTTATTTATAAACAAGCATAATTTCTTCATTTTAAAAAAATGGCAGGCCAACTTTTTGCGTTTTTTACTTTTTGGCCGCTTTTTAGACTTCTGCCTTTATCTATGGCGGGTATCTTTTTTAGAAAGATTTATTGCCGGAGGAGCCCTCAAAAAAACTAGAACAAATGCTATACAGAAAATACCGATAAAGAATATTGTAGAAACCAGAAAATAAAAAAGCGCCTTGGCCATAAGAATATCAAATTCCAAATTTTTGCTGAATCTATCTACATAATGAACAAATTTATCTTGTCCGCCTAACAAATAACTCGCCCCTATTCTCATCCCATTCGGTAATTTATCGATGTAACCTTGAAATACCGATAAAAATCCATATCTGGCATTATATTTATCAATAAAATCGTTTCGGCAGCGCAGGAATACACATTTTATAAGTTTCGCGTAAACACCCGGAATTTTGTTATCTTCCCCTGCCCCATCGGTTATTCGATGAACCGAAATATCTCCTGTTCTATTATTAAGCAATCTCTCTCTTAATTCTAAAACGGAAAGCGGATTCCCGTATTCAGAAGCATAAAAACCAAACATTATATCTACAAATACCCATTTCTTTAAGCTTTCAATATAAACTTCATTCACCGTATGCGCCGTCGAGTTAAACTTCTCATTTTCTAACGCCCACAATCTTGATTTTAAGCCTGAACCGGATAAATACGCGGAGAATAAAATCGCACGGTGAAAACAATGCGCCCCCTCGGCGCCCCCTCTTATCTGCCTGAGTAACCCCTCGGGAGAATCCCATTTTAAAGCCATATTTCCGTGTCTATTATTAGAAAAAATTGCCGTTACATACTTTGCAATTTCAAGCATAATTCCAAAGTCATCGTTTTTATTTCTGATTAATAGGCTTATTTCATTCTTAAAAACATCCATTCTGCCGTTATCCGGCTCAAAACGGAAATAATCGGGGGCATTCTCCGGCAGCCAATAAAAATCCTCTCTTTTATTAGACTCAACAATATCCCAGACAGCCAAATGCGAAAACGCGCGGTTTTTGAATAACGCATAACCGATAACCGCGTCGATTAAAATAATTATAAAAACAGCCGCGTAAATATTTCTTTTAATTGTCTTTTTCACCTGAAAATCCTCTTTTTAATCCCCCCTCGCCCCCCCTTTTTTTCAAGGGGGGCGAGGGGGGATTTTCATTCTTATTGGTGCCAGCTGCTAACATGGGAGTTTCATATCCGTTTAATTTTATATTTGAGAATATGGTGAATAAAAATCAAATTCCCTAATAAGTATCTCTTCCACAATCTTTTCGGCTGTTGGCATAATCTATGCAGCCACTCAAGCCCGGATTCAATCATCCAGTTCGGCGCTCTTTTTCGCTGGCCGGATAACCAATCAAACGCGGCGCCTACAGCCCAACATAAATTAACATTTAACGCGGCTATATTATTAGCTATCCATTTTTCTTGTTTTGGAACCCCCATTCCAACCATTAATATATTTGGCTTTAAACTGTTAATTTCCCAAATGATCTCCTGCTCTTCTGCTTTAGCAAAAAAACCATCCCTGCTTCCTACAATTCTTAATCCTTTACTCTTCAATACTGCTTCTGTCTTTTTAACGGTTTCCTCCTTACCTCCCAATAAATAAATGGTTATTTTTCTTTCTTTCAGCTCTGGAACCAATCCATCAAAAAAATCCAGTATATTTACCCTTTCAGGCAAAGGGGCGCCTAAAAATCTCGCGGCCCAGATCACGCCCTGGCCTCCGGCGTAAACTAAGTCCGCTTTTTGCAGAATTCTTTTATATGCACAATCCATTAAGGCGGTATTTACGCAATGCGCGTTAAGATAGGTTATAAATTTACTCTTATCCGTCCGCGCGTATTCCAGGATTCTTTCCGCAATATCATTAGCAGCCAGCGCCCCAATTTCTATCCCTAAAAAATTAATAATTTTACGCATTTATAAACCGAGATTCTTCGCCGCCACCGCCAACGGCGGGGCTCCTCAGAATGGCTTCATTTAGATTACTGATTATGAAAAAAATCTCTATAAGCCGGGCTTTCCGATAAAAGCTGGACATGGGTGCCTTCCTCTATTTTTCCATCAGCCTTTAGAAAATATATTCTATCCGCGTCTTTTATAGAAAACAGCCGGTGAGAAATAATTATAGTGCCCAGGCCCTGCCTCTTTTGCCTCAAGGCCTTGAATAACTGCTCTTCGGTAAAAGAATCCACGGAAGAAGTCGCTTCATCAAGAATAAGCAAATGCGGATTTCTTAATATTGCCCGGGCGATGGAAATTCGCTGCTTAAGGCCCTGGGATAGCCGGCAGGCGTCCTCGCCCATAAAAGTATTGTAGCCCTGAGGCAATTGGCGGATAAAATCGTGAACACAGGCAATTTTGGCCGCCTCGATTATCTGTTCTTCTTTAATATTTTTTAAACCGTAACTAATATTTTCTTTTACGGAAACATCAAATAAAAGCGGCTGTTGGGTAGCAATAGCTATTCTTTCTCTTAAAGAGTTTAATTTTATTTCTCTCAAGTCTAACCCATCTAAACATATCCGGCCTGTATCCGGATCGTATAACCGGAGGATTAAATTAATCAGCGTAGTCTTGCCGCAGCCCGAGGGGCCGACTATCCCGACCCACGAACAGGAAGGAATCTTAAAATTAAGCTCTTTGATAATCGGTTTTCCATTATATCCAAAACGCACATCTTTAAACAGAATTTCTCCTTTTATGGCTTGCAATGTTTTTGCTTCAGGCGAGTTTTTTATCAAAGGCTGAGCGTTCATAACCTCAAAAAATTTATTCAGAGAGACCGCTTCCTGCGTAAGATACGCGAAATTATTACTCAAAGACCCAAGCAGCCCTCCAAGTTGAGTAAGATACAGCATTACCGCGGTATAACTGCCCAGCGTCATTCTTCCTCTGATTATCAGCCACCCCCCATAAAGAGTAATTGCTCCGTATACCGCCTTGGTTAAAAAAGACGAACTTAAAGAGCTGATTATGGTCCAACGAAAACTTTTTATCCTCCAGCGGATATTCTCTACCCAGGATCTTAAATAAATCCGCCTTTGATAGGATTCCAAACCAAACGCCTTAATAATCAAAACCCGCGAAAAAGATTCATAAATCTTTTTGGAAACCAAAGCGCTGTATTTCCAGATTTCATTATAGATGGCCCTAAGTTTTTTCTGCAGGCATACACTGTGCAGGATAAAGAGCGGGCTTAAAATAAGCAAAAACACGGTCATTCGGGCATTAATCCAAAACGAAATCCCCAGAATAATGGGCAACTTGAAAATACCCGCCAAGAGATTCGGGCACTGTTCGAGTATAAAATTGGCAACATTCTCCGTGTCGGAAAACCTGTAGACGCTCTCGCCCACGGATTGAGATTGAAAAAAACTTAAATCCAGAGAATAGAATTTTCTTATAAACCGGCCGGCTAAATCGAGTTTCAACTTTATGGCTATCCTGTTTTTTATAATATCTTCGGCGGCCTTAACCGACATAGTGCATATGAATATCACCGCTCCCAAAATAGACAGATTCAGGAATTTATCAAAGTTTTTGGCGATAAATGCCTTATCTATAAACAACTTGGAAAGATATGGCGTTACAAGCGAAAGGCCGGAAGAAAAAAGGCTCGCTAAAAATAATACAATTATCTGTTTCCTGTAAAAAAAGATAAATTTTACCAGGAGATGATTATTTTGGAAAAACTTAAATCTATTTAAAAATTCCATTTTTCTTTTCGGCCGCAAAAACTAGCGCCACAATTTACTCCGCCCACGTTTAGGAAAACTAACACTAAGCCGCGCTGGCCCGATCGCGAATATCAGGACAACTACTCTGCCAATCACAGCCGATGAAATAGCTATGAGATCCTGCGGCTATCCCTGCGGCCGGGCAACCAAAAAAGATTGAGCTGCGCACCATCATAACACAATTTTAGGCAGATGCTAAAAATGTTTTCCAGGCGAATTAACTTACATTACCCTCCGGGTAATGCGTCAGTCAACGGGGGCAATTTAAAGAATTTGTCATTGCGAGGAGCGTAGCGACGAAGCAATCCCCGACGAGATTGCTTCCTGCTTCGGCTTCGCCTCGCAGTCGCAATGACACACCCCGTTCACTGAGAAGCTTCTGTCCGGTTACGGTTCTTTTCTCCGGTTAAGTTTTTTAACCCCTTATCCCGATCAAACCTGGAAACTACAATTATTTTACTGGTAAAAGCCGCGCAGGCCTTCTCTAAAAATACATAAAGTCTTTTAACATTTAAAGGTTGATAATTATTAAAGCTCCAACCATAAACCGTATGAATAATAATCGGCGTTTTAGCAAGTTTTACGGCTAAGCGGCCTAAAATACCTGCCTTAAAACTATGCGTATGCACAATCTGAATTCTATTTTTTTTTGATGAAACAATAAATTTCGGCTAAAGCCAAAAGATCTTTCAGGGGGTTTATTAAACGCTCTAAAAACTTTGATTTCTTTAGGATTAACCCGGCTATTGATGAGGCTCCCTGGATTAATAAACCGTCTCTAGCCGTAAATAAGAAAATATTAAATTTTTTTTATCTAAATTATTAATTAAACTTAGTAATTGCTTCTGAGCGCCTCCTAATTCTAATTTGATAATAACATACAAGAGATTAATTTTAGCCATTCAATAAACACCGCTTTATATATTTTTAATTACGCTATAGCCAGCCCCAAAATTACCCACCAGATAAGAGAGATTTCTGGCAAAAAAAACGTAAAATCTAAAAAGTTATGTATTAAAAATACCGCGCTGGCTGCTAATAGGACTGCAATTTGTCTTTTATAAAGCGATTGTGTTAGATTTTTAAAACCAACCTTAAAGACAACAGACACAATCCAAATTAATGAAAATAAACCCAATATCCCCATTTCCGCCCAAATCTGCAGGTAGGAATTGTGGGCATAGCGGCTATTTGACAGATTAAAATTACCCAACCCCACACCCACAAAAGGATGCGCTTTAATTACAGCTAAGGCTTCCTGCCAATAATTTAATCTCATAATTGTAGAAAATACCGGATGCAGATACGCCTTCTGTGTTACAGACCGCCCAATAATCATAACCACTATCAATAAAAATAGTCCCGCCAACAACAGAAAATTAATCTTTTTTAATTTCCCTTGCACGCCAAAATAAATAATCAACGCGCAGAATAGGCTTAAAAAAGCACTGACAGATTTTGTAAGTAACAAGGCAAAAAATATCAAAGGAATCAGCCACATGCGGTACTTATTAACTATAGATAAAATAAGGATCATGGCTAAATAACCACCGAGGGCGCCCGGGGTCACAAAGGGTAAAAAAACTCTCTTACTCTGAAGATAATCTAAAGCGAAAGGAAATGAAAGCTTGTTATTTAAAAGATACTCAGATACGTGATTAAAACCAAAAAAATATTGATAGCTAGCCAAAAGGCTAACCGCTAAACCCGCCAAAATAACTGTTTGCATAGTTAGTAATTTATCTTTTTCGGAAAAAGAAACGACGATTAAAAACAAACCCAACCCGCTGATATATTGATAAAGCTGCTCTAGGCTATGAATTTTATTCTGAGAAAAAATTACCGCTGCGCACAAAGCTAGAAAAAACAAAACCAGGGAATAAATGAAAGGCTGAATTTTTGCAAATGCCGGTTTTTTATAAATTAAATACCCGCCTAAGAAAATCAAAAGCGCCAGAAAATAAGCCAGATTTAAATAGGGAAAGGCGAGCGCGCAAATAAAAGGGCGAACGAAAATTAAAATTAGAATAACCAGCAGCATGACATTGTTATATTTTATATTAATTTTATCCCACATTATAAAAAATCTTAACTCCGGCTAGATTATTTTATTTAATAATATTCAATATAACATCGTAGCCTTTAATTAAAAAATAGCGATCTAACTACTCTTTTTATATAATCCTAACAACTGCGCGCTGGCCAAGATATGCCCCTGCATCGCTTTTTCTAACTGCTCTTTGCTGATTCCTGCTTTTAGGTTTAATACTGTATCTAAGGCATAAATTTTAAATAAATAACGGTACGCTCCGGAAGGAGGGCAAGGGCCATGGTAATTCTTTCCTCCGGCGCTGTTAATCCCCTGAATTCCCGGTATACTGTTTTCCGCAATGCCGGGAATCGGAGGAATATCAAAAACTACCCAATGCACCCAGGTACCCATCGGCGCATCCGGATCATCAACAATTAAAGCCAGGCTCTTGGCCTCTGGAGGGATATCCCCAATCATTAATTCCGGATTGACATCCTCACCTTCACAGCTAAATTTAGCGGGTATAAATTGGCTATCTTTAAATTCCGGGCTTTTTAACCGCATATTTTCTCCTCCTTTTGCTTGTCCTGAACCGGTGAGAAAAACAAAAATCAATGCCGATAATATGATGCAGGCTTTATTCATTTATTCTTGGCTGACTTTAGGTAAGGTGTCTAAAAAGATACTGCATAATCGTGTTATTTCCGGGCCTTCTTTTTCTAATACCATAGAAGATGCCCAGAACCCGTTACGGCTATGATCGCCAAACCTTCCTACCGGTTCCATGCCGTGATCAGAAAGAATCAGCAGGCGCCCATTACTTTTTCCAGCAACCGCGGCCGTAAGCTCATCAAGCTCCTGATACACTATTTTCATTTTAGAGACCACCCCGAAACTAAGGTGGCCGATTACGTCGGCCAAGGCAAAATACCCCATCTGCAGATCACAATCCTCATCAAGCATTTGCAAAAATATTTCTTTATTTTTCTGGTACTGACGAAAAGCAATTTGATCATATTCTTCAAGCGTGCTCTTTTTTCAAAATTTTTTTCTATTTTTCCATATGGAGCACATTCTATATTTTAAAATACACGCGGAAGAAATTTCAACACAGCAAAAAGCAGGTTCCCGACAACTTAATAAACGCGCCTGCGAATTATCGGAAATAATTTAACGCATCCCGGCCATCTAATATGCTGCCCTCCATTGACATATAACGCCAGGAGCCGTACCGGCCGCAGGGGATAATATTATTTTGCCTAAGATATTTTATTACTGTTTCTCTTGCAGAATTATGATTTTTGTCATAGATAGGATAGCCATATTTAATATCATTTAAATCCGAAACACAGATTTTGTCGTTCTGGTTTAGGATACCCACCTTTTTTAATTCCTGCATAATGCGCGCAACAACATTTTTCTTATCTAATAGCTTTTCTTGGGAATATGAAACCTCAACATATAAAGAACTCCTGCCTTCGGGGGCTAAAAAAGTGGAAAAATTATGCGCAAAACCTATTCTAAAAAAAGACAGCCCCTCCTGAGGGAAATATGCCCAATGTTTACCTGAGCAATCTTTTTTTTCTATGCCTAAATTAAAGTTAAGAATAGAGTTCCAGCGTAATTTTTTAAACCAGGGGGAAATCTGTGAAGGTAAATCTTTTACCAAGCGGGGAAATTCCGGAAGAGGTAAAGCAGAAATCAAATAATCAAATTTCTCTCTATTTGCGGAATTTAATCTTATCTCTTTTGCTTTAAGATCAATTTCCGTCACCTCGCAATCCGTATAAATATGCTTAATCTGGCCGGATAAAGCCCGGGCAACTTCGGATATGCCGCCTTTCTTAGGATACCAAAAATGAGCGTTATAGCCAAATTGCCGGCGACTTTCTTCTATTGTGCCTTCGATTACTTCCCTTAAAGACGGTACAGGTATAAAGTCATCCAGCCATTCACAAGTCAGCTCCTCAGGGGCAACTGTCCAAAACTTGGTATTATAAGGAATCATAAAATACCGAGCTATCCCGCTGCCGAAAGTATAATTTATCCAATCTAGAAAAGTAAGCTCTTTTTTATCTTTTACCTTATGATTTTTTATCGCGTCTATAAAACCCAAAAGGCACTCTTTAGCGATATTCGCGGGCAACCCATGCAGATTTGCCTGAAATGGATACGGGGTATACACTCCGGCCGAATAAATCCACGCGCTTCTTTTATGCTTAACAAGATTATTGCCTAACAAATTTTTAATCAGGTTAAAGGCATAATCATGTTTAAAATGCAGCAAATGCCCGGAGTAATCAAAAGTAAATCCGTCTATCTTTTTGGAACGGCAAAGGCCGCCGACTTCAGACTCCTTTTCAAAAACCTGGCAATCTATGCCTTTTTTTTGTAAATGCCAGGCAGCACTTAAACCGGCTAATCCGGCGCCCAAAACAATAATTCTTTTTTTACCCATAAATTAAATCCCCATACCCGCATTCAACGGTAAAACACTGCCACGCAGATAAATCCTTATGCACAGGCTTGCAACCTAAGATATAGGCAAGAAATTCATTAATCAAGTTTTCAGCCCGCTTTAGCCATTCTTTATTAATTACAGCAAAACCACGCCCTTAGGCAAAAAGATATCCCCATGCCGCCTAGGAAATCTCCTTTAAAAATATCTCTTTATGTCTCTCAACGCGCACAAACTAATTATATAGGAAATTAGGGGAATATCAAGGAATTAGGCTTATTTAGAGATAGGTTTTTGAGGCATAATTATATTCTGTATCTTTGGAATAAAACCAGGGCTTCTGGGGTTTTTAAAAACCATAGAAGCCCTGGTTTCTAGTATGTCCCCTGGTTTCTATGGACTCCGCTTCGCTGGAACCAGTCGTCGCTTCGCTCCTCCCCAAAGGGCCTCTGCCACTATGGCGCTCCCCGCCACAAAACTTGGCGGGTCGCTGTTACCCCGAAAACGCGGGGACAGCCTCCCCGCACCCCTTTGGTTCTCGCCCATGCTGACGAAAATTTAAAAATTGCCCCGCATGGACTCGAACCATGGTAGTCAGATCCAGAATCTGAAGTCCTACCGATTAGACGACAGGGCAGTAAACTTGTCTTTAATAAAAACCCAGTTATTTATTCTAAAATAGCTCCGGGTTATTAGGCGATGTTTGACTTTTTCTTTTTGCCTGCTCTATAATTTCTAATTCCAGCCGATTAAGAATATCAAGCACCATTTCCTTGTTTACTTCTATAAACGCCAGTCCTGCTCTAAAGCCTTTTTGCGCGTATAACCTATCCGGCTTGGCATAAACAATTTTACCCCGCCCGGTAAAATGCTGTTCTGTAAATCCCGAAACATCAAACTGAACAATCGCCTGAACTATTTCGTCGATATTAACGCCTTCTTTTAAAAAAATACATAATCCCACAAAACTAATATCTAATAATCTACCCTCAATAATCTTATTCGGATCACTCTCAAGTTTTAAAAGAATATTATTTTCTAAATTTAATCTTCGATAATTTCTTTTATCAAGCATAATAAGACCTCCTTCAATTCACTATGAATTCACTATGAATTCCCTTTTATGCCTTAAAACCTCGGACATATATTCTATCATAAATCCTAAAATTACAAGCAAATTAGTAATCAAGCCGTTCGACGCGCCCCGGGCTTTAGCTAAAATTTACTTAGGATTGATACTGAAAAACGAAAAACCTGCTGAATCTGAGGAATTATTTAATCTTTGCCACCTTGTAAATTAATGCCAAAGCAGTGTATACTTAAGCGAAGGGTAAAAGTGGCAACTAAAGTTGCTTAACCTTCACTTGGCAAGAGTGAGGAGTTGGAGGATATAGGAAGACGGCCTCACGCCTTGCCTCTTTTTTATAGAGGCGTTAATTACTACTTATATTCAATAAACAATAAGCCGGATTTTACCCGGCTTATTGTAATTTACTCAAAAACCAAACGATTGTAAATTTACCCAAATATTACCACAGATTGACCTTAATCCAATCATCAATCCTCTTAATTAAACATGGGCCTTTTTTAACTTCTTTTTTAGCTTCAATTTTAGCTTCTTTACTTACTTCTCTAATAACTTCTTTTTTTACTTCTTTTTTTACTTCTTTTTTAGCTTCTTTTTTAGTATACTTATCTGACTGTTTACCCGGACAACACCCATCCGTATACACGGTAACGCAACCACTGGCTAAAAACATAAAAACAAAAAATAGGCCCGACAAAAATAACTTTTTAACCATTGCTACCCCCCCCTTTTTTTTGCCTAACTTAAATATTATATTTACTTTAATATTCTTGATGGCCAACATTATAGTATCAGATTCTAATAATTTATCAAGCTTTCTATGTAAATTTAATGGGAATTTAATAACACACAAAAATAAGGCCATTTCCATTCTTCTATCACTCGAGAAAACAGAAACGCCTTAAAAGGTTTACCCTTCTTAAATTAACTTTGCTATAAAAAAATAAAGGCAAGGGGAAATTCTTTTGGCCTTTATTTCTGGGCATTGCCTGCCCGCTGGTAGTTTACCCCTTGCCTTAAACTAAGCTTTACTAAGTAAATATAACACAAACTAGCTACTTTATCAAGATGACAAAAATAATCTTTTCAACCCAAATTAAAGCTATTTTACCCATTTTAATAATCTTGTCTTACTACGCTCTTTTCCTAAATAATAGATCACCTCAAATAAACCCGGCCCAATAGTCTTACCGGTAAGGGCAACGCGTATAGGATGAATTAATTTCTTCGCCTCAACACCCAGCTCTGCCACTAATTGCCGGAAGCTGGCCTCAATATCAATAATCTCAAAGCTCGCCAAATTATCCAACCTTTGAGCAAACAGGTTAAACTCTTTTGATAAATCATCGGTTAAATATTTTGTTTTTGCCGCCGGGTCGATTACCGGTTCGTCCAGAAAAAAAAAATCCGCCCATTCTACAAAATCATTAAGCCGGGGAAGCCTGGCCTGAAATAATTTTACTAACCCCAAAAGATAGTTACGATCAAAATTTTCTTTATTTATGTAATTCTTTGCCTCCAGCAGCGGGATAAGTTCATCGGCCAGTTTTTCCGGATCAGCGCCTTTTAGATATTGATTATTTATCCAATCTAATTTCTTTAAATCAAAAGCCGCGGAAGTTTTATTAACATTTTTTATATCAAATAACTCTACTGCCTCCCGGATGCTCACTAACTCGCGGTTATCACCCGGAGCCCAGCTCAACAGTAACAGATAATTTAACAACGCCTCAGATAAGTATCCCATTTTACGGTAATCACTAATCGCGGTTGCCCCGGTCCTCTTAGAAAGCCTGCCTCCATCTACCCCCATAATCAAAGGAAGATGGGCAAACTGCGGCAACTCAAATCCTAGGGCCGCATAAAGAAGGACTTGTTTTGGCGTGTTAGAGATATGGTCATCCCCGCGAATAATATGCGTAATATTCATTTCAGCGTCATCTACCACGCAGGCAAAATTATAAGTAGGAGTTCCGTCAGATTTAATTAATACCTGATCTTTAATCAAAGAGGAATCAAATTCAATCTGCCCGCGAATTAAATCATTGACTTGAATCTTTTGCTGGGGAACCTTATAAATTATCGCTTCTTTACCCTCGCCAGATCTTTCAATATAGGCTAAACCGGTTTTAAGTAAATTATCCGCGTGCAGCCGATAACGATCAAAACGCTCGCTCTGATAATAAAGCTCATCCCAATTAAAACCCAGCCATTTAAGGCTCTGGAGTATTTCCTCCACAAACTCCTGCTTGGAGCGCTCCTTATCCGTATCTTCAATCCTTAAGATAAACTTTCCTTTTTGCGACTGGGAAAAAAGCCAATTAAATAACGCGGTGCGCCCTCCGCCAATATGTAAATTTCCCGTGGGGCTGGGTGCAAAACGGACTCTAATCATAATTTAACTTCTGCCCTTCTTTTAAAGCCTGCTGATTAACCTCTAAAATTTTTAAATTTCCCGCGGGAGCGATAGATTTAAATACTTTTAAAATATTTTTGACCTTTATAATCTTTTTCGCCCGCGCGTAACAGCCTAATGCTACCATATTGGCAACTTTAATGTTACCTAATTTTACGGCAATATCCGTAAAGGGAAATTGCCATACCTTCAGGTGGCTCTTTTCATTAGTTTTAGCTAAAGAGGAATTAAGAATTAATAGCCCCTTTTCTTTGAGCTTACCCATAAACTTTTCTAACGAAGGGTGATTTAAAATTATAAGCGTATCCGCTTCGCTTATATACGGAGAACCTATCTCTTGATCAGAGATGGTCACCATGCAATGGCTAGTCCCTCCGCGCACCTCCGGCCCATAAGCCGGTAAACAGGTAACCTGTTTACCTTCAAGCATGGCGGTTTGCGCTAAAACCTTACCCAGAAGCATTACTCCCTGGCCGCCGGAACCGGCGATAATTATACGCTCAATCATTTAATCCTTCCCAGGGGAAATTCCTTCTGCATAACATCTCTAATCCAATCCAATGACTCCTTAGGGGTCAGGCCCCAATAGGTCGGGCAAGGAGAAAGTATTTCTACTAAAGAAAAACCTAGGTTGTTAATCTGATTTTCCAATGCCTGTTTAATTGCGCGTTTAGCTTTTAACACTTCTAGAGGGCTCTGTAAGGAAACCCGCTCAATATAACAAGCCCCCGGTAATAGTGCCAGCATCTCGGATATTTTTAAAGGATAGCCGTGCGCTTTTTTTTCTCTGCCCTCAATAGAAGTAGATGTTTTCTGGCCCAAAAGCGTGGTCGGAGCAAGCTGGCCTCCGGTCATACCATATACCGCGTTATTAATAAAAACTACCGAGAGATTTTCTCCGCGATTTGCCGCGTGAATTGTCTCATTAGTGCCAATCGCCGCTAAATCCCCATCGCCTTGATAAGTAAAAACGATATTCTGTGGGCGTACTCTTTTTATCGCCGTCGCCACCGCCAGGGCCCGGCCATGCGCGGCCTCCGAACAATCAAAATTCCAATAGTCATAAGCCACCACCGCGCAACCTACCGGAGCAATTCCAATGATCTTTTCCCTTATCTCCAGTTCATCGACTACCTCGGCCACCAGCCGATGCGCAATACCATGTCCGCAACCCGGACAATAATGAGTTGATATATTCCGCAGTGATTTAGAATGGCCAAATATCTTTTTCATTTTCTATGTAATGTTAACTGTGTAACGTGTAATGTAAGTTTAATGTTTTATTGTGTAATGCAAAGGGGCTATTTTTTCCGTTACACATTATACTCTACACATTAAACAAATTTATAAACCCTTTTTACGATTTCCTCTTGTGTAGGTACTCCGCCGCCGGAACGGCCTAAAAATTCTACCGGATGCCTGCCGCCAACCGCCAGCTGAACATCTTCAAGCATTTGCCCGTATGACATCTCGATTGCCAAAAATGTCGGATGACAATTAACAAATGACGGATGACGGAACGCGTTTACAGAAAAAGGCCATAAAGAAATAGGCCGGATTAAGCCAATCTTATGTCCTTCTTTTCTAAGTTTAAACATTGCGCCTTTGGCTATCCGCGCCATTGTGCCATAAGCGACTAGAATAATTTTCGCGTCAGACAAGAACAAGCTTTCGCAGCGCTCTTCTTTCTTTCTAATAATTTCATAATTCCTTTGCAGCTTAAGATTAAATTCCTCCAAAGCCCCTTCGCGCAGATAAAATGATTTAACGATATTCGGCTTACTTCCTTGGCAGCCCGTAAGCGCCCACGGTTTTATTGGCTGTTTCTGTCTTCTGATTTCTGTCTTCTGATTTCTAATTTCTATCGGCTCCATCATTTGGCCCAAAATTCCATCACCCAAAATCATCACTGGAATACGGTACTTATCCGCTAAATCAAAACCGGTCTGCGTAAGATCATACGCTTCTTGCACGTAAGCCGGAGCCAAAACTATCAAATGATAATCTCCGTGTCCGCCGCCGCGCGTAGCTTGAAAATAATCCGATTGCGCGGGAGCAATATTTCCCAAACCCGGACCACCGCGCATAATATTAACAATTACCGCCGGAAGCTGTGCGCCGGCCAGATAAGATATCCCTTCTTGCTTTAAGCTTATTCCCGGACTTGAGGAGGAAGTCATCGCCCTTACCCCGGCCGCCGCCGCCCCATAAACCATATTAATCGCCGCCAACTCCGACTCTGCCTGAATAAAAACACCTTTCTTAGGCCTGCCTGCCGGACAGGCAGGCATCTGTTTTGCCATATAGGCGATAATTTCATTTTGAGGAGTAATCGGGTACCCGGCATAAAAGCTGCAGCCTGCCTGAATTGCTCCTTGAGCAATTGCTTCATTACCGCTTAATAATACTTTCGCTTTAGCCATAATTTTAAATTCTAAACCACTAGTAGAAGATATAAGTTATAAGGGGTAAGTTTTAAGCTCATAGCTCATAGCTTAAGACTTATTTACAACTTCTCATTACTTATACACCTCAATACAACAATCCGGACAAATTATTGAGCACTGCATACAAACAATACATTCACCATTTAAATTAAACTCCACAAAATTCAAACCCTGTTTATTAAATTTTACACTTTGCTTAATCAAGCCCTTGGGGCAAAAATTTACGCATAAAAAACACCCTTTACATTTATCCTGATTAATTATAATCTCAGCCATTATTTTTTATTACCTGGCAAATATGCGCGGCAATCCCCTTAGGCGTAAGCTGATATTTTTCCAAAAGTAAATCTCTAGCGCCATGCGGGATAAATTCAAATGGCAAACCAATACAATCCACCGGATTCTTTAACTGCACAGCAATCGCGCTGCCAAAACCCGCGCTTTTTATCCCCTCTTCTATAGTAAAAATAAGCTTTCCCGTCCCGCAAATACTTTTAATCAATTCCATGTCTAGCGGCGCGACAAACCGGGCATTAATTAAACTGCCAAATAACCCTTCTTGACTTAATAACTCCAAGGCTTTCTTGGCCACCAAGACCATGCTGCCTAAAGCAATAATTGTAAAATCTTTGCCCTCTCTAATTAATTGCCCCTGCCCTAATTTCAAAGGGGCCGCGAAGCCACTCTCCAAAGAAGTTTCCGCGCGAGGATATCTTATCGCTACCGGTTTATCTAACTGCAAAGCAAGCTCTAACATCTGCTCCAGCTCCCGGCCATCCTGAGGAGCCATGATCACCAAATTCGGGATGCTCCTTAAATAAGCAATATCAAACAGGCCTTGATGGGTAACCCCATCTTCTCCCACAATTCCCGCCCGGTCAATAGCAAATATTACCGGCAGCTCTTGCAAAGCCACATCCTGAATAATCTGGTCATAGGCGCGCTGTAGAAACGTAGAATATATTGCCACAACCGGCCTAAATCCCTGCTTAGCTAACCCGGCAGCAAAACAAACCGCATGGGCCTCAGCAATGCCGCAATCAAAAAATCTTTCCGGAAAACAATCCCGGAATTTATCCAAGCCTGTTCCTTCCGGCATCGCGGCAGTAATCGCCATAATCCGCTGATCGCTTTGCGCCAACTGCACTATTTTATCACGAAAAATTTCCGTGTAGCTCTTGGCTCCCGGTAATGATCTTTTAACCAGCACTTCGCCCGTATGAATATCAAAATGTCCCACCCCATGAAACCTTACCGGATCTTTTTCCGCAAACAAACAACCCTTGCCTTTTTTAGTCACGACATGTAAAAGACGCGGCCCTTTAATTTCCAGAATATTTTTTAATGTTGCGGCCAGAGCGCCCAAATCGTGCCCGTCAATCGGGCCAAAATAACGAAACCCCAGTTCTTCAAACAATATACCGGGAATAAATAGCCCCTTTAACCCTTCTTCAAACTTAGCCATAAGTTTTAACAGACGGGTTCCCCGCGGGACACGGGTTTTTAAAAAATGCTCCAGATTATGATGAAAACGATTATATACCGGCAAAGAAATAATTTTATTTAAATAATTGCTAATCGCCCCCACATTCGGAGCGATACTTAATTCATTGGTATTTAAAATCACTAAAATGTCTTTTTTCAAATGTCCGGCATTGTTTAGCCCTTCAAAACAAAGCCCGCCGCTTAATGACCCATCCCCAATCACGCAAACCACCTTAAATTGTTCATCTTTAGGCAATAAATCCCGCCCGCAGGCCAGCCCTAAGCCTAAAGAAACCGCGCTTGAGCTATGACCACAAGTAAAAGGATCGTAAACTGACTCATCTTTGGAAGGAAAACCGCTTAAGCCCTGATACTGCCTAAGCGTAGAAAAATTATGGTTGCGCCCAGTTAATATTTTATGCGCGTAAGCCTGATGCCCCACGTCAAAAATAATTTTATCTTTAGGAGTGTTCAGACAATAATGCAAAGCCACAATTAATTCCACCGCCCCCAGGCTAGAAGCCAAATGGCCACCAGTTTCAGAGACAACCTCAATCAGCCTTCGGCGAATCTCCGCGCTAAGGCCCCCCAGCTGAGCCAGACTTAATTTCTTTAAATCCAAAGGTGAGTTTATTTTTTCTAAAAACATACTTTATTTTTCCTCGGAGCCTACATCATCAAATTTTTCTAAAGAAATTTTACCTTCTTTTTTCATCAGCAGCTCTACTTTACGTTGCGCCTCCGCTAAAGTTAAAGAGCAAGATTGCGCGATCCTAACCCCTTCTTCATATTTTTTTAGCGACTCGCCTAAATTAATTTTTCCGCTGGAAAGCTCCTCAACAATTTTCTGTAATTTCTTTAAATCATCCTCAAATAATGTTTTTTCTTTCACCCCGTTCCTTCCTGCCTGCCCACAGGCTTTCTAAAAATCGCCTTAAATAACAGAACCGTCCTCTTTATTCCCTAAAAAGGCTGGTTTATCGCCAAATACCTCCTGCACCTGGCTAATAAATGCGCCTTTATGTAAAACTGTTTTTAATTTATCGCCCGCCTTTATCATGCAGGCGTCTTTAAGGATTGTGCCTTGCGGCATTAGCACAGTTAAGCTGTAGCCGCGGGATAATATAGATAGCGGGCTTAATGCCTCCAGCCTTTGAATTAACGCGCTAGACCGCTGCGCCGCCAGCTCTAAAATATGGCGCAAATTATAATTTAACCCGGAAAATAATTCATCTATTTGTTGTTGCTTTTCCAGTAAGCGATCCCGCGGGCTTTTAAGCGTATGCGTAAAAGCGGTGAGCCTGTTTTTTAAATCACTGATGCTATTATTGATCGAAAAATCCAGCTCATGCCTGATCCCGGCCAAATGGGCTAATAAAACATTTTTTTTATCCACAATAATCTTGGCCGCCGCGGATGGGGTCTCTACGAAAACATCGGCCGCCAAATCTGACAGGGTAGTATTAATCTGATGGCCTACCGCGGAGATAACCGGAAGCCGGGAATTATAAATTGCCCGCGCCACAATCTCCTCGTTAAAGCTCCAGAGATCCTCAACGCTGCCTCCCCCCCGGCTAACAATGATTAAATCTAAATGCTTAAGATTATTTAAATCCGCGATGGCCTCCACGATCTCGCCGGCGGCTTGCTCGCCCTGCACGCGCACAGCCCGCAAGATCACATCCACGCCGGCAGCGCCTTTTTTAAGAATCTGCAGGATATCGCGAACTGCGGCTCCCGAGCTCGAGGTAACTATCCCCACGGTAAAAGGCATCAGGGGCAGCAGCCTTTTATGGCCAGGATCAAACAGTCCCTCTTGATCTAATTTTTTCTTTAATTGTTCAAAGGCTAATTGTTGCGCTCCGATTCCTTTGGGCTCAATTCTCTCAACAATAATTTGATATTGTCCGCGCGGCCCATAAACATCAACCTTGCCAAAACAAATAACCTTTAGGCCATCCTCTAGCTTAAATTTTAAACCCTTATTCGCATGAGCAAACATCGCCCCCAGAATAAGCGCTCCTTGATCTTTAAGTGAAAAATAAAAATGTCCGCTAGGGGCGGCTTTAAAGTTAGAAATTTCCCCTTCCAGCCAAATTTCACCAACCCTCTCCTCAAGCAAGCACTTAATCACTTGAGTAATCTGCGAAACGGTATAAATATGCTTATTTAGTTTCTGCATTGCTTATCTCTTTAAGCAAAGGCTTCTGCGGCGAAATAGCTTCCACAGATTTTACCTCAGCAGGCTTCTCCTCTGGCTTTGCGTCAACAAGCTTAGGCTCCAACTTAACTTTAGCGGGCAACTCCACAGCTTGACTTCCGCTAGTCAAATCCGCTACTGGCACAAGTTTCTTCTTAAACACTAAAAGCTGTACTGAATAAGGGCTGGCCTCCAAGACCTCAACATAACCCTGGTTAAAATCAACGTCCTTTTCAACACTTGGTTTAAATTCACAATTTCGGCTGCAATTGCTATCGACCACATACTTACTCAAAACATAAATATCTTTTACGTTTTTTAAAGTAATTTTGATTTTACGATTCGTCGTAGAAAATTTATTAGCTAAAACATTTAATTCTATAGCACGGCTAAGTATCCCTTTAGTTTTAACGCTTAAGCGCAAAGTAGCCAGGTTGAGCTGGCCGGCGAGAATCTTCTTCATGCGATCAGACTTAACAATACTTAAGATTGCTTTTTGTTCTGTGGAATTTAAATAAACTATATTATGAGAAATATAATTCATCGCCGCTTGCGGATCAATATAATTGTAAATAAGCAGAGCCAAATAGTCGGTAGACTTAGTAGAAATTACTCCTACGAATTCATCGTTAAATTTAACCGTGAACAAATCCTGGCCCAAGAGGCCAAGCATGCGCCAAACATTATAGCTAGCTTTAGCATAGCCTTTATTTTCCGGCCGGTCCAGATCAAATGAAAAAATGCCCAAATTTCTAATTGCCCCGTTCTGACTATCCCCAAAATCTTCAAGACAAAAATAAGTCTGATAATTTATCCCCGCTTCATACATATTTTTAAGCCTTCCCGGTATATAGCTGGCACTGATATACGCGTTCTTGTCTCTTTCGGCTAAAATATTTGATGAACCGTCAAAGCTCCATTCATCAACCATCAAGGGAAGGTTGCTATTAAATTTAAAATAAGTTAACCACTCACGGATAAGCTCTACAAAAGGTTTGTTATAAATTGTAACCTGTTTTTCTTCTGTCAAATCGCTAGAATAGGCATGCCAAGAAATAAAATCCAGGGGGAGCCGATAACTATAGCAATATTTTATTAACTCATAGATTAAACTGCGTTCAGGTGAAAGTATATTATTCGGTTCAATATTTCTAAACCAAGAACTTACCGAAGGCCCACCCAAAGGGATCAGTATTTTAGTTTCCTGACGCAGCTCCTTTACCGCTTCGGCGACGATACGATAAAGATTAAAATACTCTGAACGCCCCCCCAAAAAAAAATCTCCCAGATCCGGGGCATTCCAGACTTCATACCAAATATTATATTTTTTCTCGCAGCTAAGCCTACGAATCGTATTCTTAACTAATTCTTTATATATTTTTAAATTATGCGGAGCGCTATTTTTATCCCGTACCGTGCCTAAACCATCAGGAGTACCGAATAAATTTAAAATTATTGTTCCTCCGCTATCACTTATTTTTTTAATTATTTCTTCATAATTATTCAAGAGCTTTTGGTAGGGGTCTTGATTATCGGCTAGCTGCTGGATCTCCCAAAGATTATATTGAATACGGTAGAAATTACGAAAACCCAAATCCGCCTGCCAGGCAGCCAAGGCATCCGTTGAAGCTAGTGTTTGCGGCAAAGTTTGGTCATGTTGTTTGCCCCGGCCGCTTAAATCCACGCTTGTTCTATATATTTTAGGAAGGCTAACTACGGGAGAATTTAAATCTAAATCAAACTTTAGCTCTTCTGGGATTTGAGCAAAAGAAGCCACTAAGCAAGAAAACAAAGAAAAACTTAAAGATAGTAAAACCCCCGTTAAAGTAACCAATAGTTTCTTTATCATTTAAATTTTTTTCTGAATTCTTAAAATCGAGCGCGCCCTACCGGTGGCTTCATCTATTTCTACAAGCGCGCCATGTAGTTGAATATCCTCTTGGGCAACCTGAAATCTAACCGGTATAGAACTTAAAAAACGGGTAAGCACATCCTCTACCCTCCTACCAATTACCGACTCATATGGGCCAGTCATACCCACATCAGTTATATAGGCGGTACCTTGGGGGAGAATTTTCTCATCCGCCGTCTGAATATGTGTATGTGTGCCAAAAATAGCAGAGACCTTACCATCCAGATACCAGCCTAAAGCTATTTTTTCCGAGGTCGCTTCCGCGTGTATATCGACGATAATAATTTTAGTTTCACCGGCCAATTCCTCGGCCGCCTTAAGCGCGGCCTTAAAAGGACACTCTAGCGCCTCCATAAAAACTCGGCCGTTAATATTAATTACTCCTACCTTAGCTCCATTTTTGGCTTTAAACACACTTGCTCCCCGGCCCGGAGCCCCGCTAGGGAAATTTAACGGCCGTAAAATTCTTTCTTCCTGATTAATTAGCTCAAAAATCTCAGCTTTTTTCCAAATATGGTCTCCGGAAGTAAGCACATCCACCCCGGAAACAAAAAGCTCCGCGGCCACCTTAGAAGTAATCCCTGAACCGCCGGAAGCATTTTCAGCATTAGCAATTACAAAATCAATCTGGAATTCCTGCTTAAGGCAAGCAACAAGCCTTTTAATGGCCTCTCTACCCGGACTACCCACAATATCACCGATAAAAAGAATTTTCATCTCTAACCTCGTTTAATTAAAGATACCTCCACTTATATCCGTCATTCCCGCGTAAGCGGGAATCTTAGATCCCCACTTCCGTGGGGATAAGTTCGGCCAAATGACTTATGTTCGCTATCGCTCCATAAGTCATGGCCTCACTTATTTTGCATACTCAATCGTGCGCATCTCACGAATTACCGTAACTTTAATCTGGCCGGGATACTCCATCCCTTCTTCAATTTTCTTACGTATATCCCTGCACATCGTCACGGCTTCATTGTCATTTATTTTCTCCGGCTGCACAATAACCCGGATTTCTCGGCCAGCCTGTATGGCAAAAGATTTTTCCACTCCCTTAAAAAGATTGGCAATAGATTCTAACTTATCCAGGCGCTTAACATAGATCTCCAGCGTTTCTCTCCTGGCTCCGGGCCGCGCGGCGCTTACCGCATCAGCCGCGATGGCTAAAACCGCGTACATGCTCTGCGCGGGCGCCTCTTCATGATGTGATTCAATCGCGGCAATTACCTCAGCGCTCTCATTATATTTTTTTGCCAAATCCGCGCCCAACTTAGCGTGCGTGCCTTCGACCTGATGATCCACGGCTTTACCAATATCATGCAAGAGGCCGATTCTTCGGCCCAGCTTAAAATCCAAACCTAATTCTGAAGCCATAATTCCTAACAAAAAAGAAACTTCTTTGGAATGTTGCAAAGCATTCTGGCCATAGCTGGTGCGATACTTAAGCCGGCCTAATAGCTTAATTATTTCCGGATGCAAACCATTAACCCCTGCCTCAAAAGCAACCCGCTCGCCTTCCTCGCGAATCTTTTCATCCATTTCTTTCTTGGTTTTTTCCACAATCTCTTCAATCCGCCCAGGATGAATCCGGCCATCAGAAATGAGCTTCTCTAAACTCAAACGGGCAATCTCCCGGCGCACAGCATCAAATCCGGACAAAGTAACCGCTCCGGGCGTATCATCAATAATTACATCTACCCCCGTAGCCATCTCTAATGCCCGGATATTTCTTCCTTCCCGGCCAATAATCCGGCCTTTCATTTCATCATTAGGCAAGGTCACCACGCTCACCGTTGATTCTACGGTATGCTCGGCTGCGCAGCGCTGAATAGCTAAACTTAAAATTTCGCGAGCCTTCTTATCCGCGATACTGCGCACCTCTTCTTCCTGGCGCCTAATAAATACCGCTTTTTCATTATTTAATTCTTCGTTCAAGCGGCTCAACAGAATTTGCTTGGCTTCCTCTGCCGACAAAGAAGAGATCTTCTGCAGGCGCTCTTTTTCTTCGGCAACTAAAGCGTGCAGTTGATTCTCTTTTAATTTTAAAGATTCTTCTTGTTTCTTAAGATTATCATTGCGGACCTCGATATCTTTTTCTTTTTTCTCCACCAGGTCAATCCGGCGGTCGACATTCTCTTCTTTTTGGGTTAATCTTTTTTCAAGATTAACAATTTCTAGTTTACGATCTTTAATTTCGCGCTCAAAATCCTGGCGCATACGATACAAAAGATCTTTGGCTTCTAACTCTGCTTCCCGGCGTTTATCCAGAACATCTTTTTTAGCAACTTCTAGGATATGCTCTGCCTGCAGTTCAGCGCTTTTTATTCTTTTCTCCGCGATATATTTCCTTAAAAAATAGCCGCAATATATGGCAATCAGGGCAACCAATATGGGCACGATTATGTTAAGAATCATTTCTCTTCCTCCCTCATTTTTCCCCAGCCTCCGGCGCTTGGGGAAAAATGACCCCGAGCTCCGCGAGGGGGAAACATTACTTTACTTAGTTTTAACCTTTTTTAGGAAAAGATAACTTTCTTGACACTTACATCATAGCAGGTGGTGGGGATTAGGGGCAAGATTTGAAAATCAAAAGCCAAACCTATAGAAGGTGTTTTTCCAGAAAGCGCGCATAAGAAACGATCATAGCAACCTTTACCACGGCCCAAACGATTACCTTTTTTATCAAAAGCTAGGCCGGGGACAATAATAAGATCCAGATCCTCTGGCTTAACCCGAGCTTGCGCTACGGGTTCTAAAACGCCATAAGGTCCTTTTATTAATTTAGCGTGATCTTTTAATATTGCTGGCTGCATAGTTTCTTTATCTTTTCCGCAAACTGGCACACATATAAGCTTGCCTATTTTTTTAGCTTCCCTAATCATTTCTTCAGTATTTACTTCACCACCAAAAGCGATGTAAAACATCACTATCTTGGCCTTTTTAAAAACCTTATTCCTTAAAAGTTTATCTGTAATGAGCTTACTTTTTCGGCTTCGGTCTTCCTCCTTCTGTGTCTTTAATCTTAAAAGGATTTTACTACGTATCCTGGCTTTTGTCAATGGTTCGACTTTGCTCACCATTGACCCTGAACGAAGTCGAAAGGCCAACCCCGCGCCTTTTATCTTATTCATAACTTTTACTTTATGAAGACTTTTATGTTTTTTATTATTAAAAAGGCGCGGGGTCAACATAACTCACCTTTATCAACAAATTTCCCCTTCATGAGCATGCCCCTTGTCTTCAAACGGGACAGGCAGGCCTTGTTTTTTATAATAATCTTTCAACGCTGAGCGCAAGGCCTCTTCCGCTAAAACCGAGCAATGCATTTTTATCGCCGGTAAACCTCCTAATGCTCGCGCTACTGTTTCGTTAGTAATTGTCAACGCCTGGCTAATGGTTTTCCCTTTAACCATCTCGGTAACCATAGAACTGGTAGCTACTGCCGCGCCACAACCAAAGGTTTTAAATTTTACATCTACAATTATTTCATTTTCTATCTTTAAATACATCTTCATCACATCGCCGCAAACGGGATTTCCCACGCTGCCGATACCGCTGGCGTCGGAAATCTCCCCCACATTGCGGGGATTTAAAAAGTGGTCCATTACTTTTTCACTATAAGGAAGCTGTTGAGCCATATTATTTTACAATCAATTTATGCGGCCCGATTAATTTCTTAAAATCTCTGGGCTGGCGAATTTCTCTCAATGATGCTAATTTTTTATTTTTATCTAATTCTCTATAGATCAAAACCCAAACACAATCCTTTTCATTATCAACTTCGCATTTTCCCTTATTCATACCTCCACAAGGGCCATTTAAAAGGCCTTTCGGACAAAGAGTAACCGGGCAAATACCGACAGTAAGATCTAAAACACATTCACCGCACATAGAGCATTTTTCATAAAAATTACCTTGGGCGTCCATTACCGCGCCAAAAAGGGTATCACAAGCAGGCAAAACCGCTAAAGACAAACGGTCATTATCCTTAAATGACTGCACCCCCAAGCCGCAGGCTAAAATCAAAACTGCCTCTGATTGACGCAAGGCCTCCATATTTTTGGCTAGCTCCGTTTTAAGTTTCGCCGCGACGCAAGGCGCGGAGGGAATGCACGAGCCGCTAACAACCTTGCCCGCTGCCTCCAGCTCTTGCTGCATCTTGGCAATCTCTGGTTGACCTCCACTTTGACAAGCAGTTGCGCACTCACCACAACCCACTAAGAATATTTTACTATATTCTTTAAGGCTAGCTAATAAATCCTCTAAGGGTTTTTTCCGGCTGATAATCATATAAAAAATATTAACACATTTTTAAGCCTAGCTCAAGATAAATCCGGAGAACGGGCCTAATTTTCCTTCCTTTGTCCACAAAAAATTAGAACCGTCCCCTGGTTTTGCGCTAGTTTTACTATTGCTCATCCCGAAAATGCTCTTCCATGGTTTCAAAGAATTCTTTATTCCTATTTCTTTTTTCCCCGATAATATCTTCTAATTCTAAATCATCCAGCTCATCTAGGGCAGAAGCACTCTGCACATTTACCAGCGCTCCCAATAAACCACCCTGCTCTAAAAAACGAGAGGCCCGCGTAAGCACTAAGCCGCCATCCATAAAGCTTCTAGGAGGACGATCAATACGCGGTTTTAATAAAAATAAATTTATTTTAGCCCGAGTAGCGGCAACATAAAACAAACGGCGTTCCTCTTCTATTTGCTCCTCGGTTTCTAGGGATAAATAAGAAGGGATGTGCCCCTCGGCAACATAGATTAAAAATACCGTATGCCATTCCAGCCCCTTGGCGGAATGTATCGTCGAGAGAGTAAGCGGGGCACCCTCTTTATCCGGCCTGGCCGGCTCAATCAACATCCTTTCCGGCGGCTCCAAGGCCAAGTCAACTAAAAACTGCTCGGTTGTTTTATAGCGCTGAGCGATTCTTAACAATGAATCCAGATCATTTAAACGCTTGTTAAAATCATCATACTTAATCTTTAACAATGGCTGATAATAGCTAAGAAATCTGGCGATAATCTCAGCCGGACTGTCACGCAAAAGATCCGTATCTTTCAATAGCTCAAACAGCTTTTTGAGTTCGTCGTTCTTTTGCCAAAGCTGTTCTAATCCGGCCGGATCCGAAATTGCCTCGATAATTTTAGCCGCGGTTTTAGGGCCAATATGAGGAATTAATAAAAGAGCCCGCAGCCAACTAACCTGATCAAGCGCGTTGTAAACAATGCGCAAATAACTCACCAAGTCCTTAATATGCGCGGCCTCCACAAATTTCTGCCCGCCGTATTTTGCAAAAGGGATATTCCGGCTGGCTAATTCAATCTCTAGATCATTGGAGTGCCACCCGGAACGAAAAAGCACCGCCACATCTTTTAAGGCGACGCCCTCTTCTCTTAATTCCAAAATTTTTTCTGCCACAAAAGTGGATTGCGAGTTTTCATCCGGGCAATCAACAAAAACCGGAGTGCTCCCCCCCTGCTTCTTAGTATAAAGATTTTTTTCAAATTTATCTTTGGCTTGAGCGATAACCGCGTTCGTTAAATTCAAAATCGGTTGAGTGGAACGATAGTTTTCTTCCAAAGTAATAATCTTGGTGCCTTTAAATATTTTGGGAAAATCCATAATTTTTTTAAAATTTGCCCCGCGAAAAGAATAGATGCTTTGGGCATCGTCACCCACGACCATAATATTGGCATGGTCCGCGGCCAAAAGACAAACAATATGCGCCTGAAGCTTATTCGTATCCTGATACTCATCAACCATGATAAATTTATATTTAGCACCCAGGCTAGCCCGCGCCTCTTCATGTTTAGAGAGCAAGTTTTTTAAAAAAATTAGCAGATCGTCATAATCTAAGAGTGATTTTTGGCGTTTATATTGATTATACGCGCCGCGAATTTTCTTAATCTCCTCAGAGAATTCGATAAACTGCGGATATTCATCAAGCAGCACTTCAGAGATCTCTTCGGACTTATTCACACTTTTTGAGATCACTTCTAAAATAGCGTGTTTGCGCGGAAACGTTTTTTTAGATTTATGAAAATTTAGCCGCGCGCGAATTAAATTGACCGTGTCTTCGGCGTCCGCCTGATCAAGAATAGTAAAATTATTACTAATTTCCAAAAGTCCGGCATACTTTCTTAAAATCATGTTGGCAAAAGAATGAAAAGTGCCGCCGGAAACATTCCGGCAGCGATCATCCAACAGGATGCTTGCCCGCCGCAGCATCTCTTCGGCCGAACGACGCGTAAAAGTAAGCAAAAGGATCTGCTCCGGCGCTATTCCTTGCTCAACCAGATAGGCAACCCGGTGCACTAAAACCCGCGTCTTTCCGCTTCCGGCGCCGGCAATAACCAAATGAGGCCCGTGAATGGACTCTACAGCTTTAAGCTGAGCAGGATTTAATTCTTGATGATAATTTATTTTACCCATAAACTATTATTTATTAATTATCTATCACAGCAAATAAAATTTGCCACAATGCTCTTTGGAAGCTCAGGCGTAATCCCGCTAAAACTTTAAATAGTTTAGCGGGAAAACCCTCTCTATTCTTAAATTCAAATACTTTTTATCAGAATGTTTTAAGCGTTGGGTTTTATATACGCGCGATTGATCTTTTGTTGGGCCAGCGGCAGGTCATTGCTGCCAACCGGGGTATTTTCTATTTTTTGCACTACCTCTAAACCAGAAATAACTTCACCAAAAATAGTATGGCGCATATTTAACCAAGGTGTTTTAGCGCAGGTAATAAAAAACTGGCTGCCATTTGTATTGGGCCCGCTATTAGCCATGGCTAAAATACCTACGGCATCAAATTTGACTTGCGGGGTGACTTCATCTTCAAAAGGTTTTCCCCAAATGGAAGCGCCTCCCATTCCAGTTCCCGTAGGATCTCCGCCCTGAATCATAAAACCCTTAATCACGCGGTGAAAAATCAAACCATCATAATAACCCTTTTCCACTAATTTTATAAAATTTTCACAACTCTTAGGCGCAATATCGTTTTTTAATTTAATCTCGATATTTCCCTGATTAGTCTCAAAAACCACAATTGTTTCATTCATCGCCAAAATCCCTCCGTAACAAAAGGTTAACCCTAACACTAACAATGTCATAAATATTTTCATGTTCCCCGGCTTTCCTTTCTTTTATTTTGGACTTTCCGTTTCTTTTGTCTTTTTTTCTAAATTCTCTTGCGCTACCTTACTTTCTTCTGTGGCCTTACTTTCTTCTGTGACTTTACTTTCTCCAACTACCTTACTTTCTTGTACAACTTTACTTTCTTGCGCTACCTTACTTTCTTCCACTGCCCTACTTTCTTCTGATTTTAATCCCAGCGGCTTTATTTCTACGGAAACAATTTCTTTAAGTTTAATTTCCTCGAGAGCAAATTTTTCTTGCTTAATTTTTTCTAAGCTAACTTCCGGCAATTTAATCGCTTCTACCAGCGGAACATTTTTATCTATTTTCTGACGCAACTGCGTAATCTCAACGGCAAAACTTTTTAATCTTTCTTGGCCGGCTTCTAAATCTTTTTCTAATTTTGTGTATTCCGCGTTTAACTGGTTAAACTCTGATTTGGGCACCCATTCACTAATTTTTTCTTTACGATTAAACTCAGCGATCAGCGCCAAATGCTCATTAATAGTTTTAAGCTGGCTTTCAATTTGATGCTTTTGAGCCTGTATCTGGTCCTCTTTAAGCCGGCAGGCCATCTCTTTTGTTTCTAATACAGTTTTTATTTCGCGCGCTTGACGGGTTAAATTTACGCTCTTGGTAAACTCATTCTGCAAATCATTTTCCTTAGCCGTAAACTTACTATTTAAAGCTATATTTTCTGCCCTAACCTTAGTTAACTCTGCCTCCGTTTTAGCCACCCACTCTTCTCTGCGCCTTAACTCTACAGAAAATACCGCTTCTTTTTCTTTAGCGGTAATTAACGCGGATTTTTCCTCTATAGAAACAGCCTGGGCCTTCTCTAATTGACTTTCTAATTCCGCGATCTGACTTTTTAAGCCCTGGAGTCTCTGCTCTTTACCGGGGCCCTCCGCGGATAGTGGCTGATCCGGGATTTTTTTCTTTTGCGAAGTTTCCAATTTACCAGGTGCAATTACTACAAAGATAGCATAAATCATTACCCCCACGCCTAAACCTAACAATATTTGCATCATAAGCATAATTTACACCTATCCTTTCCAATTAACAAATCATGCCTCCCTAGGATATTTTACTTAGCAGAAGGAGTTTGACGCAATTTTTCTAAACGCTCTTTAATTTTAGCTTCATGCCCTAAATCTGTCGGTTCATAATAGCACACTTTCTTCGGAATATATTGTTGTTTTACATAATGGGCCGGATAATCATGGCTATATTTATATCCTAGTCCATGCCCAAGTTCCTGAGCACCGCTATAAGAAGCATCCTTAAGATGATCCGGAACATCCTGTACTTTATTTTCTTTAATATCCTGCGTCGCTCTTTCCATCGCCAAGTAACTGGCATTAGATTTGGGCGCGCAGGTAACATAAATCACTGCCTGGGCTAAAGGAATCCTGGCTTCGGGCATACCCACAAACTCAGAAATCTGTAAAGCCGCATTCGCTAAAACTAAAGCCAGGGGATCCGCGTTGCCTACATCTTCAGCCGCTAAAATACAAACCCTCCGCGCGATAAAACGCGGATCTTCTCCGGCATATAACATCTTAGCCATCCAATAAATTGCCGCGTCCGGATCAGAACCACGCATGGCTTTTATAAAAGCGGAAGCCGTATCATAGTGGCCATCTCCATCGCGATCATAAACCACTGCTTTCTTCTGAATAGACTCCTGCGCAATTTCTAAATCAAAATTAATATAGCCATCTTTATCCACAGGAGTGGTCAAAACTCCTAACTCCAGAGCGGACAAGGCCCGGCGGGCATCCCCTTCGCAATTCTTCGCTAAAAAATTAAGCGCGTTTTTATCCAGTTTAATTTTATAATTACCCAACCCTCTTTCCTTATCCCCTAAGGCATGATTAATGATATTCACCAGATCCGCGCTCTGCAGCGCGTTTAATTCACAAACAATTGACCGGGAAAGCAACGCGGCAGTAAGTGAAAAATACGGATTGTGCACTGTGGCACCAATTAACACTAAACGCCCCTCTTCCACATCCGGCAAAAGCACATCCTGTTGCGCTTTATTAAAACGGTGGATTTCATCGATAAAAAGAATGGTTTTCTTTTTTCCTTCTTTTATTTTTAATTTAGAGGCAGCAATAATCTTTCTTAACTCTTCAACATTAGAAATAGCAGCGTTAATCGCCACATAATGTGCCTGAGTAATGTTGGCAATACACCAGGCCAGAGAAGTTTTACCTGTTCCCGGAGGCCCAAATAAAATAAGCGAAGTTAGCCGGTCAGCTTCAATGGCGCGGCGTAATAATTTATTTTTACCTAATATCTGATCCTGGCCAAAAATCTGATCAAGCATAGTAGGCCGCAGGCGTACGGCCAAAGGAAGGCTTTTTTCAAAAATCCGGGCTTCTTGAGTAAATAAGTCCATACTATAATTAATATCGCTTTTGCTTCAGTAAATTATCAATTATTTACCCCGCTACTACGTCTTGCCAAGCAAGACTTCGTAAGAAGCGGGGTTATTTCGCGGACGCTTTCGCTATGACTTACGTCGCTACCGCTCCGTAAGTCATCCGCTCAATAAAAATCCCCGCAAAAGTGCCGTTGGACTGATATTCTGAACCGATTTGGCTTCAAGTGGGTGCCCTATCTTTAGGCACACGTGCCAAAAGAATAATGGGGCTCCCGTGAACATAGTGTTGGTTCAACAATTATCAAATTTCCAACGTGCACCGCAGGGATATCTAAAGAACTCTTACTTCCGGGAGAAGTATAGCACATATTTATAATAGAATCAATTCCTGCTGTTTTTTAACAGCCCAGCAAATCCTGTTAACTTTACGGCGCTTGACAAGCCCAATCGCAATAAATCAAGCCTGTTTTTTAACTACATTTAAAAACCGACCCCCAATAATTCTTTTGTCTATGCCCGCGAATCAATCAACAAAACTTATGACCTAACGTAGTTTTATACCAAAACCTACTTTCAACAAAGAACAGATATCATTGTGCACCGGAACAATTTCCTCTTCGGTCAACGTACGGCTAGACAGCCGATAAACACAAGATACGGTTAAGCTCTTAAACCCCGCCGGAATTTGACTACCCTGGTAATAATCTACAATTTTAACCTGATTTAATAACGGAGTGCCTTTTTCCTCTATCGCTGCCAAAAGCCGCTTTACCGAAATATCCTCACTAATCAAAAAGCTTATATCCCGGGTAATTACCGGATATTTAGGGATATCCAAAAACTTTTTTCCT
>JAZDEW010000052.1:0-13136 GCA_043808425.1 Candidatus Omnitrophota bacterium
GACCTCCGGGGTCTACATTAAATGTAGACCCCGGAGGTCTACGGCGGTGATACAAAAAAGCTTCTAAGTCGTGAATAAAGTGTTCATTTTAGGGGAGAAAGGATTTTTTAACATAAGCCTTGATAGCAAAAGAGTTATAGAGAAACTAAGCAAAAATTTTTGACAATACCTAAAATCAAAAAAGGAGGTTTGAATGAATACGGGTCTGACCGCGATTAACGAAAAGGTCCAAAAAGAAAGTTTATTTGTGCAAGCTTTGACTGCGGAAATCGAAAAAGTCATTGTCGGCCAGAAATATCTAATCCAAAGGCTGCTGGTGGGGTTGCTGGCCAATGGCCATATCCTGGTGGAGGGGGTGCCGGGGCTAGCCAAGACTCTTTCCATCAAGACCCTGGCGGCAAGCATCAATACCAAATTTCAAAGAATTCAGTTTACTCCGGATCTTTTACCGGCGGATCTTATTGGAACTCTGATTTACAACCCTAAAGAGGGAGTATTTTCAACTAAAAAAGGCCCGATATTTGCTAACGTTATTTTAGCCGATGAAATAAATCGGGCGCCGGCAAAGGTGCAAAGCGCGCTGCTGGAAGCGATGCAGGAAAGACAGGTTACCATCGGCGAAAATACTTTTAAGCTGGATGATCCGTTCTTAGTCATGGCGACCCAGAATCCCATTGAGCAGGAAGGAACCTACCCGCTTCCGGAGGCTCAAATTGACCGATTTATGCTTAAAATTAATATCACCTACCCGGATTTTGAGGAAGAACATCAGATTTTAAAGCGCATGAGTTTTACGAATAAAAAAAATGAAACAAAAGCCGTGGTGGGGGCGGCGGATATTATCCGGGCGCGCGGCGTGGTGGATGAGGTGTATCTGGATGAAAAAATAGAAAAATATATTTTGGATATCGTGTTTGCCACCAGAGATCCTAAGAAATATAAGCTCGATGAGCTTTCAAGCCTGATTCAGTATGGCGCCTCTCCGCAGGCAACCATTAATTTGACTTTGGCTTCCAAGGCCTACGCCTTTATTCAGGGCAGAGGATATGTAACTCCTCAGGATGTAAAATCGATTGGGCCGGATGTTTTAAGGCATAGAATTATTGTGAGCTATGAGGCGGAGGCGGAGGAGAAGGCCTCCGATGATATAATTAAAAAAATCTTTAGCGAAGTTGATGTTCCTTAATTGTCTTTAAGCTGATGATACCTAAAGAAATATTACGACAAATACGGCGGATTCAAATTACCACCTCCCGCATGGTTACGGATGTATTTGCCGGCCAATACCAGAGTGTTTTTAAAGGCAAGGGCATGGAATTTTATGAGGTGCGAGAATATTCTCCGGGAGATGAGATTCGTTCTATTGACTGGAATGTTACGGCGCGCACCGGGCATCTCTTTGTAAAGAAATTTGTGGAAGAGCGCGAGCTGACGGTGATGCTTTTGTTGGATATGTCGGCCTCTTCGTATTTTGGCTCCGTCGAGCAGTTAAAAATGCAGCTTGCGGCAAAGCTTTGTTCTCTTTTGGCGTTTTCCGCGATTAAAAATAATGATCGGGTAGGCTTTATCGCTTTTACCGATAGGATTGAAAAGTTTATTCCTCCTAGAAAAGGTATTAGCCATGTCCTGCGGGTTATCCGCGAAGCGCTTTATTTTAAACCCCAAGGCACAGGTACCGATATTAACGTGGCCTTAGAATATCTTAATCGCGTCACTACCCGAAAGGCCGTTACCTTTATTATTTCTGATTTTTTCTCGCCTGATTTTAAAAAAATGCTTTCCGTAGCCAATAAACGTCATGATATTGTCGCCGTAACGATCACCGATCCCAGGGAGCTGGAGTTTCCCGATGTCGGGTTGGTAAAATTATTTGACGCGGAAAAAAAACACGATTATATTTTAGATACCTCAGATAAAAATTTACGCTTGGAATACGCGCGGAAAAATCAGCAAAGGGTCAAGGATAGAGAAGCGCTTTTTCGCTCTTTACGCGTGGATGCCATTGATGCGCGTACGGATATACCATATTCACAAAGCTTATTGAAATTTTTTAAATCCCGCGAGAGGAGAAGGCGTTAATGAACGAAACGCTGCGTGATATTAAGGGGCCGCTAAGCTTAATTAGTCATTTAAATATTTTTTTGCTGTTGGGGGCTTTGGTTTTATTGGTGATTCTCGTGTTTTTGTTTAAGTTTTTATCCAAGAAAAAAGAAGCCCCTGTAGTTGCCCGGCGCAAATCCGCGCATGAGATTGCTTACGCGCGGCTGGAGAAACTCAAAGCAAAAGATTTAATCGGCCAGGGCAGGATTAAAGAATATTACAGTGAAGTTTCGGATATTATCCGGTACTATTTAGAAAACAGATTTTTATTAAAAGCCCCGGAAATGACCACGGAGGAATTTTTATTCTATGTGCGCGATTACAGCCAATTGATCAGCGAACATAAAACTTTATTAAAGGAATTTCTCTTGGCTTGTGATCTGGTTAAATTCGCGAAATATATTCCGGCCCGCGCGGAGATGGAGGCGATTTTTTTATCCGCCAAAAAAGTAGTCGATGAGACAAAAGAGGAAATGTCCGTAAAATGATTTTTCATAGCCCGGAATTATTATTTTTATTGCCGCTTGTCGTATTAATAATTATTCTTGCTCAAAAGAAAAATTTAACCAGCGGGTTTAAATTTTCTTCCGGAGAGCTAATCCAGGGCTTAAAGTCAACTTTTAAAGCGCGCTTAAGCCGCAAGATTATTTATTTGCGGTTGATCGCTGCTGTATTGTTGGTTCTGGCCTTAAGCCGGTTGCAGTCGCCAGAAGCGGATTCTGAAATTACCACTGAAGGCGTGGATATTGTTTTGGCCCTGGATTCTTCGACTAGTATGCTGGCCGAGGATTTTAAAATAAACGGTAAAAGAGAAAACAGGGTGGAAGCAATTAAGAATGTGGTAAGAAGTTTTATTCGCGGAAGAAAAAATGACCGCCTGGCTATTGTGACTTTTGCCGGCCGGGCCTATACCGTCTGCCCGCTAACCTTAGATTACCCGTGGCTCTTGACTAATCTGGAGCGGATAAAGCCAGGAATGCTGGAAGATGGCACAGCGGTTGGTTCGGGTATCGCTACCTGCCTAAACCGTTTAAAAAACAGTAAGGCCAAAAGCAAGGTGATTATTTTACTTACTGACGGCCGCAATAACCTGGGGACGATTTCTCCTTTAACCGCCGCGGAAGCGGCTAAAGCCTTGAAGGTAAAAATCTATACTGTTGGCGCCGGGGGCAAGGGGCTGGTGCCTTATCCGGCGCGTGATTTTTTTGGCAATAAGGCTTATCAGCAGATAGAAATAGACCTGGATGAAGATACCTTAACCAAGATTGCTTCGATCACCGGCGCTAAATTCTACCGGGCTACGGATACGGAAAGTTTAGTTAAAATTTACGGCGAAATTGATAAGCTAGAGAAGACGCCGATGCGGGAAAAAGGCTATTTGCGATACAATGAATTATTTCCGTTGTTTCTGGTTCCGGGATTATTGTTGTTGTTGCTAGAAATAGTTTTAACGAATACGGTTTTAAGAAAGGTGCCTTAGTAAATGACCCTTCAACGCACTATGTTTGCTCAGGGTTATGGTGAGGGAGTGAAACGAGTCGAACCATGAGATTTGCGCGGCCTTATTTTATGTTATTTATTTTTATTGCTCTGGGGTTAATCCTGTTTAATCTCTGGGCTCTCAGGATGCGCCAGAGAACCTGGGGTAAATTCGCGCAAAAAGGTTTGCTGGCGGAACTGTTGGCGCAAGTTGATTTCGGCCGGCAAAAATTAAAGGCCATTCTTTTTATTTTGGGATTACTATTTTGTTTTTTTGCTTTGCTGCGGCCGCAATGGGGGTTTAAATGGCAGGAGCTAAAACGTAAAGGCCTGGACATAATCATCGCGTTGGATACTTCAAAAAGCATGTTGGCTAGCGACATAAAGCCTAGCCGTTTAGAGCGCGCTAAGCTGGCAATCAGAGATTTTACGCGGAATCTTAAAGGGGATAGAGTTGGCTTAATAGCTTTCGCCGGCAGCGCTTTTTTAGGGTGCCCTTTGACCATTGATTACGGAGGATTTTTATTAGCCCTGGAAGATGTTGATGTTCATACTATTCCCCGGCCAGGCACTTCGCTTTCACGCCTGATAAAAGAGGCAATACATAGTTTTCCTGCCGGAGAGTCAAAATATAAGGTATTAATTATTATTACGGATGGCGAGGACCATGAAGGCGGCCCGCTTCGGCTTGCCCAGGAAGCGAAGAAAGAAGGTATAATTATTTGCTGTATCGGCATCGGTACCCAAGAAGGGGAGCTGATTTTTGTAGAGCAGGAGGATGGCCATAAGGAATTTTTAAAAGATAATCAGGGAAACGCCGTCAAGTCTCGTTTAAATGAGGAGATTTTGCAAAAAATCGCCTTGGCTACCGGCGGCACGTATATTCGTTCCACGAATACTGATTTTGGATTAGACCTGCTTTATCGGGGAAGGTTGTCAAAAATGGAAAAACGCGAATCTGAAGCTAAATTGAATAAGGTCTATGAGGAAAGATTCCAGATCCCTTTAGCCATCGGATTAATTTTGATTTTGATAGAAACAATAATTAGCGATCGAAAAAATTGATATGATGATTTATAGAGGCGAGCGGAATTTATTTTTTGTTAGAAAATTTCAGATGATGCAAAAAATATTTTTTAGCGGTATAATTATAACGTGCTTATTTCAAGCTCAGGCCGCGGCTGCTTCTATTGCCGGGATAGTGGAGAAAGGAAATAAGCTGTATTACAACCAGGAATATGAGGATGCCTGGAAGTGTTACGATCAGGCGCTTTCCCGGCAGCCGGACTCAACGATTATAAACTTTGACGCCGGGGCGGCTCAATATAAAATTAAGGAGTATCAAAAAGCCAACGAATCTTTTGAAAAATCTTTGATCACTACTGATAAGCAGCTGGAGTTTAAAGCGAATTATAATTTAGGGAATTCTAAATATATGTTGGGGCTATCCAAGGAGCGTACGGGCCTTGCTACGGCGGTGCGGCTGCTGGAGGAGGCGCTTAATAATTATAAGCGGGCGCAGGAATTAAGCCCTGAAGATGAAGACGCAAAAGTAAATTATAAGATTGTGGAAGGAAAGCTCAGAGAGCTTAAGGAAAAATTAAAGCAGCAGGAGCAGAAGAACGAAAGAACCGAAAAACAGAAAGACGGAAAAACTGAAGAACGGAAAAACGGAAAAACTGAAGAACAGAAAAACGAAAGCAATAAAGAGCAGGGCAAGGAAACTGAAGAGCTGAAAAACGAAAAAACTGAAGAACAGAAAAACGAAAGCAGCAAAGAGCAGGGCGGAAAAACTGAAGAACTGAAAAACGAAAAAACTGAAGAACGGAAAAACGAAAGTAGTCAGGGACAAAATCAGGAACAAAAAGAAGCAAGGGAAATGTCTGAGGAAGAGGCAAATATGTTATTGGAAGCATATCGTCAGGAAGAAAATGCCACCGGCATGCTTAAGGATGATAGAAAAGGCACAGAAGTAAAGGTGCTCAAGGATTGGTAATGAAAAAGATTAGAAACATAAAAATTTTTATCGCTTTAATTTTATTATTGTACACACATGCTTTGGCTAAAGATGTTAATTTTGAGGCCACGGTAGATCGGAATAAAATCGGATTAGGGCAGTCGCTGCAGCTTAATCTTACCTTTGATGGCTCGCAAAATATGCCTGCTCCGGAATTATCAGCCATAGATGGGTTTCAGGTGCGTTATTTAGGGCCTTCCACCAGGATGTCGATTATAAACGGACAGGCATCCAGCTCGGTTACTTACGTTTACACGCTTTTGCCTACTAAGGTGGGGATGCTTAAGCTGGGGCCTTTTAAATTCGAGTATAACGCGGATACATATAACGCCGGCCCTATTAATATTGAAGTTTTAGAGACGGCGGACCAGGCGGAAAACTCATTTGCTCAGGAAGAACAGCCGCGGATAAAAGAGCTGGGCCAGCGGATATTTTTAACTATGCGGTTGAAAAAGGATAAAATTTATCTTAATGAGCTAGATTCTGTGGTGATCAAATTATATGTGAATAAATTAGGGGTGCGGGATATCCAATTCCCTCAATTTAATTATGATGGTTTTTCCGTGGGTAAATTTGAGACGCCCCGGCAGTATCAGGAAGTTGTCGGGGGGATAAATTACGAGGTGATTGAATTCCAGGCTTCGATCTTTGGTTTAAGGCCCGGGGAATTTCGTCTTGGCCCGGCTGCTATGCAATGCAATCTGGTGATGAGAAAACAAGTTAATCGGCGCGGATCCGCCGCTTTTGATGATTTTTTTAATGCGGATGTTTTTGATAATTTCTTTGGGCAATATCAATCCTACCCGATGAATTTGAAATCAACGGATATTCCGGTGGTGGTTTTACCTTTGCCTGAGGAGAATAGGCCTGAAGGTTTCTCCGGGGCATTAGGGGTTTTTGATTTTCAGGTAGAGATAAGCCCCCGGGAAGCAAAAGTAGGGGACCCGATTACTTTAAAGGCAACGGTTCAGGGCCAAGGCAATTTTAATACCGTAAATTTGCCGGGAGCGAATTTAAATAATGATTTTAAAGTTTATGAGCCTCAGGTTAAACAGGATAATGGCGTTAAAACATTTGAAGAAGTGCTCATTCCTTTAAATGCATCCGTGAAAGAAATACCCGCGATAAGTTTTAGCTTTTTTAATACGCGCAAGGGCCTTTATGAAACAATTACCCGGGGGCCGTTTCCGGTTAGTATAATTAAACCTGAAAAAGAAGAGGAGTTTAAAATTACCGAGGGTAAGCAGCCCGCGCCGTATATGACGATTAAAGAGGAAAAATTGGGCGCGGATATAATCTATATAAAAGATAAACCGGGAGAGCTAAGAAAAAAAAGAACGTATCTTTATCAGAATAAAGTATTTTTATGGTTTCAAATTATTCCTTTTTTGTTTTATCTGTTGATAGCCTCGGCGCACGCGCGAAATAGGAAGCTGGCCACAGATGTAAAATACGCCAGGCAGCTTCTGGCCCCCCGGAAAGCAAAAGCAGGTATTCTTCGGGCCAGAGGCTTTTTAGAAAAAGGCAGTGCGGGGGAATTTTATGACACCCTGTTTGCTGTTTTGCAGGAATATTTGGGCAATAAGTTTCATCTATCCTCAAAAGGTATAACCATAAGCATTATAGATGAGCAGCTCAAGCATAAAAATATACCCGAAGAAATCTTGGTTAATTTAAGGAATATTTTTTCGGAGTGCGATATGGTGCGCTACGCGGCTTCGCGGCTAACTAAAGAGAATATGCAAAATTCATTAAAAAGACTAGAAGAGATCATTGACTATTTACAGAGAAATAGAGTATGAATAAGCCAGGGTTAAGGAAATTATTCGGGATTTGTTTGGTTTATCTGGTTGTGGTTTTTAGCTGGCGCGGTTCTTTCGCGCAAGAAATAGGGGATGTAGAAGCAAGCCGGTTTTTTTACCGGGGTAACTTTGATTATAAGGAGGCTAAGTTTGAGGGGGCAATTGATAATTACGCCCAGGTGCTTAATTTAGGCTTAGAAAGCGGCAATCTTTATTATAATCTAGGGAATAGCTATTTTAAAAAAGGGGACCTGGGCCGGGCTATGCTTAACTATGAGAGAGCGTTGATGCTTATCCCCAACGATAGCGATTTAAAATCCAATCGTGAGTATGTTTTATCTTTATTAAATCTGGGCCCGCAGTCTTTTGGAAACTGGCTGGAAAAAGCGGCTAATAAATTGTTCGCGGACGCGGCCATTGATTTCTTAACGGCGCTTTTATCCGGCATCTATATTTTGGCGCTTTTAGCCTTGATGAGTAAATTAATTTTTACCGCGGCTAAGCAGGGCGGGGGAATTTTCTTTTTGAGTTTAATCGTAATATTTATTATCTCGGTTGTTTCCTTGAATAGCAAAATCGTTTATCTGCGTAAGGGGGCGGTGGTCGTGAGTAAAGAAGTGGAGGCTAAATTTGAGCCGCGGGAAGGGGCGACCACCCATTTTAAACTTACCGTAGGCAGTAAAGTTGAAGTGCTTGATAAAACTGAAAACTGGTATAAGATAAAGCGCCCCGACGGTAAAATTGCCTGGGTCGGCAAGCAAGAGCTAGAGCTTATTCTCGCCGAGTAGACAGTTTAGATAATCCTCTGGTAATCAATGGGTTATGAAACAAATACTAAACTACTAAATAAATTATGCGGGTGCGAATTAATGGAGTAGATTTGTTGATTGAGCCTTTGATGACGGTTGCCTTGCTGATTGCGCGGCGTAAGATGCAACCGGAAATGGTGGTCGTGGAATATAACGGCGTTATCCTGGATAAAGATAAATGGGAGGCGGCCGTGTTTAAAGAGAATGACGTGCTGGAGATTTTATCTTTTATGGGAGGGGGTTAGAGTTGGAAGATTGTTTAATTATTGCCGGGCAGGTAATCAAGAGCCGTTTTTTTCTGGGTACGGGTAAGTTCGCGTCGTATGCGTTGATGAGAGAGGCAATTGTTATCTCGCGTGCGCATATCGTTACTGTGGCGTTACGCCGTGTGGACGCGCAGTCTTCGCAAGATAATATATTAGAGTATATTCCCAAAGAATGTATTGTTATGGCGAATACCTCTGGCGCGCGTAATGCCGATGAAGCGATACGCCTAGCCCGGATTGCCCGTGCTGCCGGATGTGGTAACTGGATTAAAATCGAGGTAATTCCGGATAATCAATATCTGCTTCCCGATAATTCTCAGACTATTTTAGCCACGGAGGTTCTGGCCAAAGAGGGTTTTATTGTTATGCCTTATATCAATCCTGATCTTGCGGATGCGCGGCGACTCCATGCGGCAGGCGCGGCTTCGATTATGCCTTTGGGCGCGCCCATCGGCACTAATAAAGGGGTATGTACGCGTGAATTAATCAAGATATTAGTACAAGAAATTAATTTGCCGATTATCGTCGACGCGGGGATCGGCCGCCCTTCGCATGCCGCGGAGGCCATGGAATTGGGCGCCTCAGCTGTGCTGGTGAATACCGCGGTTGCTACCGCGCTCGACCCCGTCTTAACGGCGCGAGCATTTTCTCTGGCGGTAGAGGCCGGAAGGATTGCCTATCGGGTTGGCCTGGTTTTGCCTCAAGATAAGGCGCAGGCATCTTCTCCGCTTACCGGATTTCTGCGCTAAAATGCAAGGTTCATTTTTTGATGAGTTAAGGCGGTTTGATCGCTTTGATTTTTGTTCTTTTTTAGAAAATGTAACTGGGCAAGATGTACAACGCGCGTTACTTAAAGAGTCTCTGGGCGAGCTGGATTTTCTTTCTTTGCTTTCAGGCAACGCGCTTGAATATCTTGAGCCGTTGGCGCAGAAGGCCCGGGAGCGCACCTTGGCCAGTTTCGGCAAGGTGATTTTGTTGTATGCCCCGCTTTATCTTTCCAATTATTGTGATAATGATTGTCTTTATTGCGGTTTTAAACATTCCAATGTTATTCAAAGAAGAAAGCTTTCGCTAAACGAAGTAAAGCGCGAGGCGCAAGAGATAGCTAAGAGCGGTATTCGGCAAGTGCTTCTTTTGAGCGGAGAATCAAATGATTTATCGCCGGTTTCCTATATAAAGGAATGTATTCAGGCAGTGAGCCAGTATTTTAGCTCGGTCAGTATTGAGATTTATCCGCTTACAGAGGACGAATATGTTTCGCTTATTACCGCGGGTGCGGATGGCCTGACGCTTTATCAGGAAACCTACAACCAGGATTTATATAGTTTATTGCATCCGCGTGGCCCTAAGCGCGACTATCGTTTCCGTCTTGATGCTCCGCAGCGTGCTGCTGCAGCGCGTATGCGCCAGGTGAATGTGGGGGCGCTGTTGGGTTTAGGGGAGTTTCAAAAAGATGTGTTCTTCGCGGGGTTACACGGCCGCTGGCTGCAAAATAATTATCCGGATATAGAGTTGGGGGTTTCGTTGCCGAGATTGCAGCCGCACGCTGGTGGTTTTGTCTGCGCGCACCCCTTAACTGACCGGGAACTGGTGCAGTCGTTGATTGCCTTGCGGTTATTTTTACCGCGCGCGGGGATGGCGATTTCTACCCGGGAAAATAGCGCTTTGCGTAAAAATCTTATTGGCCTGGGAGTTACGCGTATGTCTGCCGGGTCACGCACGCAGGTGGGAGGGTACGCGCTGGCGGCGACCAAAGAAGGGCAGTTTGAGATTGCGGATACCAGCAGCGTGGAAGAAGTCAAGGAAATGATTACGCGGCAGGGGTATCAGCCGGTGTGCAAAGATTGGCAGGCATTATGATCACCAAAATAAAGCGTAAAAAATTGGCGTATCCATTATACGCGATTACCGCGCAAGAGTATTCTCTCGGGCGCGGCAATAGCGAGGTGGTCAGGGAGATGCTTGCCGGCGGGATAAAGATTATTCAGTATCGCCAAAAGGAAAAGTCCAGGAGAGAAAAATATCTGGAATGCCTGGAAATCCGCAGGATGACGGAAAAAGCCGCGGCTACGTTTATTGTTAATGACGATGTGGATATCGCGCTGGCCGTTAAAGCCGATGGGGTGCATCTTGGGCAGGAGGATATGCCGATAGAGGCGGCGCGGGAATTGGTTAAGGAAGATTTGATTATCGGGCTGTCGACCCATTCTCCCAGCCAGGCGCTTGATGCAGTTATGCGCGGGGCGGATTATATTGGTATCGGCCCGATCTTTGCTACCCGCACCAAGAAGGATGCCTGTCCGGCGGTGGGCTTAGAATACTTGGATTATGCGGTGGGGAATATCAAAATACCTTTTGTGGCGATCGGGGGGATTAAATTACATAATCTGCGGGAGGTGCAGGCGCATGGGGCAACCTGCGTGGCGATGGTTACGGAAATTGTCGGCGCCGCGGATATCCGCGCGAGAATTAAAGAAATTCTCCTGCAATTTCCATAACCAGTAAAAAATATGGAAACAAAAACAACAAAAACAAGACGCTGTTGATAACTATTTAGAAATCCTCCAGTTACAAAACAATTCTTTTGTTTTATAAGCTTTTATTTAACAAAAGACCCGTTGGTAACAAAGAATTTATCATGAGATCAGTTATAGAAATGGCTACCTATTTTCAAGGAGAAATGACGGGTTGGTTGAAATAATTGTTTCGTAACTTATTGTAAGCGATATAATTATCAACAGCGTTTTGTCGGTTCATCAAAAATATGTAATCAAAAAATATTATTTCGATTGCTCTTGACAAGAAGTATAATAATAGTAGACTAGTAAGTATAGTAAAGTTTTATTATAGATAAAATGGGTTCAGGGAAATTTTCCTGAAGGTTTTTGGATGGTCGGGCCGCCATCTGCGAAATTGCAGTTTGCGGTTTTTTATTTTTTAGCGGTTAAGTTAAAAGAAAGGAGCTGGTTATGGATTGGCAGAATACTCCTACGCCTGATGAAATAATCGATATAGGCAAAAAGAAGTTTTTTAGTTACAGCAAGTATATCCCCTGGATAGTCTTGGGCCTGGTTGTTATTATGGGGCTAAAAGGTGTAATTTATTCAATAGGCCCGGATGAGGTAGGCGTAATCCAGAGGTTCGGTAAATATCTCGACTTAAGCTCGCCAGGGCTGCATACTAAGATTCCTTTTGGGATTGATAAAGTAACCCCCGTTAAGGTAGAGAAGATTTATAAGGAAGATTTCGGGATCAGAAACGTGAACACAGGATCAAGAACAGGGTATGCTTATGGAACAGACCTTGAGGAGTCTCTTATGCTTACAGGGGACTTAAACATACTTGATGTGCGCTGGATTGTGCAATTTAAGATAAAAGACCCTATAAAACTGCTCTTTGTCGTGCGTGATCCTCTTAAAGTTATAAGGGACGTCTCTGAGATAGTTATGCGTCGGTTTGTGGGAGATTACACCGTGGATGAGGTATTGACTATTAAGAGAGAAGAAATAGATCACTTGGCCCAAGTTGAGATGCAGAAGATTCTGGATGATTACCAGACCGGGGTTCAGGTGATTACAGTGAAATTGTTGGATGTAAATCCTCCGGATAAAGTAAAACCGGCTTTTAACGAAGTAAATGAGGCGAAGCAGGAAAAAGAAAAAATGATTAACCAGGCCTGGGAGGCATATAATAAAACTATACCAAAGGCCAGGGGAGAAGCGGAACGGACTATCCGCGAGGCAGAAGGGTATTCTCTTGATAAGATAAATAGGGCTAAGGGGGAGTCAGACCGGTTCTTGGTGACTTTAGGTGAATATAAAAAAGCTCCAGAGATTACCCGTAAGAGGCTATATCTTGAGACGCTCGCCGAAGTTTTACCCAAGGCCAGGGAAAAATATATCATTGACCCAAGGCAATCTTCCATATTGCCGTTATTAGATATAGGCAGAAAGGGGGGTCTTAAACAATGAAAAAAGGCAAATTAGCGGCAATTTTGGGATTAGTTTTTTCCTTGGTTATAATTGTTTTCTTTGCGTTTGCAAGTGGGGCGTTATTTATCGTGGATGAGACCAAACAGGTAGTGATTACTCAGTTTGGCAAGCCGGTGGGAGAGCCGATAACATCCGCGGGATTGCATTTTAAAATGCCTCTTATTCAACAGGCGCATTATTTTGAAAAGAGGCTTTTGGAATGGGACGGTGAACCGAATCAGATACCTACAAAAGATAAAAAATATATCTGGGTAGATACAATGGCGCGTTGGAAGATAGTGGACGCGTTGAAGTTTTTACAGTCCGTAGGTAATGAGTTAAGCGCAAGCAGCCGCCTAAATGATATTATCAATTCGGCTACCAGGGATGCTGTTACGGGGAATCTTTTGGTTGAGGCAGTTAGGAATTCAAATCGTATATTAGAAAGTAAGGATTTAGGAGCTGATGCTATTGTTAGCGAGGAAGCTTTAGAGCGTATTGGATTAGGCAGGCAAGAGTTGACCCGTTCTATATTAGAAAAAGCAAAAGTTCTCGCTCCGCAATACGGGATTGAGATTATGGATGTGCGCATAAAGCGTATAAATTATGTAGAAGAAGTGCGCAACAAGGTATATGACCGGATGATTGCTGAAAGAAAGCGCGCTGCCGAGAAATACCGCTCAGAAGGATTT
>JAZDEW010000053.1:0-8851 GCA_043808425.1 Candidatus Omnitrophota bacterium
TTCCACTCCGCTTTTAAGAAATATTCGTAATAACTTTCCTGGCGTTAAAATTTATTATCTTTGTAGTAAAAGGATCGCTCCGCTCATTAAAATACATCCTTTAATATCCAAAATTTTTGTTTATGAACGCGATGATTTTGTCAGAGAGAGTAAAAAATCTTTTTTCTCTGGATTATTAAAGTATTGGCGTTTTATTAATGAAATGCGTAAAGAAAAGATAGATTGCGCTTTGGATTTATCTTTAAATACCCAATTTAGTTTTTTCACGCTTTTAGCGGGTATAAAAAAAAGATATGGCTTAGATTATAAGCAGCGCTGTATTTTTTTAACCAAAAAAGTTGAAATTACCGGTTTTAACGGTAAACACGTAGCGGATTATTATTTGGAAGTTTTAAAGATGTTAAATGTGCCGATTAGAAGATGCAATTTGGAAGTGTACACGAATTCTATTAGCGATAAATGGGTGGAAGTTTTTTTAAAAGAAAATAATATTTTGGATAAGCAGTTGGTTTTTGGTATTGCTCCATGTGGGGGAGAATCTTTTGGCCAGGATAATTGTCTTAGGCGTTGGCCGGGAGAAAAATTTGCACAGCTTATTGATAAGTTGGTTGAGGCATACGATGGTAGAGTGTTTATATTTGCCGGCCCAAAAGAGAAGAATGATATAATGGCAATTATCGATGCGCTGAAGTGTAAGAGCAAGGTATTTGATTTTTCCGAGTTTTCTTTAGAGAGAACGGTGTCTTTGGTTAAGCGTTGCAATTTATTTATTGGCAATGATTCAGGGCTGTTGAAATTTGCTGATGGATTGGATAAAAAGATTGTAGCTTTATATGGGCCGATTGATGAAAAAGTTTATGGGCCATATATGTCAGATGGCCGCAGTATTGTTGTAAAGAAAGATTTGTCTTGTCGTCCATGCTATAATAATTTTCGTTTAAAGTCATGTGATAGGGATAGGGAGTGCTTGAAATCTATAAGTGTAGGTGAAGTATTTGAGGCAGTGGGGAGGTTATTGCGGAAAATATAAAGAGAGCGGGTAATAGGTCGTAGGTGGTGGGTGGTAGGTGGTAGATAAATTGTTGTATGTAGCAGGTGGTAGGTAAAATAATTTTGATGATGGATGGAGAAAATGATGAAAATATCCGCTTTAGACCTTAAAAAACAAATTGGGCCGATTCGCCGGGAGATTGATGCGGCGATTAAAGAGGTCATTGATCAAACAAGTTTTATTCTGGGCGCGCCGGTGGAAAAGTTTGAACAAGCGGTGGTGAAATATACGGGCGCGAAATACGCGGTGGGGGTTTCCAATGGCACTGACGCGATAAGTTTAAGCTTGTTGGCGTTGGGAATTAAAGCGGGGGAGGGGGTAATTTGCCCGGCGTTTACTTATTATGCTACGGCCGGGGCGGTGGCCGCGATGGGGGCGCGGCCGGTTTTTGCGGATATTGACGCGGATACTTATAATATTTCACTTAAAAGTATAGAGAAAATATTAACCAAGAAAAATAAGCTTAAGATTAAAGCGATCATTCCGGTGCATCTTTATGGATTGTGCGCGGATATGGAAGGAATCTTAAAATTAGCGGCTAAATTTAAATTAAAAGTTATTGAAGATACCGCGCAGGCGTTTGGCGCGGAGTACCTGTTTGCCGGCAGGCAGGCCGGGGGCAAAAAAGCCGGAACCTGGGGAGATTGTTGCGCGGTAAGTTTTTATCCGGGTAAAAACTTAGGCGCTTTTGGCGATGCCGGGTTAGTTCTGACTAATAATAAAGCGGTAGCGGAAAAACTAAAGATTTTTCGTAACCAGGGAAATAAGGATAAATATTATCATTTGGTTTTGGGCCGGAATAATCGCATGGATGCGCTTCAGGCGGTGGTGCTAGAGATTAAGCTAAAATATTTAGACCATTGGAATAAGGCTAGACGAGAAGTGGCCCAATATTATAATCTGAATTTAGCCGGGCTGGATATTCAACTGCCGGTTGTGCCGGCTTACTCCACGCACATTTATCATCAGTACGTGCTTAGGGGGCGGATTTCGAATAAGTTGGCGATGAATTTTTTGCAAGCAAAAGGCATTGATTCCCGGGTGTTTTATCCGCTGCCCTTGCATTTGCAGAAATGTTTTAAATACTTAGGATATAGGGCCGGGGATTTTAAGCAAGCTGAGCAGGCGGCCAAGCAGACATTTACTTTGCCAATTTATCCGGAATTAACGGTGGAAGAAAAAGATTATATTATCCAATCTGTGCGTAACATCCCGCGCTTATAAGGAATTGCGCGGGTGTGCCCTTTTGGGCAAGGAGTTTAAATAAATGGCTAAGTTGTCGGTGATGATTTTAACCAAAAATGAAGAGTCTTGTATTGCCGAGTGCCTGGAGTCGGTGAAGTGGGCGGATGAGATTATTGTGGTGGATGATGAGAGTACGGATAAGACGGTGGAAATTGTTAAAAAGTATACGGATAAGATCTTTCATCGTAAGATGGATATTGAGGGCAAGCACCGGAATTGGGGGTATGCGCGGGCCAGGAATCAGTGGGTTTTGAGTTTAGATGCCGATGAGATGGTGATGCCTGAGCTTAGAGTGGCGATGGAAAAGGCGATTGAGTCAGATGAGTTTGTGGCTTACGATATTCCTTTGCGGAATTATATTAGCAATTATTGGGTAAAATACGGCGGTTGGTATCCGGCCTCCAAGGTGCGGCTTTTTAAAAAAGATAAATTTAAATATGAAGAAGCGGTGGTGCATCCGCGGGCTTTTATTGATGGCGCCTGCGGGCATTTACACGCGGATATTATTCATAAAGGGTATCCGGACTTGGAGCATTTTTTAAATAGCGTTAATCGCCAGTCAACTTTGGAAGCGCAAAAATGGATTACTACCGGGCGCAAGATGACACTTTTGTGGGCTATTTGGAGAGCGGTAGATCGTTTTTTCAGAAGATATTTTGGCAAAAAGGGGCGTAAGGATGGGATGTACGGGTTTATTATCGCTTTTTTTGACACATTGTATCAGATATTGAGCTATGCGAAGTTTAAAGAAATGCAAAGAGCAGCAGATAGCAAAGAGCAGGCCTTAGGTCGTAGGTAAACCTTCTAAACCTTCTAACCAGGTTAGAAATAGGGCTTTCTAACCTGGTTAGCTTTGAATAGTTTATAGGTAGCAAGGAGTAGGTCGGAGGTGGTAGCTCGTCGGTAGAATTTTCTAACCAGGTTAGAAATAGGGCTTTTTAACCTGGTTAGACGTGGATGGATTGGGTTCAAGGCATCAAAGGTGATGGTTGTATTTGATTTGAGAAATGAATGTTAGATTTTAGCTTTTTCTGCGTCAATTGTAGTAGGTGAAAGTAATGATAACGCAGAAAAAGGAGGAGAGTATGGATACAAAGATAGCAATATTTAAAGGAAAGGGCATACGGAAAATCATTCATAATAATGAGTGGTGGTTTTCAGTTGTGGATGTATGCGGGGTATTAACGGATAGTACTGATGCAGGCGCTTATTGGCGGAAATTAAAACAAAGATTAAGCGGAGAAGGTAGTGAGGTCGTGACATTTTGTCACGGACTGAAATTAGAGGCTTCTGACGGTAAAAAATATGAAACTGACTGCGCGAACACAGAAGGAATGTTTAGAATAGTTCAATCTATCCCATCTCCAAAAGCTGAGCCGCTAAAACGCTGGCTGGCTAAAGTTGGTTATGAGCGCGTGCAAGAAATTGAAGATCCTGAGCTGGCAACCAAGCGGACAAGGATGCTATATAAGCTTAAAGGGTATTCCGACAATTGGATTGAAAAACGGATGCGTGGTATTGCCATTCGTGAAGAACTTACGGATGAATGGCAAAACCGCGGGGCACAAGAGAAAAAGGATTACGAGATTTTAACAGCAGAAATCTCCAAAGCTACTTTTGGAGTTACTCCGAACCAATACAAGAAGATAAAACGGTTAAAACGTGAAAACCTGCGCGACCATATGGATGATTTTGAGCTTATTTTTACAATGCTGGGAGAAAGATCGACTACCGAAATTCACCGCACTGAAGATTCGCAAGGTGTGCCGAAGCTTAAATCCGATGCCAAAGCCGGAGGAGATATTGCTGGTAATGCTAGAAAACAGTTGGAAAAAAGAATAAGAAGGCCAATCGTCTCAAGAGATAATTTCTTAAAACAGCCCAATAAAGTCAAAAAATTTTCTAACCAGGTTAGAAATAGGGCTTTTTAACCTGGTTAGCTTTGAATAGTTTATAGGTATCAAGGGGTAGGTTAGAGGTAGTAGGTCGTCGGTAAAATTTTCTAACCTGGTTAGAAATAGGGCTTTTTAACCTGGTTAGACGTAGATAGAGGTGGGGGGATGAAGGATATTATTTTGGATCGGGATGGGGTGATTAATCGGTATCCGGGGGATCGGGCTTATGTGACCTCTTGGCGTAAATTTAGATTTTTACCGCGGGCCAAGCAGGCAATCGCGCTGTTGAGCGGGGCGGGGTGGAGAATATTTGTGGCATCTAACCAAGCGGGGGTAGGCAAGGGGGTTTATGCTCAAAGGACACTAGATCTGATCACTGCCAGGATGCTGGTGGATATCGAGAAAGCTAATGGCAGGATCGCTAGGGTTTATTATTGCACGCATCGCAAAGAGGCAGGTTGTCGCTGTCGTAAGCCCAAGCCCGGTTTGCTTAAGCAAGCCGCGCGGGAATTTAAGGTTAACCTAAAGAAAACATACTTTGTAGGTGATACTATACGTGATGTGCTGACCGCTCATACCGTGGGCGCTAAATCCATTCTTGTTCTTTCCGGCAAAGAGAAATCATCTAATCAAAAAAATTGGGAAGCAAAACCGGATTTTATATTTAAGGATTTGTTGGCCGCCGCTAAATTTATTATAAAGCAAGAATATCCATTAATTTAGTTAATTTAGAGTTAATTTATGGGCGTCCTCTAAGGTGACAGGCTTAGTAATAGGGTGTCCCTTTTCAGGACGTCCCCATAAAACGATTAGATTGCTTCGCCTGCCAATAAATTGATGGCGGGCTCGCAATGATATACGATTCCATTTTAAATTATGAAAGTATTGATTATTCATGCCTCGGCAGGCGCGGGCCATCGCCGGGCAGCGGAAGCGATATTTAATTATCTAAAAGAGCATTCTCCGGATTTGGATTTGGTGCTTTTGGATGCTTTGGATAAGACCAACGCCTTATTTAAATTTGATTATACTAAAGGCTATTCTTTTTTAATCAAGTATGCCACCACTTTATGGCATTGGGCATTCTGGGCTACGGATTCTAAATTCTTGCGGCCGATTAGCCGCGCGCTGGCGCGGGTGATTAACGGCATTAATTCGCAGAAGCTAATCCGGTATTTTATTCATGAGCGCCCCGATGTGATTGTCTCGACGCATTTTCTTCCCTCTGAGTTAGCTGCCGCTTTAAAGAGAAAACATAAAATAAACTCAAAATTAATTACGGTGATTACCGATTACGGGGTGCATCCTTTTTGGATTTCTTGCGGAACTGATTTGTATGTGGTGGCCGCGGATTTTACCAAGGATAGGTTGGTGATGGAAGGGGTGGGGGTGGAAAAAATTAGTGTGCTGGGCCTGCCTTTTGATCCAAAATTCTTGCGGCATTTTGATTCTAGCGTTTTAGCTCATAAAATCGGTATAGATGATAAAAAATTTACCGTGTTGCTAATGACCGGTTCTTTTGGCTTAGGGCCGCTGGAGGAGATTGTGGAGGCCTTGCATAAAGATTGCCAGGTATTGGTGGTTTGCGCCGGGAACAAGAAGCTTTACGCTAAGCTGCTTAAGAGAAACCTGGAAAATGTAAAAGTTTTTGGTTTTGTTTCCAATACCGAGGAGCTGATGGCGGCCGCGCAGGTAATTATTACCAAGCCCGGAGGCGCGACAATTACGGAGGTGTTGATTATGGAATTGCCGGCGATATTTATTAGCGTTATTCCGGGGCAGGAAACCGCGAACGTGCAGGTTTTGGCTAAATATGGTATTGGCATTAGCCCTAAAAATATCCAGGAAATCAGAAGTATCGTTTTGGATTTAAAAAATAATCCGCAAAAGATCCAAGAGCTAAAGCGTAGAATCAGGGAGATCCAAAAGCCGTTTGCTTGTAAGGAGTTGGCGAGTGCTATACGCTAAAGTGGTGTTGGGCCTGCCGATTGACGGCCCGTTTGATTATCTGGTCCCGGTGGACTTAGAAGCTAAGGTTAGCCGGGGAGCAAGAGTTTGGGTGGATTTCCGCCATAAAAAAGAAGTTGCCTACGTCGTAGAATTAACTAATAAAACTAAAATAAAAAAGATAAAAGATATCATCTCGGTTATTGATGTATTTCCAATCCTGGATGATGCGATGCTGCAGTTGACTAAAAGGCTGGCGGAATATTATTGTTGTTCCTGGGGAGAGGCTATTGATGCGGCGCTCCCGGATGAGTTAAGGAAGGGCAAAGAGATTGGCGGGATTGTTTCGGCGTCTACGACGCCTCGCAATGACGGATGGCCACTTTTATTGCAGGGAGTTGACCGCATACCGGTTTACCTCAGGGAAATAAAGAAAGTCTTGGAAGCTAAAAAATCGGTAATTATTTTGTGCAGTAATATCCCGGCGGTGGAAAAATTAAAAGAGGCCATTGCGCAGAGTTTGGGAAAAGAAGTTTTTATTGCCTTTCGCAAACAGCCGAATGAGCTGAAGGTTTGGGAGAAAATCCGGCAAGCGGATTATTGCGTTGTCGCCGGCACGCGCTCGAGTATTTTTTCTCCGGTGAATAATTTGGGGCTGATGATTATTGATCAGCCGGAGGATTCGGTCTATAAGCAGGAACAGGTGCCGCATTATTACGCTCCGGAGGTGGCCCGGATGCGCGCGGAAATTCAGGGCGCCAGAGTTATTTTGGGCAGTCATTGTTTATCTCTGGAATGTTTTTATCTGCGGCAGAAAGCTAAACTGGATCTGGAAATTATTCCGCCAAAATTGGCTTATCCGCTGGTTAAGGTTATCGATCTGCGCCGGTTGGCTTACGCGGAAAGAAAAAGTAAGTCTGTGTTTTCGAAGTTCTTAGTGGATGCGATTCAGTTGACGCTGACGGAAAAAGGCAAGGTGCTCCTGGTGATTAATCGCAAGGGTTTTTCCACCACGGTGGCTTGTCAAAATTGTCAGATGCCTTTAAAATGCCCGCGCTGCGATATTAATTTGGTATTTCATTTTGATCAGAAACTAAAATGCCATCATTGCAATTTTAAAATGCCGGTGCCTAAGAGCTGTCCGCATTGTGAAACCGGTAATATTAAATTTTTTGGGTTTGGCACAGAACAGGTGGAGAACGAAGTAGCCAGAATTTTTCCGCAGGCCCGCCTGGGCCAGGATATTGTGGTGGCGACGGGCGCGATAATAAATCATTTGGAGTTGAGTTTTGATTTAATCGGGGTTATGGTTATTGATAGTTCACTTAACCGGGTGGATTTTCGGGCAGCGGAGAAGACATTTTCTATGCTTTCCGGTATAATCAGCCTGACCGCTAAGAAAGTAATTATTCAGAGCGCGAACGCTAATCATTATTGTTTTCAGGCCTTGATGAAGAATACGCCGGAGCTGTTTTACAATGAGGAATTAAAGCAGCGCAAACAGTTAAACTTTCCGCCTTTTAAACATATGATTCTGGTGAGATTAAGGGGCCAGAGCCTGGAGAAAGTGAAAAAGGCGGCGGTGGATTTATTTGCCAGATTAAATAAAATTAAGACCGCGAGCATGAAAATACTTTCGCTTAATCCCGGCCAGCCGGCAAAGCTGCGGGGGAATTTTTATTATCAGATATTAATGCGCTGCCTGAGCGTAGAGAAAGCCAGCCATTTTTTAAAATTACACTTAAAAGAAGATCATTTTTCCGGTATAATAGTCAGTGTGGATGTGGATCCGGTATAGGGAGAAATGAGAGTAGTTAGTAGGTAGCAGGTAGTAGGTAGGGGGTTGTTTATAACGTACGAGAGGGAATTAGATGGAGAAGATAAGAACATTCGAAGATTTGACTGTTTGGCAGAAAAGCCATGAACTTACTTTAGAGCTTTATCGAATAACAAAAGATTTTCCTAGTGAAGAAAAATTTGGGCTAGTTTCACAAATGAGAAGGGCGGTCGTTTCTGTTCCAGCTAATATTGCAGAAGGATTTAAGAGAAGGGGGTCAAAAGATAAAGTTCACTTTTACAATATGTCCCAAGGTTCCTTAAGTGAATTGCAATATTATTCAATATTAGTTAAAGATTTGGGATTTAAAGTTAATTTAGATAAGATTAATAGTTTAATTCTAGAAATTGGTAAAATGTTAAACGGATTGATTACCATAATGAATGGGTCGTCCTAACTACTAAATACTAACTACTATCTACTATTTACTTTATTTCTTATGAAAATAATATTTTTTGGCAGCGCGCATTTTGCTCTGCCGGCTCTGGAGGCTTTAATTAAAGCTCAGGCCGAAATAGTTTGCGTGGTTACGCAGCCGGATAAGAAAAAGGGCCGGCATCTGCAGGTTAGCGGCACGGATGTTAAGAGCACCGCCGTTTTGGCAAAACTTAAAATATTTCAGCCGGAGGATATTCGATCACCAGAAAGCGTGGCCTTTCTAAAAAACCTGGAGGCGGATCTTTTTGTGGTGGTGGCTTATGGCCAGATGTTTTCTCAAGAGGTTCTGGATATCCCAAAAATTATGCCGGTTAATATCCATGCGTCGCTGCTGCCGCGTTACCGGGGAGCGGCTCCGATTAATTGGGCGGTGATTAACGGAGATAAGCGCAGCGGGGTGACGATTATGTTTGTATCTTTGAAGATGGATGCCGGCCC
>JAZDEW010000054.1:0-2521 GCA_043808425.1 Candidatus Omnitrophota bacterium
TTATCATCCTTAAAAGCGACTTCCAGCTTTTCGTAAACATTGCGAAAACCTTTTATCCCGGAATACTCGCCGACGGTAATCTTGCGGCCGGTTTCAATAACCTCCGGCTCGCCCCTGCCCAATTCCTCGTAATCATACAATTCATAATTACGGCGGTCTTTTAAAGCCCCGTCGGCGTGAATACCGGATTCATGCGCGAAAGCGTTACTGCCCACTCCCGGCTGATTTAAAGGAATAGGAATGCCAAAAGCGTAAGAAGCGTATTTACATATTTTCCAGGCAACCTTCAAATTAATTTTTTCATCCAGCAAATATTTACCGGCAACCTGGCTGCCGTATTTTATCGCTAAAATCACAGCGGTCAAATCCGCGTTTCCGGCCCGCTCGCCCATGCCATTGACGCAAGTATTAATGTAAGCGTCACAGCCGGCGTCGTTGGCGGCCATCGCTCCGGCAACTGAATTAGCCACAACCATCCCCAAATCATTATGGCAATGAATTTCAATTGGATGCTTGAGCTCCTCAGCCAAAAACTTAATCCGCTCATAAATACTGAAAGGCGAATCAAAGCCTAAAGTATCACAGTAGCGGATTCGGTCCGCTCCGGCGGATTTAGCGGCCTGCGCGAATTCAATCAAATATTCAATACGGGTGCGCGAAGCGTCTTCAGCGTTAACACCGATACTCTTCGCTCCGGCTTTACGGGCGGCGCGCACAGCTTCGCACATTTCCCGAATAATGGAAGAGTGGTCAAGCTTGCCTTTAAATTTATGAATAATCATCTGATCAGAAGTAGAAATAGACAAATTAAGATGTTTCAATTCAGGAACAAGTTTAAAAGCGGACTTAACATCATCCACGGTCGCCCGCATCCAACCTCCAAGGCGTATAGAAGAGAATCCCCTTTTTTTACTTAACTCCAAATTAGCGTTTAAATAATTAGTTTCATGCTTGGTTATGGGAAATCCGAATTCCGACTGAAAAACTCCCATTTCATCCAGGTAAAGATTAATCATCGTCTTCTGCAGTTTAGATAAGCATATCCGCGACGTCTGAACCCCGTCACGATTAGTCACATCAATCAAATGTATCTTTGGTTTCACGCTCATATTTTTCACCTCTGGTATAATCTTTAGGTATAAATCTTAGGGATTATACCTGATTACTAAGATTATTAAGAGATCTCTGAAAAATCTAAAAATACCTGGAGATCTCTGATTTCAACGATTAAATTTAGATTACAGCGATTAAACCTCAGCGCTAAAATCTCTGTAATCTTTTTCAATCTGTGTAATCAGAGGTCTCCGACATAATTTTAAGTAGTTTTCAGAGACCTCACAACGATTAAACCGTTAATCGCTTTAATTTAACAATTTTTGTTACCAAAATTCATCAATAACCCAACTCTATTTCTGTTTTTAATCTCTGCAATCTGTTTTTTAATCATCGTAATCAGACATCCTTATCTCTTCTCATTATAGGATGTCTTTAATAATATTTTCCTGAATTCTTCTTTTTTGGGAATTTTAACTGAACCAAATATTTCCTGATTATCCATCAAATAGGCTGGCCCGTTGGCAACCTCCAACTCACGGTTTAAAGAAACGTTATCTCTAAGCAAATCTTTCCCTTCGTTTCCTCGCGCGCAGGACCTGACAGCGGACAGGTCAACCCCCGCCATACATTCATCCCACCAGGAAGAATCTGAATTCTTAGCGCGGCAGGTAATATAGTTATAAAAAAGCCCGGGGTAGTATTTCTTCACGCAAACCGAGCGCAAACATTCTTCCAGCTCCAAATTTCCTCCGGCGGCGGAAAAATTACCCTTATCTTCCACAGCAAGAAAATGCACTTCCGGAGTAAATTCTTTAAGGGTATCCAACAGCTCCCCGGAATCTTTGTTAAAAAGGTTTAGAAACACATCCAAACGTTCCGCAAGCTTCTCCCTGCCGAGAAAATAACCTATTCCCCCAACCTGGGCTTTTAAAGAATAATATTCCCCTTTAAGCTCTAAATTCGTTTTTAATTTCTCAAATACCGGCTCTTTATCCACGTTTTGAGCCAAAAGAAAAGCCGGAAGGGACTTAAGGCCTAACTCTTGAATAAGTTTTCCCGCTTGCTCACCGGGAAAATTAAGTTGCTTAACCGATAATCCGGGAAGTTCTTTCTTCAGTAAATTAATTATCGGGCTTACGTCGCAAGTCCGGCAGTCTGGCTTGGTTATAACGGTAAGGGCGACTTTAGGCGCTTCCTTATACTGGCATTGAGCGTTAGGCTTGCCGGGATTAGCGCAGGTTGCAAACATCCCTTCTTTCTTGCAATCTTTATCGGCGTAACACGGAGGGAAGCTGGAAACTATACGCTGATCATCGGCCAATTTATCCCAAAGCCGCAAATCTTCAACTTTTTTCACTTCAAAACCTTTCTTATTTACCGAAAAAGACACAGCTACAAGCCTCCGCCCTTCCCATCTGGGAGATAAAACCAAAGACTGGCCAACATTAACTGAAACATTTTCTTT
>JAZDEW010000055.1:0-17626 GCA_043808425.1 Candidatus Omnitrophota bacterium
TCCGCGCACCTTTAATTCCTTAATTGCCTGCCATAAACTCTTAAGCTTATCAATATCAATATATACTAATTTAAGCGGCAATTTAGTTTGATCAATGATCCTAATCTTATTATTTTTCCAATCTATTGTGCGAATATTCATATTTTCAACTATTAGCGGGTCATGTCTTGGTAATTTTTTTGCGCTGACGCCTGCCTGCCGGCAGGCAGGCACTTCAAAAACACCCAAGCCACCCGCTAATATCCCTATAGTCCCATAAATTTAGCCAAAATACTTTTTTTAACTTTGATCGCCGCCGCCGGACAAGCCTCCTGACAACAAAAGCAGGCAATACATTTTTTATAATCAAAGCGTACACCGTTCTTTTTTCCGCCATGGAGCACGGCGGATCCGCCACGATTTGCGGCGGACAGCACAATACAACTCTTCGGACAGACATTAACACAATGGCCGCAACGCGTACATTTTAAATGTAATGAATAAGGATAATATCTAACCAAAGATTTAAATATTTTCTTTATGATCGGAGGCAGATTAGTTGCTTTCGCGGAATTTTTCGGTAAAATAAACGGCCGGATATTTAACTTATCAATATCCTCTCCTTCTATGCTAATCCGGCTAAGCTGAGATTCTCCTAAATTGCGTAAAGCCGCCTCTTTCGTCGTTAAAACCTCTCCTTGAGTAATGCCCATTATTTTAGCCATCACCGTATCTAGGGCTACACAATCACTGCCGGCTAATAAAAGGTTCAACGGGCGTGTTTTACCGCTGGTTGCCGGGCCATCCCCTTCCATGGCGAGTACCCCATCAATAATGGTTAGAGCGGGCCTGGCCTCCTGATAAATATCCACCAGGATCTTAGCGAAGTCAGCCGGCGCGAAATAATTTTTATGCAGCTCAGTTTTATAGGTCCCGGAAACCAGGCCGAAGAGATTTTTAATCGCCCCGGTAATCAGAGTAAATTCGTGTGTTTTAAATTTAGGCAAATTTATTAAATAATCACATTCATCCAGAGCAGCCGTCAGCGGGAATTTATCGCGCATTCTGCGTCTATCAAAGCCAATCAGCTTAACCCCTTCCTCCTGAGCAACTTTTCTTATGCCGGTAATTTCATAAACTTCCTCCACATTTTCCGATTGTTTCCCCCAAACACTCGGGCTATCGCCGACAACAATTTTACAACCTATCTCTTTCAATAGATGAATAACCGCTCGAACCACTTCTGGATGCGTAGTAATCCCACACTCCGGCGGTTTAGACATCAAAAGATTCGGCTTAACCAATACGCCAGAACCGGGCTTAATAAAATTTGTAATCCCGCCTAAAAGATTAACCGCGCTTCTTATCGCCAGCTCAACTTTTACCGGCTTATAACTATCGCACTTGATTACAGAAACTTTAGCGCTCATGGTAATTTAAAAAATCCTTTTGCGTTTTGGGTGGTTTGCTCCGCGACTTCCTCAACGCTAACCCCTTTTATCCGGCTAACTTCCTCTGCCAATAATTTTATCTGGAACGGCTCATTGCGCTGGCTGCGAAACCCTTCCGGAGATAAATACGGCGCGTCGGTTTCCAGCATCAATCTATTCAGCGGAGTTAATCTGACTATCTCTCTTAAACCTTGGGCTTTTTTATAGGTAATGTTGCAAGTAAATGAAATAAAAAATCCAAAACCTAAACACTCTTGCAAAAAACTTTCATCGCCGGAAAAACAGTGCACCACCGCCCTCAGCGGCAAAGCCGCTCTTAAAATTCGCAGAACATCTTTTTCCGCCTGACGGCTATGGATGACCAGCGGTAACTTTAAGTCTTTGGCTAGCTCTATCTGTTTAATAAACGCCTGCTTTTGATTTTCCTGGCTGGATAAATTACGATAATAATCAAGGCCTGTCTCACCGATAGCCACAACCTTGTTCATTTGCGCCAATTCTCTCAATTTATTTATTGCCTGGCTGTCAAAACCATCCGCATCATGCGGATGTACCCCCACGCTGGCATAAATTGGCGTATAATTTTGGGCTAATTCACAAGCGGCAATTGAAGACTCTAGGGTTGCGCCGATATTAATAAAATAAAAAATTCCCGCTTCTTTTGCCCGCTGAATAACCGCATCGCGATCCGGGTCAAATGGAGGGAAATCAAGATGGCAATGGGTGTCGATGAGCATAGTTGTGAATATAGAGGTCAGAAGACAGATTACAGAGGACAGAAGAATCTGTATTCTGACTTCGGTCTTCTGTTTTCTTTCTTTTAAACAACAATACGCGGGAACAAAGGAGCGCCTTTTTTAATCTCTGTGGCCCCTAATTGCATGATAATTGATTCTGCGGTCTTGGGCATAAAAGGAGCGATCTGAATACCGATTCTTCTAATTGCCACAATCATCAAACCAATAAAAGCTTTGAGCTGTTCATCTTTACCTTCTTTCACCAAATTCCAGGGCTTAGTCTCTTCCACATATTTATTAGTTAAGCCGATAACCTCCCAAATTTTCTCCAGCGCCAGGCTAAAATCATTACTCAAGCTTAATGAAGCATAAACTGTTTGCGCAAGACCCTTGATCGCCTCTTTTATCTTTTCGCCGCTGGCGTCATATTTAAGCTTATAAATATCTAGCTCTGGAATTTTCCCGGAATAATACTTTTCAACCATGGTCAGCGTGCGATATATCAAGTTGCCTAAATCATTAGCCAAATCGCCATTAAATCTTTTAATTATCGCCTCTGGCGAAAAATTACCGTCTAAGCCAAACGGAACATCCCGCAGAAGAAAATACCGGTATACATCTATGCCAAATTTATCGACCATCTCAATCGGATTAACCACATTACCCCGCGACTTAGACATCTTATCTTCATTCATCATCCACCAGCCATGGGCAAATATCGTATCCGGCTGCCTGATGCCAAGCGCCTCTAACATAATCGGCCAATAGATCGCGTGATGCCTTAAAATATCTTTACCCACCAGATGCATAACCCTTACATCTTTATCCCACCAAACAGAACGGTAAATATTCTGGTTGTCAAATTCACCGACGGCGCTGATATAATTAATCAGGGCATCAAACCAAACATAAGTAACATGCCTTGAGCTAAAAGGCAACGGAATGCCCCAGCTCAGCCTCTCTCTCGGCCGGGAGATACAAAGATCCTCTAATTTATTATTCTCTAAGAAACTTAAAACTTCGTTTCTTCTGCTGGCTGGCTGAATATAATGAATGCGCTCGGGATTTTTATCGATATCCTTAATGTATTGAATAAGCCAGGGCTGATATTTTGACAATTTGAAGAAAAAATTCGTCTCGCTAATCTTCTCCAGCGCCCGCTGGCAATCCGGGCACAAATTATTAGAAATTTGCGAAAGCGGCCAGAATGTTTCACAGGGGGTGCAATACCACCCCTCATAAACACCTTCGTAAATGTCCCCTTTATCATATACAATCTGAAGCGCCTTTTGCACGAATTTAATATGCCTGGGCTGAGTCGTACGGATAAAATCATCATTGGATATTTCCAGCCTCATCCATAAATCTTCGAATTGCAACACTACTTTATCGACAAATTCAATCGGTAAAAGCTTAGCCTCATCCGCCGCCTTTTTTATCTTTTGCCCATGCTCGTCCGTTCCGGTGAGAAACCAGACATTTTCTTTTCCCAGAAGATTGCGATTATAACGCGCCAGGGTATCGGCGGCAATATTGGTATAGGAATGGCCGATATGCGGAGAGGCATTCACATAATAAATAGGAGTGGTAATATAAAATTTATTCGACACGGTCTTTTTCCTTGTAACTTAGCTCAGTATATCCGCCCTCATCAAGCTGCACACTAACCAGGCGTTTAAAAACATTCACATTAATCACTTTACCCTTGCCCTCAGGAGTATTTAAATGATCCCCTTCGTGCGGCAAACCCTTAGAAAGTATTTTATAAGTTTCATATTCGTAAGATAAACAACACATCAACCTGCCGCATAAACCGGAAATTTTAGGAGGATTTAACGGTAAGCCTTCTTCCTTGGCCATCTTAATCGTTACCGGCTCAAAATCTTTTAAGAATTTTTTACAGCAAAGCTCGCGGCCGCATGAACCATACCCACCAAAAAGCCTGGCCTCATCCCTTACCCCGATCTGCCTTAATTCAATGCGCGCCTTAAACACCTTAGCCAAATCTTTAACCAGGTTACGAAAATCTACCCGGCCATCGGAAGTAAAATAAAATAAGATTTTTGAACGGTCAAAAGAATACTCCGCTTTAACCAGCTTCATCTCTAATTTATGCTCAAAAATTTTCTTTTCACAGGCGATAAACGCTTCTTTGGCCTTAACCACATTATCTTCAACTTGTTTTAAATCATTCTCCCTGGCCAAACGGATTATTTTTTTTGGAGGCTCTTTTGAGGCCTCTTCGACGCAACAACGCGCGTGGCCGGGTAAAACAACAGTTCCGTAATCCAAGCCCCTGTCGTGTTCAACAATTACACAATCTCCGGCTTTTAAAGTTAAATCTCCAATATGACAAAGCTGCACTATACCGGAATTCCTAAGTTGCACTAAAATTAAACCCTCCATAGCTGTGCTCCTAAGTTATGCAAAAGCAATTTACTATTAATATTCTTTTCCAGATATAAAGAGCTTTCCGAAAGCGTGGACATAATACCATCCAACTGCTTAAAAGAAAACCTGGGAATTAATTTTAGTAAATCACTATGCCGATCTAAATGAATTACTTCTTTATCCGGCAGGCCTGCTTTTAATAAATATATATCTCTAAACCAGGAGGCCAGGATATTTAAACAAACCTGTAGCTGCTCTTTACTTTGACTCATAATATTATGATCCAACGGTTTTGAAGAAAGAATAAAAGAATCAAATATTTTATTCTTCTCTTGCATTAACAAGGTATCCTTTAATCTTAATGCTAGGCCTAAGCGCCCTTCCGCATAATATGCCAGAAAATGCGCGGTGGTTTTATCTAAAGCGTAATTTTTAATTAAAACCGTTTCTAATTCAGCCCTAATTAAGGAGAAAAACTTTATAGCTTTGCAGCGGGAAAGCACGGTTTTAATAATATTTTGAGGCTTATGCGTAACCAGAATAATCAATACATCTTTAGGTGGCTCCTCTAATACCTTAAGCAATGAGTTGGCGGCTTCGATATTAAGCTTATGCGCGTTATCAATAATAAAAACTTTGGCTACCCCCTCATACGGCCGAAAACTTGCCTGCCGCAAAATACCACGGATATCCTCCATCTTTATTTGAGATTGCCCATTTTGAATAATATGCAGGTCCGGATACTCTTCCTTTTGGATTCTTAAACACGCGCTGCAACTGCCGCATGGACGATCCGACTGTTCCGCGCAATTAAGTTGCTGAGCGATAATTTTAGCGGTCATTCTTTTACCGATTCCTTCTGGCCCGCTAAAAATATACGCGCCGGAAAAACAAGATTTTTCCAAATAAGCGCCAATTATCCCCAATGCCCTGGAGTGGCCTAAAACATCACTAAAGCGCATTTATGACCTCTCTAATTTTATTTTGCGTCTTAAATTTATCTTCCAAAACTTTTACTATTTTAATTCTCCGCGGCTCTTGTTTTACCAGCGCCAGATACCCCTTCCTGACCTTTTCATGATAACTTATTGAACGCCGCTCAATACGATCCTGACAATTATGCCGATGCTCTAGCCCGCTTTTTACCGGTAAATCCAAAAAGATAGTTAGATCTGGTTTGATGCCTTGCGTGGCAAAGTTACCTAAAAACTTAATTAACTTTATATCTATGCCTAATCCAAAACCCTGATAAGCAATGGTAGAATCCATGAATCTATCGCAAATAACTATTTTTTTAGCCTCTAGCGCCGGCTTGATTATCTCCTCCACCACCTGCGCCCGGGCCGCCATATAAAGCAAAGTCTCCGCTTCAGCGGATATCCTGCTTTTAGGGTCAAGCAATATCGTTCTAATCATCTCGCTTAGCCTTACTCCGCCTGGCTCGCGCAGATAAATTACCTTAGCCCCCTTCTGCTTAAGATAGCTAAAAAGCATCTCTGACTGCGTGCTCTTGCCACAACCCTCGGATCCTTCAAATGTAATAAATTTACTTTTCATGAACTTATTCCTTACTTAGCGGGTCCCCGCCACAAAGATTGGCAAGCAGGTTACCTGCCAAGTCATCCGCTACAATTTTCTTCGCCAAGTTACGCCATCTTTAGTGTCCTCTAAAATTACGCCTTGTTCTTCCAGCTCTTTTCTGATCTTATCGGCGAGCAGGTAATCTTTGGATTTTTTAGCCTCCGCCCGGCTCTGAATCTGGAATTTAATTTCATCTTCGGTAATTTGCGCGCCTATTCTCACAACCTTAAGCGTAATACCCAGGGTCTCCAACATTTCTTCTAAAGTAACCCGAGCGCTAAAAACAAAATCCGCCTTATCAATATTTTTATTCGCCAAATTCACTAACTCAAAAACACAAGCTAATGCTTCCGGCGTGTTAAAATCATCATCCAGAGCAGCGATAAATTTATTTTTTAACTCCATCACCTCTTTTAAATGCCTTTTTAATAGAGTTACCGCCAAACCTAGCTTGGCCGCTTTAGCTTTATCCACAAAGATACTAATCCTTTGCAATGCCTGCTTAACCTCTTGGATTTTTGCGTCACTGTAATCTATAGGATGAGCATAGTGCACGGTCAAAAAGAAAAACTTAAGCAACTCGGGATTATGGTATTTGGCGATAAAATCCTTAATGGTAATAAAATTACCCAGCGACTTAGACATTTTCTGCGCGTTAATCGTAAGCAAGCCATGATGCATCCAATACTTGGCAAATAATTTACCGCTAAAAGACTCACTCTGCGCTAATTCATTCTCATGATGCGGAAAAATTAAATCCCTGCCTCCGGCATGAATATCCAAAGTCGCTGTTTTTAAAAACTTCTGCGACATCACTGAACACTCGATGTGCCATCCCGGCCGGCCCGGACTCCAAGGGCTATCCCAGAAAGGCTCATTTTCTTTTGATTTTTTCCATAACGCGAAATCCAACGAATCATGCTTTAACTCCGACGGCCCAATTCTTACTCCCGTTTCCATCTGATCAATGCTTTGTCCGGATAACTTACCGTAGCTTGAAAATTTTCTCACATTAAAATATACATCGCCTCCCGCTTCATAAGCATAACCCTTATTCATTAATGTTTGTATATATCTAACCATATCCGCGATATTCTCGGTTGCCCGCGGTTCAAAATCCGCTTTTTCTATTCCCAGGCTTTCTAAATCCTGATTATAACTGGCAATATATTTATTCACTAGCTCCTGCCAGTTAATTTTAAGCTCATTGGCCCGATTAATTATCTTATCGTCAATATCGGTGATATTGCGCACAAAGCAAACCTGAAAACCGCGGTTCTTTAAATACCGGCGCATAAAATCAAAAATAAATAAACTGCGGGCATGGCCAATATGGCAGGCATCATAAACAGTCACTCCGCAGGTATACATCTTTATCTGCAGAGCTTTTAGAGGAATAAGCTCTTCTTTTTTTCTAGAGAGGGAGTTATATATAAAAATAGGCATGATGATCAAACCGCTATCTAACTATGAGCTATGAGCTAATAACTATCAGCTCATTTATTCTTCTCTAAATCTTTAACTCTGTCTTGCAATTCTTCGATTGACTGCATAATCGGGTCCAGCATCCGCGCGTGATCTAAACTTACATCCATTTTTTTGCCGTCTTGTTTAGTAATCCTTCCGGGAACACCCACTACGGTAGAATTAACCGGGACATCTTTAACCACCACGGCATTTGCCCCGATATAAGAGTTATCTCCGATAGTAATATTACCTAAGACTTTAGCGCCGGCGCCAATGACCACATTATTCCCAATCGTCGGGTGGCGCTTTCCCGCGACAATTCCGGTGCCGCCTAAGGTTGTGCCCTGATAAAGCAAAACATCATCTCCGACAATCGCCGTCTCTCCAATCACCACGCCCAATCCATGGTCAATAAAAAAACGCTGGCCAATTCTGGCCCCCGGATGAATCTCGATCCCGGTAAAAAACCTGGCAACTTGAGATAATAAGCGGGCTAAAAAAAAGAGCTTCATTATATATAAACCGTGCGCGATACGATAATAGACTAAGGCGTGCAGCCCGGGATAAAGTAAAATTATCTCTAAGAAGCTCTTCGCCGCCGGATCTCTCTTTTGCGCCGCTTTGATATCGGCATAAAAAAATATCCAAATAAGCAGCAGCTTAATCACAAAAATTGCTAATAATATAGTCAAAATATTAATCAGATAAACCATGCGTTACTCCCCCTTATCTACCTAGACCTGCCTGCCGGCAGGCAGGCAGGTAACACCCGCGCAATTCTCCGCCACCCGGTAGGTAGCCGGCCCATTCCAATTGGGCCGGCCAATTAGCACGGGGTGTCTTTGACTAACGAAGCCGTCGCGTAACAAACAATTGCTTCCAGATGCCCCACCGCGTCCAATCCTTCATTAGTTTTTGCCTTAATGTTTAAAGCATCTTGCCCAATACCTAACAGCGCGCAAATCTTTTCTTTCATCTGTTTTTTAAAAGGCGTAAGCGTGGGCTCCTGAGCAACAATAATGATATCCAGATTATTAATTTTATACCCGCTCTTATCCAGAAGCTCTTTGACTATTCCCAGCAGCTGGCTACTGGCAATACCCTGATATTTAGGATCGGTATCCGGAAAATGCTCCCCGATATCCCCCCGCCCAAGAGCTCCCAATAAAGCATCGCAAAGCGCGTGTATCAGCACATCCCCGTCAGAATGCCCCAGAAGGCCTTTGACGTAGGGAATTTCTACCGCCCCTAAAAACAGCTTTTTTCCCTGAACCAAACGATGAACATCATAACCTATCCCAACTTTATATGGCACGCGCGAACCTCTTGGCAATTAATTCGGCAAACAGCAAATCCTCTCCGGTAGTAATTTTAATATTTTCATATTTTCCCTGAACAATCAAAACATCCGCGCCTAATTTTTCCACCAAAGAAGCATCGTCGGTAACTTTATCTTGGGCATACTTTTTATACGCCCGTAGAATCAGCTCTTTCTTAAAAACCTGGGGGGTTTGCGCCTCCCAAAGATGATCGCGGTCTAAAGTATTTTTAACGATATTATTTTTCTGAGAAAATTTTACCGTGGCCTTTGGTTTTACGGCAACTATGGCCGCGCCGGTTTTTTTAGCCGCCAAAATAACTTTAGCTATAGTCGCGCGATCAATAAACGGCCGAGCAGAATCGTGAATCAATACCCAATCGCTATTCTCCCTGACCATTTTAAGGCCGTTATATACTGAATCCTGCCGGCGCCGGCCGCCTAAAACAAAATTTATATTTTTTTTAAAAGAATAGCTCTTAATTAGCCGAGTTATTGAGCGCTGATTCTTAACACTTACCACCACAATAATCTCATCAATATCCGGGTTTTTATCCAGGGTGCTCAAAGAATAAATTATCGCCGGCAATTTCCCTATTTTTACTAAAGGCTTACAGGCCGCTGTTTTCAAGCGCCTGCCCTGTCCGGCCGCGACAATAATTGCACTAAGCATGAATATATTCTTAAATTTTAGTAAAAATCATTCTGCCGGCTTGAGTTTGCAGGACAGAAGTTACCACGACCTTAACATCCTGGCCAATTAAGCGCCGGGCATCCTCAACGACTACCATCGTGCCATCATCCAGATAGCCCACTGCCTGGTTATACTCCTTGCCTTCTTTAATTAATTTCAGATGCATCTCTTCGCCGGGAAAAACCACAGGCTTAAGGGCATTCGCCAGTTCATTGATATTTAAAACCTTAATCCCCTGGATACTCGCGACCCGGTTTAAATTAAAATCAACCGTAAGAATTTTCGCCTCCAACAATTTAGCTAATAAGACTAATTTCGCGTCCACTTCCGAAGTCTCTGAAAAATCCTGTTCATGTATCATAATATCCATGCCCGGCTGATTTTGAATAGTATGAAGAATTTCTAAGCCCCGCCTGCCTCTTTGGCGCTTAATCGAATCCGTAGAATCGGCAATCTGCTGTAATTCCCGAAGTACAAATTTAGGAATAATTACCTTTCCCCCTAAAAAACGTGTTTTACAAATATCCACAATCCTTCCGTCAATAATCACGCTGGTATCCAAAAGAACCACATCCTGCGACTGGTCTTGCCGGCGCAAGCGCACATAAGGAATAATAATATTGAATTCGTCTTTTCCGCGTAAAGCCATGACCATGCCCAGATAACAAAAAACCAAGGTTAGCCCCACCCTAATCCTGGACAGCAAATTAACATCCATCGGAGCAAGGCTAAAAGCATCACCCACCAGCTTAGCCATAATCAAACCTAAGATTAATCCAAATACCGAGCTGGATAAACCACTAACCGAAACTTTACGTAAACCTACTTCAATAAAAATCATGACTATCGCTGCCAGAGCTCCGATAGTCATGCCCATAAAACCGCCACCATCCGGAACTGCCTGATAGCCGATAAACATGCTGCCAAAAACAAATAAAAGCCGCGCTAGTAATAAATTCATTTTACTGCCTCCTTCAATGCCCGCCAAAATTCGCGGCGGGTCCGCCAATATTTATGGCGCAAACGCCTTATGGCGGACTACCTACTGTTTAATTGATGACCCTAAGATAATCTCCAAAGCTTCTTTTAAGGTTGAAACAGCGATAATCTCCAGATCTGATTTTTTTAATTTAAGATTCTTAACGCTGTTTTTTGGTAAAATGCACTGCTTGAACCCTAACTTCTCCGCTTCATTTATGCGCGTAAGCACCGACGAAATACTCCTGATTTCACCGCTTAAGCCCACTTCCCCTAAAACTACTGACCGGGGCATTACTTCCTGATCACGAAAACTAGAGGCAATTACCGCGCACACGGCTAAATCCGCCGCCGGGTCTTCTATTTTGATGCCTCCGGTAACATTAATAAATATATCTTCGGCTTCCAGGGCCAGCCCCATACGCTTCTCTAAGACCGCCACCAGTAAAGAAAGCCGGTTAAAATCAAAACCTTGCGCCCGGCGCCTGGCATAACCAAAGCTGCTTCTAGAGACTAAAGATTGAACCTCCACCAAAAGAGGCCGCGTTCCTTCTAAAATCGAAGTGACAATAGTGCCGGAAACATTGCTTGGCCGCTCAGAAAGAAAGATCTCCGAAGGATTTTTTACTTCCACCAATCCTGTCGAGGCCATTTCAAATACCCCGATTTCATTGGTAGAGCCAAACCTGTTTTTCACCGCCCGCAATATTCTATAGATCGCGAAACGATCGCCTTCAAAATACAACACCGTATCCACGATATGCTCTAAAACGCGCGGGCCGGCCAAGGTCCCTTCCTTGGTAACATGGCCAATAATAAAAATAGATGTCCCGGTAGTTTTAGCTAACTGCGTCAAAGCGCCGGCGCATTCTCTTACCTGGCTAACACTGCCGGCAGAAGAGCTAATCGCGGAATCAAAAATTACCTGAATAGAATCGATCACCACTACCTGCGGCTTTAATTTCTTTATATATTCAATAATTAGAGACAGATCTGTCTGATTAACGATGTATAGACAGTCCGATCCTGACTCACCGAGGCGTTTAGCGCGTAATTTGGTTTGCGCCACGGATTCTTCACCGCTGACATAAAGTACTCCGATTCCCTGCCTGGTCAAATGGTTGGAAACCTGCAAAGAAATAGTGGATTTACCCACTCCCGGATCGCCGCCAATTAAAATTACCGACCCTTTAACAATCCCTCCGCCTAAAACCCGGTCCAGCTCAAAAATATTGGTTTTTAATCTATCCTCATCCCTGGCGACAACATCTTTCAGGAGAACCGGCCCATCTTTATACAAACTGACCCTCTCCTTACCAGACGAGGAAACAGGAGCATAATCTTCTTCACTAAAAGTGTTCCAGTTATTACAATCCGGACACCGGCCTAACCATTTAGGCGACTGATATCCACAGCTTAAGCAATTAAATACTTTCTTAATCTTCATAACAAATATCTTCTGTGTAATGTTAAATGTGTAACGTGTAATACTTATGCGATATAAAACGTTTTTTCGTTACATCTAATTACATTACACCCACATTACACATTACACTTTACACATTACACAATTATAACTATTTCTTTTCTTTGGTTTTAATCAGCAGCTTCCAGGGATTTTTACGCACATCCGTAACCAAAGCCTCTAGTTCATTATAAACCTTATCATCATAAATCAGCTTACCTAAAGAGCCCTCTTTATTCTTTATCTTAATAATCCCATCATCTAAATTATGTAATATGCTTTCTGCCCGGTTAAATATCTCATGTATGGGCAACGGATCAACCCCCACCAAAGACTGGTTATTTATCAAAGAGTGCGCGTAATCCTTTCCAGGAATTATCTCCACGTATTTCTCCCCTAACAGGCCTAAAGTATTCACCCAGACAGAAGAATCCATGGGGATTTTAATCACATCTCTGACCCAAACTAACAAACGAATATTTGAACGGTTTTCCTCAGGGATAAACTCCAACATAATTCTTTTTACCTCACCCACATCCACTCCGGCAAAACGCACCGGAGCGCCTACTTTTACTCCGTTCACAAAATTAAAGTTAATTTTGATATGATAGCCTGAACTCCAGGTTTTGAACCCGCCAATCGACAAGACAAAGATCACTAAAATGGCCAGCCCGATAAAAACAAAAATACCAACCCTTAACTCTAATTTAGTTTTGCCAAAAATCATTTCAAACCTCCATTTATTTAAAGCTATCTAACCATATCGGTTATCGGCCCTTTAGAAAGTCCATTGATAAACTGGTGGACTACCGGATCGCGTGTCTCCTGAATCTGCCTAGGAGCGCCTTCCAAAATTATTTTCCCTTTATACATCATGGCAATCTTATCGGCAATATGATAAGCGCTTTTCATATCATGCGTTACTACCAAAGAGGTGACTTTTAATTTATCATGCAGCGAGCGAATAAGCTCATTAATACTGTCGGCCGTTATCGGGTCTACTCCCGTAGTCGGTTCATCATAAAGAATAATCTTTGGTTTTATACAAATTGCCCGCGCTAAAGCCACGCGCTTCTTCATCCCCCCGCTTAATTCTGAAGGCATAAGATTGCCAATACCGCCCAAACCGACTAAAGATAAAGACTCCTCTATGCGAACTAAAATTTCTTTTGGGCTCATCCGGGAATGTTCCGATAAACCAAAGCCAACATTATCGCTCACATCCATCGAATCAAAAAGAGCGCCCCCCTGAAAAACCATACTAATTTTCGCGCGCAAAGCCGCTAATTCTAATTCTCTTAAACCCGCGACCTCTTTACCCTGGACTAAAACCTTACCCTTATCCGGCCTTAATAAACCGACAATATGTTTAAGTAAAACTGATTTTCCACAGCCGCTCCGGCCGATAATTACGCAGGTTTGGCCGATTTGCACATTTAAGCTTAATTCATTCAAAACCAAATTATTATTAAATTTTTTACTTAAACCCTGTATTTCAATCATATTTTTTAAGGAAAAATAAAATAAAATAGAGCGGTAATAAAACAGTCCGCGGCTATAATCATCAAAAAGCTAAAAACTACGGAACGCGTAGTGGCTTGGCCTACCCCCACTGCTCCGCCTTCAACATTAAAACCTTCATAGCAGCTTACCAGGGCAATCACCATGCCAAAAATCCAGGCTTTAAATAATCCCGTGAACAGATCTTTATAAAACAAAGCAGAAAAAGTCATATGCATGTACATATTGCTGGTAATCCCTAATTTTACGACACAAATAATATAGCTGCCCATGATGCCGATAATATTGGCAAACAAAGTAAGCAAGGGAAGCATAATGCTCAGCGCTACGAAACGCGGCACCACCAGGTATTTTATAGGATTGGTGGCCAGGGTTTCTAAGGCATCGATCTGCTCGGTAACCTGCATCGAACCTAGCTCTGCGGTATTCGCCGCGCCCACCCTCCCAGCCACAATCAGAGCGGTAATTACCGGGCCTAATTCCCGCACAATCGCCAAAGCCACCAGGCTGGCAATATACATCTCGGAGCCGATGCGTTGCATAAAATAACCAAACTGCAAAGCAAAAATAAAACCGATAAACAAAGACACCACGGAAACAATAGGCAAGCTATCATAACCGGCTTTCTTGGCCTGCTCAATAATGTGATTGTATTTATAGGGCGGCTTAAATGTCTGATACACCGTCTGCATCGAGAGGCTGGTTAGCCCGCCGAAAAAATACATAAAAGAAAGTATCCTGCGCCCTAATTCTATAAAAAATTCAGTAAACATCGTTTACTCCGCTAGAGATTCCAGCTCTAATTATTTTCAAAGACAAGCTCTTCATTTTTACGCGTTACCTTAATCAACGAACCCTCCTTATATTTATTAGAGATAATCTCACTGGCCAGCGAATCTTCTAAAAATCTTTGAATAGTCCTTTTCAAAGGCCGCGCGCCAAAAACCGGATCAAATCCTTTTTCAATTAAAAGATCCTTGGCCTCCTGGCTGACTTCCAAAAAGATCTTCTGCTCCTTCAAGCGCTGAATCACATAACCAATTTCGATATCAATAATTTTTACCAGATCCTCTCTAATCAATTGCCTAAAGACAATAATATCATCAATACGATTTAAAAATTCCGGCTTAAAAGCATGCTTAACTGCTTCCAGCAATTTATCTTTCATATCCTGATAAGTACCATCTTCTTTTTGTGTCTTAAAACCCAGCGACCCGGCCTTGCGGATCAATTCGGCTCCGACATTAGAGGTCATAATAATAATCGTATTCTTAAAGCTTACCTTACGGCCAAAGCTATCGGTAAGCCGGCCTTCTTCAAAAACCTGCAGGAGTAAATTAAAAACATCCGGGTGCGCTTTTTCAATCTCATCCAAAAGTATAACCGCGTAAGGCCTGCGGCGCACGCGCTCGGTAAGCTGGCCACCCTCTTCATATCCCACATATCCCGGAGGGGCGCCAATCAACCGCGAAACATTAAATTTCTCCATATACTCTGACATATCCAACTGCAACAAGGCATCTTCATCGCCAAACAGAAATTCCGCCAATGCCCGGGCCAACAAAGATTTGCCAACCCCCGTAGGGCCCAAAAATACAAATGAACCAATCGGCCGCTTAGGATCTTTAATCCCGGCCCGCGATCGCCTCACCGCGTGAGCAATGGCTTGAATCGCTTCATTTTGCCCAACCACGCGCTTATGCAGTTCCTCTTCAATTTTAAGCAGTTTTTCGCTTTCTTTCTCCTCTAGCCTAAAAACAGGAATCCCCGTCCACTGCGCTAAAATTTTAGCAATATCCTCAGCGGTTACCTCCGGGCGCGTTTTATCTTTAGCCTGGCTCCATTCTTTATTCAATCGCTCTAGCTCCTGACGAACAGAGCGCTCTTGATCCCTTAAAGAAGCGGCTTTTTCAAAATCTTGACTTTTAATATAAGCTTCTTTTTCTTTTCTTAACGACTCAACATTAACCTCGATACTTTTAATATTTTCCGGAACAATCAACACATTTAAACGGCTCCGAGAACCGGCTTCATCAATTAAATCAATCGCCTTATCCGGCATAAACCTTCCGGTAATATAGCGGTCGCTTAATACGGCTGCCGCCTCTAACGCCTCATCTTTAAAAATAACCCGGTGATGCGCTTCGTATCGATCACGCAGGCCTTTTAAAATTTTTATCGTCTGCTCGATCGTAGGCGGTTCCACCATAATCGTCTGAAAGCGGCGCTCTAAAGCCGCGTCCTTCTCAATATACTTACGATATTCATTAATGGTCGTCGCTCCAATACACTGCATCTCCCCTCGAGAAAGTGCCGGTTTCATAATATTAGAGGCATCAATCGCGCCTTCCGCGGCACCCGCGCCCACCAAAGTATGTAATTCATCGATAAAAATAATTACATCCTGAGAGCGCTTAATCTCCTCCATAATCGCTTTAATTCTTTCCTCAAACTGGCCGCGGTATTTAGTCCCAGCCACCATCAGGGCTAAATCCAAAACTACAATGCGCTTGCCTCTTAAAACTTCCGGGATATTGCCGGCGATGATTAATTGCGCTAATCCTTCCACAATCGCCGTCTTGCCTACTCCGGCTTCCCCTAATAGCACCGGATTATTTTTAGTACGCCGGCTTAAAATCTGCACTACCCGCTCAATCTCCTGCGTACGATCAATCACCGGATCTAATTTATTTTCACGCGCCAACGCCGTAAGATCCCGGCCAAAAGCATCCAGGGCCGGAGTTTTAGATTTTGAGGCCTGCGCGCCAGGCGCGCCCATCCCCCCCGGCAAAGCCGAACCCAAAAGGCTCATCACCTCATTACGCACGGAATTTAAATCCATGCCCAAATTTAACAATACCTGCGAAGCAATACCCTCGCCTTCACGAATAAGCCCCAGCAAAAGATGCTCCGTACCAATATAATTATGACCCAGAGAACGCGCCTCCTCCGCCGACAGCTCTAAAGCTTTTTTAGCGCGAGGGGTAAAAGGAATATCCCCGATAATCTGAGTAGTGGGCCCCGGCTGTACTAATTTTTCAATTTCTAAACGGATATTTTCCAGAGAAACATCCAGCTTCTGCAAGACCGCTGCCGCCACCCCTTCTCCCTCCCGGATTAACCCCAAGAGTATATGCTCAGTGCCGATATAATCATGATTAAAACGTCTGGCCTCTTCTTTAGCTAAAATAATTACTTTTCTTGCCCTCTCCGTAAAACGATTAAACATGTCGTGATCTCCTTTACTTAAACTTTAAGCTGTAAGCCTTAAGCTATAACAGTACTTTGTTAGAATTTATTCTATTTATGCTTCCTTCCCAAAATCACTCAGATTATAATGGCTGTCTAACCTGGTTAGCTAAGCTAACCAGGTTAGAGGTCATTTTAACTTACTTCGCCACGCCGACAGCAGAACCCAAGATGGCGGGAAAATGTTTCTTCAGTATGAACTATAATAAATTTAATTTCTTACGGATCAACTCCGCCCTTTTTAAATCCCTCTGATCTGAGGAAAGTTTTACATTTTCCAATTTTTGCAAATGCGCCGGCTGAGTAATAATAAAAAGTTCATTGATTATACGGCGGTCAATATCCTTGATCATACCCAGATCACTTCCTAACCTAACCATTGAGAGTAATTCCGTCGTCTCCTGGCTGGTAATAATCCGAGCGCTTTTTAAAATACCCAGGGAACGATTAATCCTATCCTCTAAGACTTCTTTACTTTTAGTCAACATAATCTCTCTCGCCTGTGTCTCTTGTTCAATAATCTGCCGAATCAAACCATTAATATTCTCGATAATCTCGCTCTCGCTGTGGCCTAAGGAAACCTGATTAGAAATCTGAAAGAAATTACCGCTGGCTTGTGTCCCTTCGCCGTAAAGTCCGCGCGTAGTAAAACTCAATTTAGCGATCGCGGCCAATACCCGCTCGATCTGCCGGCTCATCACCAATGCCGGTAAATGCAGCATCACTGAACCGCGCATACCCGTGCCGGTGTTAGTCGGGCAAGCGGTAAGATAACCGAAGTCCGCCAGATACGCA
>JAZDEW010000056.1:0-2479 GCA_043808425.1 Candidatus Omnitrophota bacterium
GCCTACCGGAAACTTAGATACTAAAAACTCTAAACTGATCTTTAATCTCTTAAGAGAATTAAATAAAGAGGAAAATTTAACTCTCCTCGTGGTTACGCACAACCGGAATTTGGGAAACCTGGCAGATCGAATTATTTTTCTTCAGGACGGTAAAATTATTGCTAAAGAAGAGTCAAGCTTGTATCATTAAAGTAATCCTATTAGATAGAAAGGGGTAAGAAAATGTTAAAGAAAAAAATAATTAATTTTTTGGATAAGGATAAATAATAAATGAAAAAAATATCGTTAGTGCAAATTAAGGCAAATGAAAAGGTAAAGATCCTGGAGATTTTAGGCGGGTCTAATTTGGAAAGCAAGCTTTTGAGTATGGGTGTATATAAAGGCAAGTCCGTATCCAAGCTTAGCCATATCGGATTAAAAGGCCCGGTGGTGATCAAAGCCGGAAGAAGTATCCTCGCTTTAGGCCACAGTGTCGCGGAAAAAATAATTGTAGAAAAAGAATGATAAAAAAGATTTATTTAATTGGCAATCCTAATGTTGGTAAAAGCGTGGTATTTTCACGCCTTACCGGTGTGCAGGTAATTTCTTCTAACTATCCCGGGACGACCGTAGAAATTGCTAAAGGCTATTTACGCCTAAACGAAGAAAAGGTAGAAGTAGTGGATCTGCCGGGGACGTATTCCTTGGATTCTACCTCCGCCGCGGAAGAGGTAGCCGTATCTTTATTAAAAGAGCTTCCCAGAGCAGAGATGGCCGTAATTAATATTATCGATTCCACTAATCTTGAAAGGAATCTGCTTTTAACTTTACAGTTGATCGAGCAGGGTTTTCCGGTAGTTATTTGTTTGAATATGTGTGATGACGCCGGCCACCGGGGAGTGCATATCGATATTGCTAAACTGGAAGAGCTTTTGAAGGTGCCGGTGATTTCAACTTGTGCTTTAACCGGAGTAGGTATTAAGTTATTAACGGAGCGGATTAAAGAAGTAATTTCTGCTCCTGGAGGCCAATTTACGCATCAGCAGCGCTGGCTTGAGATTGGTAAGATTATTGAGCAAGTTCAGCGCTTGGAGCATCGTCATCATACCTTTAGGGAGATAATGGAGGATGCTTCGGTGCGCCCGGTAACCGGATTGATTATGGCAGGGGTAGTTATTTATGCGACGTTTAAAATTGTACGCTTTATCGGAGAAGGAATAATTAACCATATCACCGACCCGGTCTTTATAAATATTTATCAGCCGTTTCTTGAGAAATTATCTTTACAATGGCCCAAAAAAGGTTTTTGGTTTCATTTATTAATCGGAGATTTGATTCAGGGAAAAATAGATTTTAAGCAGTCTTTAGGGGTTTTAACCACCGCTCCTTATATTGAATTTGGGATGGTCTTGCCTTACGTTATATCTTTTTATTTGATTCTTAGCCTCCTGGAGGATATTGGATATCTGCCGCGTCTGGCGGTATTATTGGATAATCTTTTACATCGTTTAGGCTTACACGGTTATGCGGTTATCCCGGTGCTCTTGGGGTTTGGCTGCAATGTTCCCGGAATTTTGTCTACGCGCGTGTTGGAATCAAAGAGAGAGAGATTTATTGCCTCTACAATTATTTCCATTGGCGTGCCCTGCGTTCCTTTGCAGGCGATGATTTTTGGTCTTTTAGGTAAATTTGGAGGATTCTATGTTGGCGGAGTATATTTGGTTTTATTTTCCCTGGTGATTATCCTAGGAATAATTCTTAACCGTTTTTTGGCCGGCTATAGCCCGGAATTCCTTATCGAGATTCCGCCTTATCGGTTTCCTCCACTGCTGATGCTCTGGAAAAAGCTTTATTTTCGTATAAAAGGATTTTTGGTAGAAGCAACGCCGTTAGTTTTGCTGGGAGTATGTTTTATTAATATTTTGCTTTATTATAAATTATTTGATTTTGTAACGGCTATTTTTGCGCCGATCGTTCATGGTTTATTTGGTCTTCCCAAAGAAGCGGTGGTGGCTTTAGCCATTGGGTTTTTTAGAAAAGATGTGGCGGTGGGGATGTTAATGCCTCTGGGCTTAACAGCGAATCAATTGTTTATTGGCGTTACACTGTTGGCGATATCTTTTCCATGCGTGGCGAGTTTTGTGGTTTTAGCCAAAGAGCTAGGCTTAAAAGGTTTAATTAAATCCACTTTGATTATGCTCGGAATTAGTATCTTTGTCGGCACATTGCTTCATTTTGCTATATTGCGTTAAAAAGGGATTTAACAGGGGGCGGTTCTGTTTTCTTGAAATTAAGAAAGAGAACCGTCCCCTTTTTTAATTTGCAAAATAGTTAGTTAGATTTTTTTGCCGCTTACGTCAATTGATGCAGGAGGTGGCAAAAAATGCATAAAACAGTTTTTGGCGTGGCAGTGGTTTGGTTGGGTATGATGGTTAGTCTGCTTTTAGCGCAGGATTTTACGTGGGAGGATATTAGCCCGGAGGGCCTGGATTTTCAGGCG
>JAZDEW010000057.1:0-13050 GCA_043808425.1 Candidatus Omnitrophota bacterium
ATATATCAGGTATAAAACAGGAGCAAGCTAGAAAATACCGGGAGCTGTGGGTAGAACATCGCTGGATACTTAAGGTTTAAAGAAGAATAACCGGAGATTGAAGCGTTTATTAAAAAGGCAGGGCGAATTGCTCTGAGGCGATAGAAGCGTACCGCAAAAACATCTTTCCTTATATTGAATTCCTTGAATATTTAATTAATGGTTGAAAAAAGCTTATTTTTGATTGATGCCACCGCGTTTTGTTATAGGGCGTTTTATGCCTTAAGCGGTTTGAGCACATCTAGCGGGCAGAAGACCAACGCGGTTTATGGTTTTATCAATATTCTTAATAAAATATTAAAAGAGCAAAGGCCGGATTATCTGATTTGTTGTTTTGACTTATCGCGGGATACTTTTCGCCTGAAGAAATTCGCGCAATATAAAATGCAGCGGCCGGCAATGCCGGACTGCCTGATTAGCCAGATTCCCCTGATTAAAGAGGTGGTGGCGGCTTACGGGGTTCCTATTTTTGAAAAAAAAGATTTTGAAGCCGATGACCTTATCGCTCAACTGGCTAGGAAAGCTGTTTTACGATCATTGGCGGTAACCATCGTGAGTAGCGATAAAGATATTTTGCAGTTAGTGGGTAAAGGTATTTCGGTATTTAGCCCCCATAAAGACAGTGGAGTGTTTTATGATGTGGCAAAAATTAAGGAGCGTTTTGGGGTTGCTCCGGAGCGGCTGGTCGATATTATCGCGTTGATGGGCGATGCTGCGGATAATCTTCCGGGGGTTCCGGGGATTGGAGACAAAACCGCTCAAAAACTTATTTTGGAATTTGGTTCACTTGATCAGCTGTTTAAGAATATTACAAAAGTAAAACCTCAGAAAATTAAAGAAATGATCATTGAGCATCGCCAACGTATAGAATTAAATAAGGAGTTAATTAGCTTGGATCAAGAACTAGATTTAGATCTGGATTTAGAAAAGGCTAAAACTGGACAGCCAAATTATGTTCGGTTAGCTAGTATTTTTAAGCGGTTGGAATTTAAAAAGCTGCTGGGGGAATTGCCGGATGCAGCTGACAAAACCGTTCCAACTAGCTTATGTAATTGTAACCAGGTTGAGTTAGCCGCCAGGCTTAAGCGGTGTGATGAAATCTTTATTTATGGATCAAGCGCTGAGGACTTAATTTTTGCCATAGAAGACAAATTTTTTAGCGGTAAGCTTGTTCCGGCAGAGCTGCGCGCGGCAATCTCTGATTCTAGAATTAAGAAGACCGGTCATGATCTTAAGAAATTAAAAGTTGTACTTTTTAGGGAGGGCTTAATTTTAAACGGTTTAGATTTTGATATTATGGTCGCGGCGTATCTGCTAAATCCATCGCGAACGAGTTATGCGTTGGAGGATTTGGCGTTGGAAAATTTAGGAGAATTTATACGTTCGGGGTCTTTGGAAGCAAAAGAAGCATTGGCTTTGGTAGTCAGATTAAAGCCGGTACTTAAGCAGGCCTTAGTTGAAAAAGATTTATTTAAACTGTTTTTTGATCTGGAAATGCCCTTGGTGAGTATTTTAGCTTTGATGGAACAAGACGGAATAAAGTTGGATTCGGGGTTGCTGAAGAATCTTTCGGCCGATATTGAACATAGATTAATTAAATTAATTTCGGATATTTATGAGGCCAGCGGAACGCAATTTAACATTAATTCGCCTAAACAGTTAGGGCAGGTTTTATTTGAAAAGTTAGGCCTTTCGATAATTAAAAAAACTAAGACCGGCCCGTCTACAGATGAAGAGGTGTTAAAGCGTTTAAGTGCTAAGCATCCTCTGCCTGTTTTATTACTTGAGTATCGGCAGTTGACTAAATTAAAAAATACTTATGTTGATGCTTTGCCTAAACTAGTGGATTCTTCTGATGGCAGGGTACATACTTCTTTTAATCAGACCGGTACCGAAACAGGCAGGTTGAGTTCTAGCAATCCTAACTTACAGAATATTCCGATTAAAACGGATATTGGCAGTAAGATCAGGCAAGCGATTATTGCTTCGGGTAAAAAGAATTGCCTGCTTTCATGTGATTATTCACAAATAGAACTAAGGGTGTTGGCGCATTTGTGCTGCGACCATGCCTTGATTGAGGCCTTTAATCGTAATCAGGATGTTCATCGCCTGACGGCTTCTTTAATTTACAATCTTTCGGAATCAGAAGTTAAGGAGCAGATGCGCGAGGTAGCTAAGAGGGTAAATTTTGGTATTATTTACGGACAGAGTGCGTATGGCTTGAGTAAGGATTTGGATATTCCGATAAATCAAGCTCAGGATTTTATTGATGCTTATTTTTTACGTTATCCTAAAGTAAAAGAATATATTGATTTACAGATAAAATTGGCTCAAAGCGAAGGATTCGTTACTACGCTTTTGGGAAGAAGGAGATATATTCCGGAAATTAATAATAAGAATATAGGGATCCGTCAGTTTGCTCAGCGTCAAGCTGTAAATACTCCTATCCAGGGAACAGCCAGCGATTTGATTAAGTTAGCCATGGTTAAGATTGGAGCGCAAATTAAAGCTAAAGGCTTAAAAGCTAAAATGATTTTACAGATTCATGATGAACTGGTTTTTGATCTACCGATTTCTGAGTTAAGCGTGCTTACAGGATTAGTTAAGGATGAAATGGAGAACGTTATGAAATTAAAAGTGCCGATAAAAATAGATATGAAAAAAGGAGCTAATTGGCTGGAGATGTCCGTATTTTCTGGAGAGCAGGGATGAACCCCGCACCTTCTAGTTATTCAATTATTAAAGTTATTTGGTTTAATGAATTAAGTAAAAAAGCCTGCCTGCCTGCCGGCAGGCAGGAAGGTGTAGAGTGAAGATAGCGATGGTGGCTTCGGAGGTTGTGCCTTTTGCTAAAACCGGTGGGTTGGCGGATGTGGTGGGAGCCCTGCCTTTGGCTTTAGAGTATTGCGGACATGAAATAATTGTGATTATGCCCGGTTATAAATGTATTGTGGATGCTAAGTTAAAAATTAGCCGGATTTTTAAAGATGTAACATACGCGATAATAGGTAAAAACATTAAAGTTTTTTTTATTGAGAATAAGAATTATTTTAACCGTGATGGGCTGTATGGAGATAAAAATGGTGATTATCAAGATAATCTAGAGCGGTTTGCTTTTTTTTGTCGCAGAGCGTTAGACTTATTAAAAGAGATAAATTTCCCCGTGGATATTTTACATCTGCATGATTGGCAGGCGAGCCTGGTTGCGGCGTATTTGAAGAATCTATATTTAAACATAAGTTTTTATAGCCGGATCAAGTGTCTTTTAACTCTGCATAATATCGGTTATCAGGGGGTTTTTGCCAAAGAAGAGTTTTTTAAACTGGGTTTTGACTGGCGGCTTTTTGATGTTAATGGTTTTGAATTTTATAATAAGGTTAATTTGCTAAAAGGAGGAATAGTTTTTGCGGATTTCATCAACACGGTAAGCCCAACTTATGCTAAGGAGATTCAGACTAAAGAGCTGGGGTTCGGTTTAGATGGACTCTTAAGAGAGCGTAAAGATGTTTTAAGCGGCATTTTAAATGGGTTGGATTATTCTGTTTGGGACCCGGATGCGGATAGATTTATTTCGCAGAATTATTCGTTGCTTAACCCGGAAGATAAAGTTTTGAATAAAGAAGATTTACAAAAAACAACCGGTCTGCCCATAGATAAAAATATACCGGTTTTAGGAATGGTTTCCCGTCTGGCCCAGCAGAAGGGTTTTGATATTTTTGCGCAAGCCTTGGATGATCTTTGTAAGTTGAATGTGCAGCTAGTTATTTTGGGAGCCGGAGACCTAAAATATCAGGATATACTTAAGAGCGCCGCCGATAAATATCCAAAAGTTATTTCTTTGAATTTAAAATTTGACGATCCACTGGCCCATAAGATTTATGCTGGTAGTGATATTTTTCTTATGCCTTCAAAATATGAGCCTTGCGGCTTAGGACAATTAATTAGTTTACACTATGGGGCCATTCCGCTAGTTTTTAAAACCGGCGGTTTGGCGGATACCATCAATAGAAATAATGGTTTTATTTTTAGTCAATACACAAAAGAAGGATTGCTAAAATTAATTAATAAGGCTGTGCTGGTATTTAAAGATAAAAATAAATGGTTATCTCTGGTCAATCATGCCATGGAATGTAATTTTTCCTGGAAAGTTTCGGCGGATAAATATGTTCAGTTATATGCCAAAGCTAAGAAAAAATAAATTTATTCTCGGGGTTACCGGTAATATTGCCTGCGGTAAAAGCACGGTTGCTGGGATGTTTAAAACCAAAGACAGCCTGTTGATTGACGCGGATAAATTGGCGCATAGATTATTTTCTACCGGTAGTTGCGTTTATAAAAAGATTAAAGAATATTTTGGTCAAAATATTCTTAAAGATAATAATCGTGTTGACCGGGAAAAATTAGCAAAAATTATTTTTGCTAATAAAGCTGCTTTGAGTAAGCTAAATAAGATTGTGCATCCGGAACTAATCCGGCAGATAAAGCGGCGTATCCGGAATTCAAATAAGAGTGTTGTTATTTTGGACGCAGCTTTAATTATTGAGGCAGGGCTGGCTGATTTGGTGGATAAGCTGGTCGTGGTAACGGCCAGGAGCCAGCAGCAAATTTTGCGCGGTCAAAAGAGTCTGGGCTTGGCAAAAAAACAGGTAATCTTAAGAATGAAATCTCAGATTTCGCAAAAGGAAAATTCGCGTTTTGCGGATTTTATTATAGATAATAGCGGTCAGTTAAGGCAAACACAGAAACAAGTTTCTAAAATACGGAGGCAGTTGTGGAAAAATTAGATATTAAAAATCTTAAAGACATGAAGATCGGCGAGCTGAATAAGCTGGCTAAAGAATTGAATGCCAGTGGTATAAGTGGTTTAAAAAAGCAGGATCTGATTTTTAAAATACTGCAGGCCCAGGCAGAGAAGGAAGGGCTGATGTTTGGGGAGGGAGTCTTAGAGATCCTTTCTGAGGGGTTTGGTTTTCTGCGCAGCCCGAATTATAATTATCTTCCTTGTCCGGATGATATTTATATTTCTCCGTCGCAAATTAGGAAATTTGAATTGCGCACAGGAGATACGGTTAGTGGCCAGATCCGTCCGCCTAAAGAAGGAGAGAAATATTTTGCCTTATTAAAGGTAGAGGCGGTAAATTTTGAGAACCCTGATGAGGTAAAAGAAAAGGTGCTTTTTGATAATCTTACACCGGTTTATCCGCGTGAGCCGTTTAATATGGAGACCAAGCCGGATGAGATATCCATGCGGATCATGGGGCTGCTTACTCCGATCGGCAAAGGCCAGCGTGGTTTGATTGTGGCTCAGCCCTATAGCGGTAAAACTGTTTTATTGCAGAAGATTGCCAACGCTATTACGAGTAATAATCCGGATGTTATTTTAATTGTCCTGTTGATTGACGAGCGGCCGGAAGAGGTTACGGATATGCAGCGCAATGTTAGAGGCGAAGTAATTTCCTCGACCTTTGACGAGCCGCCAGAGCGACATGTGCAGGTTGCGGAGATAGTTTTAGAGAAGGCCAAGCGTTTGGTTGAGCACAAACGCGATGTGGTCGTTCTTTTGGACAGCATTACGCGTTTGGCTCGAGCCTATAACTCCGTGGTTCCGCATAGTGGTAAGGTTCTCTCCGGCGGCATTGATTCTAATGCTTTGCAAAAACCCAAGAGATTTTTTGGCGCGGCGCGCGCGGTAGATGAAGGCGGGAGCTTGACGATCATTGCTACGGCCTTAGTGGACACGGGAAGCCGGATGGATGAAGTTATTTTTGAGGAGTTTAAAGGAACAGGCAATATGGAAACTCAGCTGGACCGGAATCTTTTCCAGCGCAGGATTTATCCGGCTATTGATATCAAGCGTTCAAATACCCGTCACGAGGAGCTGTTGGTCAAGTCCGATGTGTTGCAGAAAACCTGGATTTTAAGAAAAGTTTTAAATGAGTTAAATAATGTGGAAGCGATGGAGTTATTAATTGAAAAATTAAGTAAGACTAAGAATAACGAAGAGTTCTTGAACAGCATGAATCAGAAATAAGCCCGCATTTAAAGATATTATGAACGCGTCATTCTCAAAGGGGCGAAGCGACCGGAGAATTTATCTTTTGGGTTTTTTGCTCTTTGGGGGCTTAGAATGACAAAACAGGAGGTAACAAAATGAAAGAAAAAGTTCATCCTAATTACAAAGAAAGTACCATTGTTTGCGCTTGCGGTGAGACGATTCATACCCGCTCTACCAAGCCGAGTATTCGGGTTGAGATTTGTTCAAAATGCCATCCATTTTTTACCGGAAAACAAAAGTTGGTGGACTCTGCCGGCCGCGTGGATAAATTTATAAAAAAGTATGCCAAGAAGAAATAAGTTGAGGAGTGAATTAATTAGTCTATAGTCCATAGTCTATAGTCCATAGACCATGGATTTTTAAGCTATGTATCCACAATTAGAAAAATTAGCTTTGCGTTATCAGGAGTTAGAGCAGCTTTTGGGAAGCCAGGATCAGCTTGTTGATCGGGCGCTATATCATAAGTTGGCCAAAGAGCTTTCGGATCTTAAGCTGGTGGTTTCTTTGTATCGGGAATATAAAAACTTGCTTAAGGAGATTGCCGATCTTAAGATGGTGATGTTCGGTAAGCATGAGCAGGATTTTATGGAATTAGCGCAGGCTGAGCAAAACGCGTTAGCTGAGAAAAAAACTGCGCTTGAGCAAAGGTTAGATAAAATTTTGGCCGGAGAAGATAAGGATGCCGGGCGCGATTGTATTTTGGAAATTCGGCAGGGCACGGGAGGAGATGAGGCAGGGTTGTTTGCGGCTGTATTATATCGGATGTATTCTAAGTATGCTGATAATAAAGGCTGGGTAATTGAACCGATGTACTCCAGTGTTAATGAAGCCGGCGGAATCAAAGAGATTATTTTTAGCGTTAAGGGGAAGGATTCTTTTCGTTGTTTAAAATTTGAAAGCGGGGTGCATCGCGTGCAGCGGGTTCCGGCGACGGAGTCACAAGGCCGCATTCACACCTCTACGGCTACGGTGGCAGTATTGATGGAGCCGGAAGAGATTGATTTGGTAATTGAGCCAAAAGATTTAAGGATCGATACTTATCGCTCTAGCGGCCCGGGTGGTCAACATATGCAGAAGACCGATTCTGCGGTTAGGATTACCCATATACCTACGGGCACGGTCGTTGCCTGCCAGGATGAGCGTTCACAGATTAAAAACAGAGCCAAGGCGATGAGAGTTTTACGTGCCCGGATCTTAGAGGTAAAAATTGAAACCGAGGCAAAACGATTATCTAGCGCCAGAAAAACCCAGATTGGCACCGGAGACCGTAGCGAAAAGATTCGTACTTATAATTTTCCGGACCGCCGGGTTACGGATCACAGGATTAATTTTACCTCGCATCAATTAGAGGGAATTTTAGAGGGGCAAATGGATGAGCTTTTTGAGGCTTTATTAAAAGCACAAGCAGAGAAAAAGAGTGAATCCCGCACCTTCTAAGTATTTATTATTTTTTACTGCATAGGAAAGTATAAAAACACTTTCCTATCTGTGCCTGTTTTGCTGCGCAAAACAAAACGGCTGGGGCTGCGAAAATCGCCTGTGACCGGCGATTAAAAGTCATCTGCCTGAGGCGATTTTCTTGAAGCATTAAGGTTTAAAGGGATAAATAGTGGGAATAATATTGAATAAAAAAGCCTGCCTACTGGCAGGCAGGAAGGCGCGGGATGACCGAAGCGGAGTTAGTTTATAGCCATGTTTTAAACTGTGACCGTCTCTCTTTATATTTACATAAAGAGGCGCTTTTAGATAGAGATAAATCTCTGCAGGTATCCGGGATATTCAAGCGCAGGGTTATGGGCGAACCGCTGCAGTATATTTTAGGTTCAACCGAATTTATGGGGCACGAGTTTAAGGTGGATAAGCGTGCTTTGATTCCCCGTCCGGAAACAGAAATCCTGATTAGTAGCGTGCTAGAGAAATTAAAATCCAAGAGCAGGGTTGTTCCGTTAAGGATTCTTGATTTGGGCACGGGTTCCGGTTGCATTGCTGTTTCCATCGCCAAGCTATTGCCGAGGGCACTTATTTGGGCCACGGATATATCTTTAAGCGCCTTGCAATTAGCTAAAGAAAATGCTAAATTGCATAAAGTTAAAGTTAAATTTTTGCGCTCTGATATTTTTAGCGCGCTGAAAAAAGATCAGGAAAAATTTGATTTAATTATCAGTAATCCCCCCTATATATCCAGCGCGGAATTTTGCGGCTTAGCTAAAGAAATATCTTTTGAGCCGGCTTTAGCTTTAGAGGGAGGTATTGATGGTTTGGATTTTTATCGGCGCATTGTTAGCCAGGCGGGCTTTTTTTTGAATGATGATGGTTGGTTAGCTTTTGAAGTAGGGGCCAACCAGGCTAACCGTCTTTGCGCGCTATGTGCTGAGCAAAATTTTAATGTGACGGATATAATTAAAGACTATAATAATATTAAACGCGTAGTTATAGCACAACAAAGGACTTTGATAAATGGATAAACTGATTATTGAAGGCGGGGTAAAATTAAAAGGCGAGGTTACGGTCTCTGGGGCAAAAAATGCCGTGTTGCCCATTTTGGCGGCAACTTTGTTGACGGATGAACCATGTGTAATTAAAGGTGTGCCACATTTACGTGATACTCAGAGTATGCTTAAGATTTTGCGCGCTTTAGGAAAGATCACGGAGCTTGATAAAGGCCGGGTTAGCGTTGCTGCCGGCAAGGCGGCAAATTATATTGCCGAATATAAATTAGTTTCGACGATGCGTGCTTCATTTTGCGTTTTGGGCCCGCTTCTGGGTAAATTAAAAAAAGCCAAAGTTTCTCTCCCGGGGGGCTGCGTGATTGGCGTGCGGCCGGTGGATCTGCATCTTAAAGGTATTCGGGCTTTGGGCGCACAGATTAGTATTGATTCAGGTTACGTGGTTGCCAAGACAAATAAATTGCAGGGTGCTTATATTTATCTGGGGGGAGTCTATGGCTCATCTGTTTTAGCCACGGATAATGTGATGATGGCGGCGGTATTGGCATCCGGAAAAACGATTATTGAATCGGCAGCCTGTGAGCCGGAAGTGGTAGATTTGGCGGAGTTTTTAATTAAGATGGGCGCGAAAATTAAGGGCCATGGCACGCCGATGATTGAAATTGAGGGGGTAAAATATTTGCACGGCGCAACGCATTCAATAATTCCTGACCGAATTGAGGCAGGGACATTAATCTTGGCTTCCTTGATTACCGGTGGAGATGTTTTAATTAAAAACGTGCGATATCAGCACTTAGGAGCTTTAATTGACAAATTAGATGAGGCGGGCGCGCATATTGAGCGCGTTGAAACAGCTCTGCGGGTTAGAGGGGATAAGAAGTTGAGGTCGATAAATATTACCACCCTTCCTTATCCTGGATTTCCAACCGATATGCAGGCACAGATGATGAGTTTGATGTCAATTACTGGCGGCATCAGTGTAATTACCGAAAAAATTTATCCGGATAGGTTTATGCATGTGGCCGAGCTTAATCGTATGGGCGCGCATATTCAAAGAGAGGGGCCGCATGCGATTGTGGAGGGGGTAAAAAGTTTATCTGGCGCTCCGGTGATGGCCTCTGATCTGCGCGCTTCCGCGGGTTTAGTTTTAGCGGGTTTAGCTGCGCGTGGCCGGACGTCGGTTTCTAGGATTTATCATTTAGAGCGGGGATATGAATTTATTGAAAAAAAATTGATTAATTTGGGCGCTAAAGTTTGGAGAGAAAAAGAATAGATAGTCTATAGCCTATCGACTATTGACTGAGGAGATTTCGTATGATTCTCATGATCGATAACTACGATTCTTTTACCTATAATCTGGTGCAATATTTAGGAGAATTAGGTCAGCGGGTTTTGGTTTATCGTAACGACGCCTTAACGCTTAAAGATATTAAGCAGCTTAATCCGCAGAACATCGTTATCTCTCCGGGTCCCGGTAGGCCGGAAGATGCGGGTATTTCCTGCGCCGTGATCAGAGAGTTTCGCGGAAAAATTCCTATCCTGGGAGTTTGCCTGGGGCATCAAGCTATTGGTTATTGTTTCGGCGGTAAAATTGTGCAAGCCAAAAGGTTGATGCATGGCAAGACCTCTAAAATCTATCATAATAAAAAAGATATTTTTAAAAATATTCCTTACCCATTTTTGGCTACGCGCTATCATTCTTTATTGGTAGAGAAAGAGACTTTGCCGTCTTGCCTGGAGATAACCGCCTGGACAAAGGAATTTGAAATTATGGGGTTAAAACATAAAGAATATTCGCTTTGGGGCTTACAGTTTCACCCGGAGTCTATTTTAACTAAATGCGGTAAAAATATTTTAGCTAATTTCTTAGGCCTCTGTTAGGCCTGCCTGGTCTACCGTGTAGACCGCGTAGGTCTACACGGTTTTATAAAATATTAAAATGATTAAAGACTTGATTAAACAGTTAATTAACAAAAAAGATTTAACTGCCGGGCAGATGCAGCAGGCCATGCGGGAGATTCTAAGCGGCACGGTTGATATCGCTGATATCGTCGCTTTTTTAATTTTTTTAAATTGTAAGGGCGAGACCGTCGTGGAGTTAACCGCGGCGGTAGGAGTTATGTTAGAATACGTTGAGCCGATTATCGTAGATAAATCTAATATTTTGGATACCTGCGGAACCGGAGGAGATAAAAAAAATACTTTTAATATCTCTACTGTTGCCGCGTTGGTCGCTAGTGGCGCCGGGGTGACGGTGGCCAAACATGGTAATCGTTCTGTATCCAGTAAATGCGGCAGCGCGGATATTTTAGAAGCCTTGGGTGTTAAAATTAATATGGATACGGAAAAGATTAAAAGATGCCTTTGCCAAATAGGGATTGCTTTCTTGTTTGCGCCGAATTTACATTTAGCTATGCGCCAGGTTATGCCGGCAAGAAAACAAATCGGGCAAAAAACAATTTTTAATATTTTAGGCCCTCTGATTAATCCGGCGCGGGCTAGGCACCAGTTAATCGGTGTATATTCTAAAGCCTGGGTTAGGCCGCTGGCTGAAGTCTTGCGTAATTTAGGCTCAAGGCATATTTTAGTGGTACATGGCTCAGATGGCCTGGACGAAGTAACGACTACGGATAAGACTTTTGTTACTGAGGTTAGAGACGGCCGGTTCGAAGATTACGAAATTGTTCCGGAGGATTTTGGTTTTAAGCGGGCAGGCTTAAATGATTTATTAGGCGGTTCCATCGATGAGAATGTAAAGATTGTGGGGGATATTTTAGCCGGTAATCCGGGTAGCCGGCGAGATATTGTTGTGTTTAATGCCGGTTGCGCTATCTATGCGGCGGATAAAGCGGATACGATCGCCAAGGGAATAAGGCTGGCGGAGGAATCAGTTGATTCCGGGGCAGCTTTGGAGAAGCTTGAACAATTAAGGGAGTATTCACAATAATGGATATTTTAAAACAAATTGTCGCTAAAAAGAAAGAAAGAATTATTTTGGCTAAGCAGCAGCTTAGCCAGGAAGATTTAATCGCTAAATTAGCCGGCTTGCCAGCAACCCGGGGCTTTAAAGAGGCGGTCAGTAAACCTAAGCAGATTGCGCTGATTGCTGAAATTAAACAGGCTTCGCCTTCCCGGGGAATGATGAACCAGAGTTTTAATTTGGAAAAGATTGCCCAATCCTATCAAGAGGCCGGGGTGCAGGCAGTTTCTGTGTTAACGGAGGAGGATTTTTTTCGAGGCAGCCTGGCTTATCTAAATCAGGTAAAGAATATCGTTAAAGCTCCGATTTTGAGAAAAGATTTTATTTTAGAAAGCTATCAGGTTTATGAGTCGCGTTATTTTGGCGCGGATGCGATTTTATTGATTGCGGATTTATTGACCAAAGATAAATTAGTTGAGTTTATGCGGATAGCGGATAGCTTGGGCCTTGATTATATTGTTGAGGTGCATGATGAAAAAGAGCTTAAAAAAGTTTTAAGCCTGAAGGTTCCAATAATCGGAATTAATAATCGCAATCTACGTACGCTAGAGGTTGATTTCAAGATCACGGAAAAATTATTCATTTTGGTCCCTAGGGATAAAATAGTGGTTGTGGAAAGCGGAATTAAAAGCTCGCAGGATGTTTTATTTCTCAAGATTCTTGGTGCTAGCGCCGTATTAATTGGCACTGTTTTTATGGAGTCATCGGACATAAAGGCTAAAGTAGAAGAGGTGATGGGGTGGTAAGAGTAAAGGTCTGCGGGATTACTAATTTAGAGGATGCTTTGGCTAGTTTTTTTGCCGGAGCGGATGCCCTGGGATTTGTTTTTTATAAAAAAAGTCCCCGCTATATTCTCCCGCATAAAGCGGCAAATATTTCACGGATTTTACCGAAGAAAATTAAGCGGGTGGGAGTTTTTGTGAATGAAAAAGTGCCGAGCGTAAAAAAAATTGCCAAGCTTTGTGGTTTAGATCTGCTGCAGTTTCATGGCCAAGAATCGCCTGAATATTGTAAGAAATTTAAAGGCTATCAGGTTGTTAAGGCGTTTAGAATAAATAAGCAAGAAGATTTAGCGGGCGTATCTGAATATAAAACTTTCGCTTATTTATTTGACAGTTTTTCCAAGGCCAAGCTGGGAGGCACGGGGAATAAATTTAACTGGAAAATATTAGCCCAAGCAGTTAGAATGAAGCCTGTTGTGTTTGTTTCCGGAGGTTTAACTGTGGGCAACGTAAGTGAGGCTATTAAATTATTAAAGCCTGATTGGGTGGATGTTTCAAGTTCCTTAGAAATAAAGCCCGGTAAAAAAGATCAGCGGAAAATTCAGAAGTTTATGCAAGCAGTAAGATCCAGACAGCCTTAGCAAAGATTATGGAAAAATTACTGATTAAAAAAATGAAAGCGCGCCAAGATAAGCTCTTTGTAAACTAACTGAATGAGAGGTGTCAGTAACGGTAAATGTCTATAAGCCGTTTAGTCTGGAGTGGCAGGATAGGTGAAAACCTAACCCTGTAAGCCGCTCGACAAAG
>JAZDEW010000058.1:0-25357 GCA_043808425.1 Candidatus Omnitrophota bacterium
AAAATTGAATTTTAAACTAATTGCGGTTTTTTTGTATTTAACGTTTTTTATTTCAGGCTGCGTAACTGTCCCGCGTCAGCCCGTGCTGCCGGTAGGCGGCGTATATCATATTGTAGAGAGGGGCCAGACGCTTTATAGGATTGCCAAAACGTATAATGTCGATATGAATCAGCTTAAGCGGATTAATAAAATTATTGATCCGACGCGGATTGAGATTGGCCAGGGGATTTTTATACCTGGAGCGCGCTCGTCATTGCCGATCGGGGCTTATAAGTTGGTTTCGCGGGAAGATGTGAAAAGGCTCGTTGGCCCGAAATATAGGTCCTCTTATTGGCGCTATATTACTTTACATCATAGCGCGACATTTGAAGGTAGTGCTAAATGTTTTGATCGCAATCATCGCAGCCGTAAGATGGGGGGACTTTTTTATCATTTTGTGCTCGGTAACGGCACCTACTCCGGAGACGGAGAAATTGAAGTGGGCTGGCGCTGGAGAAAACAAGAAGAGGTAAACCGCCCCGCGGACATTCAGGTTTGTTTGGTGGGCAACTTTAGCAAACAGGCGGTCAGCAACGCGCAATTCGGCGCTTTAGTTAAATTAATCAGCGTCTTGCGCGAGCAATATAATGTATCAATACACAATATAAGGGAGCATAGAGATATTAAGGGTAAAAATACCGAGTGCCCGGGTACCAACTTTCCGTTCAATAGGTTAATCGCTGAATTACAAAAGAGTTAATTAAGTGAGGGTAGAGGCTTGTCTAGAGCAGGAAAGGTTTTTTGTCGTCCAATATGCCAAGGAAATATTTATTATTTTTACTTTTATTATTGAGTGTAGTTTTATTCGGCTGCGACTTAAAGTTCAGGGGCGCAGTGAAAATGCCAGACGGACAATTTACGCGATTGCCGGCCGGCTCTTTGCGGGATCCGATTATCGACAGCGATATTTCATTGTTTGAAGCGTTAAAGAAAGAGAGTCCGCCTGAATTTAAAGAAAAACAAAGGATTATAGATGTGTTGTATTATTCATTTGATGGGAAAATCCATAAGGGGCAGCTGGTTATTGATGAAAGGCTTATAGAAGATATCCGGGAAATATTCCGGGTTGCCTTAGAAGATAAATTTCCGATTAATTCCGTTATTCCTATTTCCCATGACCGGTTTTTTAAGAATGAGAAATGGAATGAGGATGACCAGTCCATGTTATCCAACAATACCTCCGCGTTTAATTATAGAATGGTAACCGGAGGAAAGTCTCTTTCTAAGCACGCTTATGGTTTTGCCATTGATATTAACCCCGTACAAAATCCTTATATTAAAGGAAACATCATCTTGCCTTTTGGCGCAGTATACGATATACATAAACCGGGAACGCTTGCTTATGATTCTTGCGTCGTAAAGGCTTTTTTACGTATGGGGTGGATTTGGGGAGGCAACTGGAAATCATTAAAAGATTACCAGCATTTTGAGAAAGTCTTACCGTAACTGTTTTTATCTTTTTCTGAAAAATTTTTCTTCCGCGTTGGATTCAAGAGGTATTGTTTTAAAAATACGAAATTGCTCATAATTTTGGAATTTATGGTAAAATATAGCAGGCAAGATTGTGGTCAGCGGTAGATAATGGCCGGGAGGATAAAATGAGAAAGATCGCCGCCTTATTCTTTATGGTAGTATTTTTTAGCGGGTGCGCGGCTGCTTCTTTTAATCAGCGGGGTGTCAGGGATTCGGAATTTGCCCAGATGGCCAGCGAGCAGAATGCCTTTTTGTCAAAGGAGCAGATGCAGGCGTATCAGATGGATGAATTTAGTAAAATGGATACTGATAATGATGGACGGGTCTCTAAAAAAGAGTATAGCGTTTATCAGAATCTTTTCGATTAATTAGGATATTTTTAAGTTAAAATTAATTTTTTATCAATAGAAATCAGCATTAACTTTTTGTGCCATTGAAAGTCAGCAAGGTTTGCCAGGCGCCTTGCTAAATTGGACTGAAATGATTACTAAATTCCGCACTAAATTAACCCTTTCTTTTCTTTTTGCCTTAATGTTTGTGGTTGTTCTAGATAATCTTCTTATTTACAAATTTAATTTTAATATTCAGTTTGATGATTTAAGGAATAAATTGAAGTCAATATCGGGGATATCCAGCTTGCTGATAGACGCCGATAAGCTGCTGAGCGTGCCGTTAAACCGCGAAGGGGTAACTAGCCTGGAGTATCAGGAGATTGCCGAAACCCTGCTTTTAATTAAACAATCCAACCCGAGTATTAAATATATTTATACCATTACCAAGACCGCTGTTCCGGGGATTTGGCGTTTTATGGTTGACCCTAATCCATTAGCTGAGCGTGGCAAGCTATTCACCACGCCGAGCTCTTTTCCGGGTGATGCATATGACGCTTCGCGTATTCCGGAAATGCTCGCGGCTTATGATAAACCTATGGCCGATAAGAGAATTATGGTAGATCAATGGGGGGCAAGTTTGTCCGGATACGCGCCGATAAAAAATAAGCTTGGCCAGACGGTGGCGGTATTAGGCATAGATATTGATGCCGGGCATGTTTACGCGATGCAAAGAAGCGCTTTGTTGCGCGCGGCATTGGTTTTATTTATCGGCTTTATTTTTTCTCTGATGTTGGCATTTTTTATTTCCAGAAGGATAAGCAAGCCGGTTAAGAAATTAACCGAAGGTACGAGGAAAATTGCTTCCGGTAATTTAGATTTTCAGGTGGACATCCAGGGTAAAGATGAAATAGCGCGATTAGCGGCGGAGTTTAACGGTATGGCGGCAAGTTTAAAAAAGGCGAATAATAAATTACGTGATTATTTTTATGGTATTGTTCAATCTCTAGTTAGAAGCCTTGAAGCTAAGGATCATTATACGCGCGGCCATTCGGATAGGGTTAGTGATTACTCGGTAAGGATAGCCCAGGAGATGGGGTTGCCTGTTGAGAAAATTGAATTATTGAGAAAGGCAGCCCAGCTGCACGATATCGGTAAAATCGGGTTAAAAGAGCAAATTTTAAATAAAGAAGGCCCATTAAGCGATGAAGAGCGCGTGGTGGTTAATAAGCATCCTGGGGTAGGTGGAGAAATCTTAAGGCCGGTATTTGAAGATCAAGATATACTTTCGGCGGTAAGGTCTCATCATGAGCATTTTGACGGCAAGGGCTACCCGGAGCATCTTTTGGGCAGCCAGATTAATATCTTCGCCCAGATTGTCGCCGTGGCCGACGCGTATGACGCCATGACTTCAACTCGCTCCTATAGGCCGGGGATGAGCAAGGAAGACGCGCTCAACCGGATCAAGCAACAAAGCGGCTCTCAGTTTAATCCGGAAATAGTAAAAGCGATGATTAAAGTTTTTGAGGTTTAACAACCGTTTTAGAATTAAAGGCGTGAGGATCTAAAGAAAACAAAATGAGCCTAATCAAATTTTTAATTTCTAAAAAAACACTTTTATCCGCGATTCTGGCAATTTTTGTAATCGCCGCGTTTTTTATTTTAAAAGGATTTGCTTTTAATTTATCAGAATCTTTTGCTAGAAATGAGCTTGCTCCGGCGGAATTATCCCGCCAAAGCGGGATCCCGCCGGAAGCGGGAAAAGAAGCGCTATATTGGCTTGACGCGGGCGAGGGCAAGGTGCAATGTTCTCTATGCCCCTGGCGATGCCTTATACCTTTGAATCAGCGGGGGTTTTGCCGGGCAAGAAAGAATATCAAAGGCAAGCTTTACGCGATGACTTATGGCCAGCCCGTAGCGATGCATATTGACCCGATCGAGAAGAAGCCGCTTTTTCATGTTTATCCGGGAACAAAGTCTTTTTCTATTGCTACGGCCGGATGTAATTTAAGATGTAAGTTTTGTCAGAATTGGGAGATTTCTCAGTTAGACCCCCAAACAGTTAAGGTGGCATTTGTTCCGCCCCAAGATATTGTCAGAGAGGCTAAGAAGAGCGGTTCTAAGACAATTGCCTTTACCTATACTGAGCCGACGATTTTTTATGAATATATGCTTGATATCACCAAATTGGCTAAAGAGGAAGGTATTGCTTGCGTTATGCATTCGGCAGGTTTTATTAATGAAGAACCTCTACGCCAACTGGCTAAATATTTAACTGCCGCAAATATTGACCTAAAAGGTTTTAGTGATAAATATTACTCTTCTTTTTGCGAAGGGAATTTAGCTAGTGTTTTGAACTCTCTTAAGATATTAAAAGAAGAAAAAGTCTGGGTGGAGATAACTAACCTTATTATTCCTTCTGCTAATGATTCCGATGAAGATATTAGTAATCTTTGTTTATGGATAAAGGATAACTTAGGTTTGGATACTCCTGTACATTTCTCCAGATTCTTTCCGATGTATAAGTTAGTAGATTTATCTCCTACTCCGCTTAAGACATTAATTCGCGCAAAAGAAATTGCCCAGAAAACAGGGCTCCGCTACGTATACATAGGCAATGTCCCGGAAAATGCAGGGGAGGATACAATATGTCCTGTTTGTAATAAGCTTTTGATTAAGCGTACAGGTTATACTATATTAGAGAATAATATTATTAAGAGTAAATGTAAATTCTGTGGTGTTAAAGTTTCCGGAATATGGGATTAGTTACGCAGGTTTTTTAAGGTAAAAATCGCGTTGAGAAATATTAGGGTTAAGAGACTGTAAGATATCCCTAGAAACGGTATAAGCAGTATTCCGCTTGTTACTGTCCCCAGAAATGCTCCTATTAAATCTACTGAGTAAATAGTCATAGCTATACCCTTGTCATCAAATTTATTTTTAAGTAGGTTTTGTACTAAGAGCGGATAGGAACTGCCGGTAAGGAATCCGCATATTAAGGCAAAAGAATAGAAGATAAACTCTGCGTAAACAGAACTTCCGATTATTTTTAAATTCGAAAATAAAATAAAAATTGCAACCATCCAGCATAGATACATCCCTGACAGCAGGTTAGCGCGGTAAGATTTGAATGCATTCATTAAAAATATTCCGATACTTAACCCCGCCATAAATAATGCAATTAGTAAGCCTAACTTCCAATATAAAGCTCCGCAATAAATCTGAAACAATACAAAAATTATCGAACTAAAGCTAATTGAACTAAAACCGATTGTTAAAATATTTAACAGGCAGGAAGCTTTTTTTGACAAATAGCCTAAGATTGTTATAACTACTCCGAAAAATAAAAGAAATACCATTATGCTTGATCGTATTTTCTTGAAATCTATTTTAAGGTCAGGATAAAACTTAATTTGTTCTAGAATAAGATAATTAAGGAAACCTGAGGGGTTAAGATCGGTATTGGGCGAGATTGTTTTATCCAGTAAATTCTGCGTATAATTTCGTATTGAAGGCGAAAGATAGTCTTTAAAATGATAAATTGTAAAAAATAAAGTCTTAGGTTTTGTCTTGGTGAAATTATCAAGTAAATCATAATCATTAATTTTTTGTTTATCAGATGCAATTATAATCATTGTATCTGAAGGAATGATTAGCTTGTTTGCAAATACTTTATCTAGGGTATTTATTATACTGGAGTTAAATCTGATAAACTGAGGGCTAAGTATTTCTCTTTTAGAAGGGATAGTAAATGAAAATATGCCTTTTGGTTTTAGGCGGCCGTTAACAAGTTTAAAAAAATCTTCCGTAAAATAACGGTTTAAGGCCAGATTAATGGGTGCAGGCATCTGCATTAGGATAGCATCATATTGCTTACTCGTATTTTTAAGATACAGCCGGGGGTCATTAGTGATAAAATTGATTTTATTTTTTTTCCCGACAGGTAATTTATTTTTAGCTAGATTTGAGATTAAAGGGTTTATCTGTAGGCAATCTAAGGAGTTTAATTTATATTTGGTTATTTCTTCAGCCTGACTGGAGAGTGCTGCGCCAATAAAGAGGACATCTTTATTAACTGAAGGTTCAGTTGCAGACAAGCTTATGTGGACAAATTCTTCATTTGAGGATGCATCTTCACTTGTGGTTAAAGAAGATCCTCCGGAGAAAATTATTGTTGCGCCTGCTTTATCTGTGACAATCACCGGGCCGTAGCAAGATCCTAGATTTGCCAGGATATTAGCGTTAGCGAATTCCTTTTTAAGGATAGAGTTAAAATTTAGAACAGAGATTATGGTGATGATAATTATTAAGCAAATAGGTAGTATTTTTTTATAATGATTTTTTATGCACGGCAACAAAATTAATGGTAATAATGAGAAAATCAACGGGTTTGTATAGCCTATAAAGTAAAAAGTAAAAGATGTGCCTCCTAAGAAAAAACCTATTGCCTCAAAGGCAAAGAACTTAGCGTAAACATTTTTTTGCGATGGATTGTTCTCAAGGTACTTCTGCACAAAATGCCTAAAAGCAAGGCCGATGATAAAGGCAGTCGGACCAATCAAAGCAATGCTTAAAAATAATATAAGACTTAAGCTCGTTACTTCATAATATTTTAACCCCATCAATGATTTTGCCAGATGGATTAAACATACGGAAAGTAAAAAAGAGGCCGAGGTTAAAATACAAAGCGATGCCGCATGAAGTTTTTTAGAGTTTTTGATTATACTCCCTAAGGAGCAGAAGATAATCCAGAAACCCGCCCCGACTACAAAGGCCAGCTCATTTTTGGCGATGGAGAAGCTGAATTCGCGCAAGATAACCAGCTGAAATATTGAGGCAACTATGCCGAAGGGTATAAAGATAAACATGGACAATTATTCCTTTTGTTATTATATTAATCCTAAGATGAATGAAAGTCTATATTATTTATTCTTAAGCGGACTGATTCTTGGCTCCGGGCCTTGCGTGGGTTTTTGCGCGCCGATATTAACTGGTTTTATCGCTATTTATAAGCCGTCATTAAGGAAAGCGTTAATTTCTTATTTGTTTTTTTCTTTGGCTAAATTGACTAGCTATATGATTTTGGGAGCCTTGTGCGGCGTGTTTTCCGGTATATTAAAAAGCGGCTTCTTTTTGGGCTATCTTAATGGCATAAATATAATTTTGGGTTTTTTTGTATTATTTATCGGTATTTTAACGATAAGTAACATAGACCCGCTAAGCAGTAAGTATTGTTCATTCCTTTCCAAAGGCAACTTAAGAAACGCCAGTATTTTAGGTTTATTGGCGGGTTTTTCTCCCTGTCTTCCGCTTTTGGGTATTTTAAATTATATAGTGATTATTTCCCGGTCGCCGCTGGAAGGGCTATTTTATGCTTTTATCTTTGGGCTGGGAACAAGCATCTCTCCGGTTATCTTATTAGTGGGGTTGTCGGGTAAGCTGGCCGGTAATTTCTCTGGCAATAATAAAATTAAGAAATTAATTAGGGTTGTTTCTAGCTTGATTTTGATATACTTGGGGGGAATAATTATTTTCCAAAGGATCATGCGATAGCAAGAAATTAAGACAAAACAATCTAAAACACTCTTGACAGAGTGATTTTTTTATGGCATATTATCAATGTGGTTAATATTTAGTATAGTTAAATATCAGGGAGACTTAATATGGCAGGTGTTCCGATTGCTGAATTCGCGGAAAAGATGAATCAAATTTTACCTGAAATTATGAAGGGGTTTGCCCGGAGGCAAAATAATGAGGTATATAAGGGTAAGATTACTTTGCCGCAATTACTTATTTTGGAGCTGCTAAGGCGTCAGGGCGTATTTAAAATGACGGATTTGGCTAAGTATATGAAGGTGAGCACTGCCGCTTCCACCGGAATTGTTGATCGCCTTGTGCGTCAGGGTTATGCGCAAAGAAGTTACGACCGGAATGACCGCCGGGTTATTAAAATTCAGCTTAGTACCAAGGGAACGGAGCTTTTAAAAAAAATAGTCCAGCAGCGCACGCAATTAGTGACTAAGATTTTTGGCCAGATATCTGAAAATGACCGGGGAGAATATCTGCGCATACTTATGCAGGTGAAAGATATATTGGATAAGGAAGAGAGTAAATAATGCAGAATAAAGGGAGCGGTTCTATTTTTAAGCTTGAAAAAATAGAACCGCTCCCTTTATTTAAACCGTCTTTGTTGCTCTTGATTGTATTATTCTTTAGTTTAATGACCATTACCGGGTATGCCGAAGAAATTGCCCTTAGTTTTAATGAGACAGTGGCAATTGGCTTAAGAGATAACCGGGACATTTTGCTTAAAATACAAGATGTTCAAAAAGCTAAGTTAGAAATTGCTGAAGCTCAGGCCGGAGTTTTCCCTACTTTAACCTTTACCGGCGATTGGTTTTATACTATAGGCCATTATTCAAAACAGATCAGCCAGACTTCTTCGCAAATTTCCTTGAAACAGTATCTTTATCAAGGTGGAAAAGTTATAAATAGTATGAAATACAGCCGTTATGGATGGGAGGTAGAGCAGTCACTTTTAAATAAAGTAAAGCTGGAAACTATTTTTTTACTTTCTAAGGCTTATTATACACTGCTTTTAGCCGGCTCTTTTGTCCGGTTAAACGAAACGATACTGGAAAATAGCCGGGAGCATTTAGATTATATCAATTCGCGCTATAATAACGGCCAGGCCTCGCAGACGGATATATTGCAAGCCCAAGCTTCTTTGGCCAATGTGGAGCAAGCTTTTGATTCATCCCGGGCTCAGGCGGAGGCCGCGCGGGCTTTATTAAATAATTTGCTAGCTTTAGATAAAGATGTTTTAATTATACCTAGTTGTGAATTTAAATTTATACCTAAAGATATTGCTTTTGAACAAGGCTTTTTAAAAGCGATGCAAACCCGCCCGGAGATTAAGCAGTTTGAATCCCAGCTTAAAGCCGATAAAAGCGCCATTGAGGTTGCCCGCGCGGAAGGCCGGCCGAATATATATGTTTCCTGGGATTATTATAGCCGCTCGCACGCGGTAACCACTACTGTAAATACCCGGAACTGGAATGATTATAATGTCGCCGGGGTGACTTTTTCCTGGCCCATATTCGACGGGTGGCTGACTAAAGCTAAGGCGCAAGAAGCCATGGTTGATTTAAAACAGACTCAGTTAGGCCAAGTCAAGCTGGTTGGAGATATCGCTTTAGAAGTAAAAAATGCGTATTTATCTTTAAAGAATTCTATTGAACGAATAAAAGCCGCCGGCGTGGATATATTGTTCTATAAAAATAATCTTTTAACCGCGGATGAAAAATACGCGCAGGGCCAGGTTAGCGCGTTAGATAATCATGACGCGCGGCTAAAATACGCGATCACTGTTTTCAATCAGGAGCAGGCAGTTTACGACTATTATATCGCTAAATTCAGCTTCGATAAGGTTACCGGAGGTTTTAATGAGCTATAAACAAATAATGAAACCAGGGGGCGGTTTTATCTTTTATTATGATATATTTATAAAAAGTAGAACCCTGCCTACCGGCAGGCAGGCGTTCTTGATTTTAGTTTTAATCAGCTGTCTATTTTTATTAAGCGGCTGTGCTCCGGAAAAAGTTAAAGAAAAACCTCCGGAGGCTATCCCGGTAAAGGTAGATAAGGTTAGGCTGCGGACGCTTTTAGAGACCCTGGATTACTCCGGAGATATTAAAGCTCAGGATGAAGCAACGATTTATCCGAAAGTAAGCGGAAAGATTATGGAAAAGGTAAAAGAGGACGGGGCCTTGATTAATAAAGGAGAAGTTATCTGCTATATTGATCGTGATGAAGTGGGGCTCAAATTTTTGAAAGCTCCGGTGGAAAGCACGCTCACCGGTATTTTAGGTAGAGTGTATGTTGATTTAGGAGAGAATGTTACAGTGAATACTCCTGTCGCTTTTGTCGTCAGTATGGAAAAGGTTAAAATAGGGCTGGATATTCCGGAAAAATATCTTCCTAAGATTGATGTCGGCCAACAGGCGTTTATCAGCGTAGATAGCTGGCCGGATGAGAAATTTACCGGCAGTATCACCAAGGTCAGCCCGGTAATAGATTTGGCTACGCGCACGGCTCCGGCTGAGATAATGGTGGAGAACAAAGATCATCGTTTGAAAAGCGGAATGTTTGCTAAAGTGAGCCTGGTGATTGAGGCCAGAAATAATGTTCCGGTAATTTTAAGGGAAGCGATTATGGGCCGTGATCCGGATAATTATGTATTTGTAGTTGAAAATAATAAAGCCGTGCTTAGGAAAATAATTTTAGGTATTCGTCAGGGGCCGTATTTTGAGGTGAGTAAGGGGTTAGTGAATAATGATTTGGTAGTGATCATGGGCCAGCAAATGCTCGCTGATGGCGCTTTAGTTGAACCGGAGGCTCAAAATTAATGAACCTGCCTGAATTCGGCGTAAAGAAGCCGGTTACTAATTTAATGATTTTCTCGGCAATTATTATTTTGGCGGTTTATTCTTTGAGCCGCCTGGGAATAGATATGATGCCGGAGATTGAGCCGCCCTCGATAAGCGTAATATCTTCCTACCCGGGAGCCGGTTCTGAGGACGTCGAGGTTAATGTCACGGAGGAGCTGGAAAATCAGCTCGGCACTACTCCGGGCTTAGAGAAGATTACCTCAAATTCCTCAGAAGGAAGCTCTTTAATTACCTTAAAGTTTATTTGGGGCACGAATCTTGATGAAGCCACTAATGATGTGCGCGGCCGTATTGAATTAGCCAAACGTTTTCTTCCGGATATTCCTGATGAGATGGATAGCCCTTTTATTTTTAAGTTCAATACCGCTAATATTCCGATAGTCTACTTCGGCATCACTGCCCAACAGTCATATCCGGAGCTTTATGATTTAATTGATAAAAGAGTGGGAGACGCCTTAAGGCAGCTGCCGGGCGTGGGCACGGTGCAGATCCAAGGCGGCGGAATGGAACGCCAGATTAATATTTGGATTGATCGGCAGCGCCTGGAGGGTTATGGATTTTCCGTTTTGGATATTCAGAATAAATTAAAGCAGGAAAATATTACTCAGCCGGTAGGTAGCTTAAAAACCGGGCTTACGGATTATTTAATCCGCTTGCCGGGAGAATTTGTCCGCCCGGAAGAGATAAACCTTTTGATTTTAGGCCGGCGTAACGCCAAGCCGGTATATTTAAAGGATGTTGCCCGCATAGAAGATAGTTTTAAAGAAGTTACCAGCCTGGTGCGGATTAATCAGCATCGGGGAATTATGATGATGGTGCAAAAACAAAGCGGAACCAATACCGTAGAGGTGGCCAATAAGGTGAAGCAGAAAATGAAAGAGCTGATTAAAACTTTGCCCGTAGATGTCAAGGTGAATACTATTTTTGATACCTCGCAAGATATTATTAATTCGCTGAACTCTTTGAAATTTTCAGTATGGCTAGGGGTGGTATTAGTAATTATGGTGGCCTGGTTTTTCTTCAGGTCTTTTGTGCCAAGTTTAATTGTCGCCTTGACCATTCCCTTTTCTCTTTTGATCGCTTTCATTTATTTATTTTTGAGTAAAGGCACGATTAATACCATTAGCTTATCTTCTTTGGCGATTGCTTGCGGCATGGTGGTAGATAACGCTATTGTCATTGTGGATAATGTTTTCAGAAGGCTGGAAAAAGGCAACCGGCCTTCGGAGGCGGCCATTTTCGGGACTTCGGAAATGTTTCTCCCCGTAACCACATCCACATTAACCACGGTGGTGGTATTTTTTCCCATGTTATTTATCCCGGGAGTGGTGGGAATAATTTTTGGCGGCTTGGCCATGATTATTATAGTGACTCTGCTCGCTTCTTTATTTACGGCGACTAGCTTTACCCCGATGCTTTGCGCCCGGTGGCTGCGCTTTAATCATACAAATAATAAAACTAAATTAATTCATAAGTTTTATATAATTTCTGAAAGATGGTTTAAAAGCTGGGAAAGCTCTTACGGCCGGGCCCTGGATTTTTCTCTGCGGCATAAAAAATTGATTTTAGGAGGGTTTACAATTGTTTTTATTTTAAGTTTGTTTCTATTCCCGTTGGTGGGAAGTGAATTTTTGCCGGAAGAGGATACCGGAGACCTGCGGATTACGATTAATTTGCCGATCGGCACGCGGATTGAAGAATCAGATAAAGTGGCGCGAAGAATAGAGGAGATTTTAAGCCAGGATGTTCCGGAGGCAAAGTATTATTATGTCCGCTGCGGACAGGTTGCCGGCGTGGGCAGATTAGTGGGTGGATCTTCCGGTACGCATATAATTTCTGCCGGAGGAAAGCTTGTTTCCAAACAAGAGAGAAAACGTTCGGTAAAAGAAGTCGGCCAGGCGCTAAGAAATAAGATTAAGCTTATCCCCGGAGTGTTAAGAACGGATATTTCTACCGGCAATCCTTTGGGCCGCCTGATTACCGGCGCGGGAGGCAAGGCGGTGCAGTTGGAAATAATCGGCCATTCTTTTGATGAGACTGATGCTCTGGCGCGGAAAATAAAAGGTATTATGGAAAAAATTCCCGGCTCAGTTGATGTGAGCATTTCCCGTGAAGCCAACAGCCCGGAGTTGAAAATTGACGTGGATCGCCAAAAGGCGGCAAGTTTAGGTTTGGATATGAATACGATCGCCAGTACTTTAAAAACTTTTATTCAGGGGTCAACGGCCACAAAATACCGCGATAAGGGTAAGAATTATGATATTTATGTCCGGCTGGAAGAATCTTCGCGCGCAAAGATAGAAGATATAGAAAATCTTTCTATTATTGCTCCGCTGCCGGAAGAGAATGTGCCTTTTGTGGGAATAGAAAATTTAGTTAGTAAGCAGGGGGTGGCGAGAAAACAGATTAAGCTGAGCAATATTGCTAAGATTTATGAGACGAGCGGCCCGGATAGAATTGAACGTAAAAACCGTGAACGCATGGTTAGAGTTCAATGCAATGCTTATCAGCGCTCTAGCGGAAAAATCGTTGAGGATCTCCGGAGGGAAATAGGGAAGATTATATTGCCGGCAGATATTATGATAAATATTGGCGGAGAAGCAGAGGAGCAGAAAAAGGCTTTTGGCGATCTTACGCTTTTACTTATTCTGGGGGTGGCCCTTGTTTATATGGTTATAGCGGCGCAATTTGAATCGCTTCTGGATCCTTTTATAATTATGTTTGCCATACCTTTTACTTTTATCGGAGTTATTTTAGGCTTTGTGCTTACCGGAACCACTTTAAGTATAAATACTTTTTTAGGTATAATCATGCTAATGGGTATAGTGGTGAATAACGCGATTGTTTTAATCAGCTATATTATTATGTTGCGCGCGCGTGGTTTTTCTATGCACGATGCGGTGACGGCGGCAGGCGCCAATCGTTTGCGCCCGGTGCTGATGACGACGATTACTATGGTGGCCGGTATCTTGCCTTTGGCTCTTTCCCGCGGAGAAGGATCTGAGGTTTGGCAGCCTTTAGGTATTACCATGATCGGGGGCTTAACCGTTTCCACTTTGGTTACTTTATTATTTGTTCCCACGCTTTATGCCATATTTCACCGAAAATCAGTTTTAGTAAAGGTTGAGAAAAAAGGGGACGGTTCTTTTTTTCAAAAAACCGCATGAGATAATCGTTTCCTTAAACAGATCCTCGCTTGCCTGTCTGCCGGCAGGCACCGATTAGACCTCCGCGGTCCACATTTAATGTAGACCCCGGAGGTCTACGGCGGTGATACAAAAAAGCTTCTAAGTCGTGAATAAAGTGTTCATTTTAGGGGAGAAAGGGTTTTTAACATAAGCCTTGATAGTAAAAGAGTTATAGAAAAACTAAGCAAAAACTTTTAACAATACCACAAATAAAAAGAAGAGGTAAAATATGAAAATTTGTCGTTTTTGCGAAGAGGCAATTGGGGAGGCTGACGCGGTTTGTGGTAATTGTGGTTATAATTTTCAGACTGATACCATGTCTACTTCTTTTGTAAAAAAGAAAAAAGCAGCAGTTAAACAAAAACAAGTGGGGCCTAGTTCCGGAATTAAGAGTTTTATGTTTTGGGGAATGATTATCGTTATTTTTTCATTAGGCATAAAATACCAGAGCAAGATCGGCGATGTGTTTTGGGCGGCGAAAAATCTGCTTTTGGGTAATAAGGCAGAAAAGTCCGCAAAAGCTTCCCAGAAAGATAATCAGAATAAAATAATCAGCCTTATCGATGTGCGCTCAGCTAAGGTTCCCGCGAATAAAACTTCCGGTAGAAATAGGAAAATTGAAGGGATATTTTATGATCCGCAAGGAAAAAGCTATGTGGTGATTAATGGCCAGTTAGTTTCCGAAAAAGAAAGTTTTGGGGATATGCTGATAAAAAAAATAAATCAAGATTCGGTCGAAGTTACGCAAAACGGCCAAGAGCAGGTACTTACGGTTGATAAATAATACGACCTACCAGCTATCAGCTATGACCTATGACCTATCAGCTATCAGCTATAAGCTATGAGCAATAATTTAAAATGATATAGTTTTTTGCCTATTTTTAAGGTATACTTTAGGCGTGAGCGAGTAGGTATTATTCTTTAGGAAGCAGGTTAAAAATGAGATGGAGATCTAAAAAAGGCTTTACATTAATTGAGCTTATGATGGGGGTGTCGATTTTGCTGGTGAGTGGTCTAGCTTTATTGTCAGGGTTTCTGGGCTCTATGTTTTTGAATAACTCAAGCAATAATTTGACTATTGCAGTAAATGATGCTCAATATGTATTGGAACAGATTAAAGGTTTAGATTACGCTACACGCATCTATGGGGCTAATCTTTCAAACTACTATACGCCGCCGACATTTACTAACCCTGATGGACAAGTAGTTTTTACTTCTTCTCTTGAAAAAATCGATTTAAGCACAAGTATTAGCCAGATAACTGTAACAATCAACTGGTTGGATAAGGGGCAGGGAAGGAGTTTTTCACTTGCGACTTATATTGCTAAATAAAATAAGAGGCTTTGTTCTTACGGAGATATTATTGACAGTTTCGTTCATAAGTTTGGTTACGGGGGGATTTTTCTACCTTTATAATTCAGCAGAATCTTCGCGTTTGATTAGTATTGCTAAAACAGAAGTACAGTCAGAGGTTAGGCGAACTATGGATTGGATTGTTAATGATTTGCGTCAGACAACTACCGCTAGTATTACGGATATAAATAATTCACCGCCGAGTACAAGCACGCATATTAAATTTAAGAAAGTTACAGGATATTCTGTTAAGGGTGTTCCATCCCCGGATTTTGGCGGTTTTATTGAGTATACCTATGATTCTGATTCGAAAACGATTATACGCACTGATCCTAGCCAGAGTCCCGGAAGTTGGTCGTTTAATAATATTGTTATTCAGCTGCGGGATGATGTTACTCATGTATTAGTTGATCATCCAATATTTAATACTCGGCTATTGGACGGAAGTATCGTGCCGATAGCCCCTGGGTTAGTTATTACTGCGGGAAATTTAGTTATTGAAATTGTAGGCAAAAAAGAAGTCAAGTTACCATTAAGCGTTTTGGATGTTGTTTATATTCTAAAAGAAGAAGTCTATATGAGAAACTAAATAAGGTGAAAAATGAATAAAAAAGGCGTAATTTTAATTTCTTCTCTTTTAGTGGTTTCGGTTTTATCTATTTTATTAGTTGCTTTTTACAGTCAGAGTATAAGCGAAAATCAATCTGCTACTAGATACGCGGATTCTACACGTGCTCTTTGGTTAGCTGAAGCAGGTATCGCTAAAGTAAAAAATAATTCTGGTATAACTGCTCCTAGTGATCTTAGTTTCGGCGGTAATTCTCATTATAAATATGTAGTTGATTCACCAACCTTGGTGGCAGGGACAATAGATCATTACAATGTAGTTTCTACTGGCACGGTTATCTCGCCAAGCGGTAGAATCATAAGTCGTAAAGTAAATGCCACAATGAAGTTGACTGCGCCAAGTGCTTCGCAATTTCAATATGGCATCGAGACGACAAGTAATGATTTGGATTATAAAGCTAAGTGTATTGTGAATCCGGAAAATCCCGCTAATATTGCTAAAATAGGTTCGACCCAGATTTTTGGTAATCTTTTTGGTATTAGTAAGGCTGAAATGAAAGCAATATCTCAGGCGCAAGGTACTTATCTGAGCGGTGATTTTGGGAATACGATAGACGCAAGCGGGGTAACCTGGGTGGATGTAAATCCAGGAGTAACACTAGACATACAGCATTTGAATGGCAGTGGTATTGTTATAATAAATGGCAATTTTAAAGTTAATGGAGTTCCTACCGATGGTTTTAATGGTATACTTTATATTGTTGGACAATTACAGACATTGGGTAATTCTGCTGTTTATGGCACAGTATTCGTGGAGAGTAGCGCATCAATCGGCGCGGATTTAACGGGAAGTTCTTTAATAACGTATAGCTCTACTGAGATTGCTAATGCTTTGCTTGGAGTGGCCACTAAATCTATAGCCTCCTGGCGAGAAATTTAAAAATAATGGGACCGTTTCTATTTTTAAGCTTGAAAAAATAGAAACGGTCCCTTTATTTCCCTTTATTTCGTGTTTTGGTTATTTCATTGACAATAAAACAGTTATGTTATAATATGTTTTAGCGACGGGAATTATAAAGCGCGTGTCTGAGTAAAAATTAAAGTAAGAACCAGGGGGATAGGATGAATATATTCGTAGGTAATTTGTCTTTTGAAGCTAAAGAAATAGATGTGCAGAGGGCTTTTATGGCTTTTGGCGTAGTTACTTCGGTAGCCATTGTGATGGAAAAAAAAGGTAAAAAATCCCGGGGGTTTGGGTTCGTCGAGATGCCTGATGAGCAGGAGGCGCTGGCGGCGATTGCCCAGCTGCAGGGTAAAGATATTTTAGGCCGGCCGATTAATGTTACGCCGGCTGTGTCTAAGGGGCCAAAAATTGAGCCTACCGAAAAAAGAAATAAATATCCCAGCAAAGTTGAGGGCAGAAGGCATGACCCTTCTTTCCAGCGCACCGGAAAATATAAAGAAGGCAGGCGCTCGCTTAGTTATGTAAAAAAACGGACAGATGCCGGAATTACTGAGCCGGTTCCTGAGCGTAGATATAAATCTAATCCCATGCGTTGGCTAAAGAAACCCAGAACGCCGTCAGCGCGTTTTGCCAAACCTGAGGGTGAGCTTAAGCCTTGGCAGCGGCCTCAAACTGAATCTAATCCCTGGAAAAAACCTTTAGCCAAATCAGGCACAAGGAAGAAATCTGAAGGTGAATCTAAGCCCTGGGAAAAAAGCCGAGGTGGATCCAAGCCTTGGATTAAAAGCGAAAGTAGCGAAGCTAAGCCTTGGAAGAAAACTGTAAGCGCCGCATCCCGGCCTTGGAAAAAGTCCGCTAGCGCGGCTAAACCCTGGCGCAAGAGCAGCGCTGATCGTCAGCAATCCGGAAAAAAACCTAGCCGTTTTAGCAAATTAAAAAAATGAAATTAAAGCTTAATCTTTTTCCGGTAGTTCCGGATATGGAAGAGAAGTTGGCTTCGATTCTACAGGAGGCGGTGGATGGCCGCGCGAGCATTGTGGAAATTGCTTATGGGACAGCCGCGGAGAGCGTAAAAAAGCGCATACTTAATTTTTTAAACAAAAAAGAGAACCGTCAGCTTTACTCCAGATTAGAGAAAACTGATAAAGGCTGGGGGAGAATTTATTTACATTTTAGGTGGAAGTAATAAAATACATTATGGAAAAGAATAATCTGATTGACGAATTTTACTCATTGGTGCAAGTTGATGATGTAGATGGCCATTACGCTAAGGACATAAAGGATAGCGATTATTTTGGCATGCCTTTAGAGGCGATTGTTACAGCGGAAAAAAGATTGCGCTCAGGCTCCGAGCATTGTATTGCTTATTTTTCGATGGAATATGGATTAGCCACTAGTTGTTACAATAAATTATCCAGTCAACTACCGCTTAATCCTTCTAATCGAGTCCCGGAAAACGCGGTTTTTTCAAATTTTCGCGTGGCGGATTATTTCTTTGCTCTGCATCAGAATAATATTATTGATTTACCGATTTACAGCGGCGGCCTGGGCGTTTTAGCCGGGGATACGGTTAAGACTATGGCGGACTATAAGCTTCCGGTGGCGGCGATAGGGATACTTTGGAGCTCAGGCTATTTCAGGCAGAAGTTTTGGTTTAAATATGGCCAGGCGCCGGAAAAAATGCGCTGGGATCCCTATACCTATCCCGGATTAATTCCTTTAAAAAATAGAATTAAGGTTTCTTTAAAATTCGAGGATGTTTATTTTAGATTGTGGAAGTATTATGTTTATAGCCAGTCGCATGACGCGGTTGTGCCCCTGATATTATTAGATTCTAATATTGAGCCGAATAGCCAGCGGGCTAAGAATTTGACGGATCAACTTTATCGCAGCGATAATATATTCTTAAAGTTATTACAAAGGGTGATACTGGGCTTCGGAGGAGTAGGCGCCTTAAATGACCTAGGTTATCATATTGATACTTATCACCTTAATGAGGGGCACGCGGTGTTCGCTTTTGTTGCCAAAGCCCGGGGATTGAGCAAAGAGGAGGTGGAAAATTTAAAGAAGAAATTTGTCTACACCTGCCATACTCCGGTGGAGGCCGGCCATGATCGATTCTTTTTTGATGATTTAAATAAGGTGCTTAAACAAGAAGATACCGAGATTATTGAAAGATTCGGGAAAGAGCGTCCGGGGCTGGCTAATCTTACTTTGCTCTCCATGAATATTTCTTCCGCGATAAATGCCGTTTCTCGTAATCATCAGAAAGTAATGCATATTCAATTTTCCGATTATAAAGATCAGATACAATATGTTACTAACGGCGTGCATCCGTATACCTGGATGTCGCGGGTATTCCAGGAGCTTTTTAAGAAGTTTCCGGACATTTTTCCTAATTTTAGCTCTAATCCGATGATTTTGTCCCGGGCCGCGGAGCTTAAGGCGGATGTGGATTTTCGCGCGCAGTTGTGGCAGGCGCATCAATTAAACAAAATTGGTTTGTGTAAATTATTAGAAAAATGGAAGCTGGATAAAAATCTCTTTACTATTTGTTGGGCCAGGAGAGTAACGGCGTATAAGCGGCCCAGTCTGATTTTGCATGATATTAGCCGTTTAGTAAGGATTGCTAAAGAAATCGGGCCTTTACAGATTATTCTTGCCGGCAAGGCGCATCCGAATGATAATTTAGGTTTTACTTATATTAACGAGATGTTGGATAAGGTAGACAAGCTGAATGAGGATTATGATAAATTAAAAATTATCGTGTTGGAGAATTATGATATTTCGCTGGGCAAGCTGCTTAGCTCTAGCGTTGATGTCTGGCTGAATAATCCTCTGCCGCCTTTTGAGGCTTCCGGGACCAGCGGGATGAAGGCGATTTTAAATGCTGTGCTGCAGATGAGCACGGTCGACGGTTGGGCGGCGGAAGCAACCGATAGAAAAATAGGGGCTTTTTTTGGATATAAGAATAGCGAAGGCAGTGTGGGCAATGAATCTGATTTACATATGGATGATGATTCCGAAGAATTGTATCGCGCCTTGGAGGGAATGGTGAGCTTATATTATAAAACTAATCAGAGCGGTAAAATAGATGTTTCTTCCGAGTGGATAAATATGATGATTGAATGTATTCGGGCTGCCGCGCAGTTTAATACCTATCGCATGCTTGATCAGTATAAACGGCAAGTTTGGAAGCTGACTTAGCTGATACAGATGCTTGTCTGTTGACAGGCGGGTAAATTATATTAGCGCATTGGTAAAGCAAAGCCCAGGCGCAAAAAAGAAGCTATGGAAAATAATCAGAGTGACCGGAATCGTCGTAAGTCTGAACGCTTGGACACGGCATTTACCCTTATTTATCAGGTAGAGAAGCCGCTGTCTTTACGCATCCAGCTGGGGTATACTAATGATATTGACGCTTTAATGCTTAATTTAAGTGACTTAGGTATGGCCATTATCACCAAGCATGACCTTCCTATAGGAATACAATTAAGCATTAAATTTAACATTATTGATTTACGTTTACAAGGTGATGAGCGCTGGCGGCATATGGAGATTACCGGCCAGACCGTTTCTAATCTTTCTTTGGCGGATTCAAGCCATAAAATAGGCATACGGTTTGATAGAATTTCAAGCGCGGATAAGCTGGCCATAAGTAATTTTGTCAAAAACAATAAGCTGCCTTCCGCCTGATAATTACTTGAGGCCGCTTCTTTCTTTACAGCTGGTAAGAAAATCGCCTTCGGCAATAACTTTTATCGCCGGTCATAGGCGATTTTCGCAGTCCCAGCCGTTTTGTTTTGCGCAGCAAAGCAGGCGGAGATAGGAAAGTAATTTATACTTTCCTATGCAGCAAGAAAACTGGTATTATTAAACTTTGCTAATTATTGATAAATCATTGCGCCTGTAGCTCAATTGGATAGAGCATCAGCCTACGGAGCTGGTTGTTGCTGGTTCGATTCCAGCCAGGCGCACTTTTTTGGTTAAGAGGAATTTGAATGAAACATCCCGCGTTAAGCAAGGACACCTGGCCCAGATAGGTATTGGGCTAGTGTTCGTTGTTGCGAAATTGCGTGGGTGCGCCCATTGTGGGCAAGGAGGCAAAAATGCGTAAGAATGTTTTAATTAATTTAATGATTATGGCAATAATATTTATCTCAGGCTGCGCGCGTGAAGAAACGCTTAGTTCCAGCATAAACGGAGTTACCGACAACGAAATCATCATAGGTTCTTCGGCGGCTTTAGGAGGAGAGGCGAGTTTTTTGGGCACCCAGCTCATTCATGGTTCTTTAGCGTATATAAATGAAATTAATGCTAAAGGAGGCGTCCATGGCAGGAAGATTAGGCTGATCAGCTATGATGACCAGTATAATCCGTCAAAAACAATTGCCAATACCCAGCAGTTGATAGATGTAGATAAAGTTTTTGCTTTATTTGATTATGTGGGAACCCCTACTACTGTAAAGATAATCGACCTTGTGCATCAAGCAGAGATACCCCTGTTGGGCATTTTTTCGGGAGCGGAAGAGTTAAGAACGCCGTTTAGGCCGCAGATATTTAACATCAGGGATTCTTATTATTCTGAGGTAGAAGAAGCGACCAGCTATTTTGTGGATACATTAGGCCTTAAAAAAATAGCAGTTATGTATCAAGAGGATGATTTTGGTTTAGCGGTTCTTTCAGGAGTTCAGCTGGCGCTGGAAAGAAGAAATATGGAGCTGGTAGCGATAGAAACTTATATTAGAGGAACGATCGATGTAGGAAAGGCGGTGCGGGCTATTAAATTAAGCGCGGCTGATGTAGTTATGATGGTGGGGACATATCGGCCGCTAGCAGAGTTTATAGGGATATCGCAAGATGAGGGGTTTGTTCCTTATTTTTACTCAGTATCATTTGTTGGCCTGGAGGAACTTGTTAAAGTACTTATTGATAGACAAAAAATTTCCTCAATAATCTTGGATAAAATTGTTATAACTCAGGTGGTTCCTTCCCCTTTTTCGGAAAAATTACCGGGCGTGCGAGAATATAGAGAATTGATAAAAAAATATTATCCTCAAGATGAGTTAAATTCCGTTGCTCTGGAAGGTTTTATAAACGCGAAAGTTATGGTGGAGGCGTTGGAAAGAGCGGGGAAGGATTTGAACAGAGAAAAATTTATCGAAGCTCTGGAAACAATGCGTAATTTTGATATTGGTATCGGAAAGCAAATATCATATAGCATGCTAAATCACCAGGGCTTAAAAGGTATTTACCGCGTATTAATTATGGAAAATGGATCCTATGTAGAGATTAGTCATTAAAAATATGGGATATAGAAGATGAAATTATGGCTTAAAATTTTCTTTGGGATTATTGGGATTATATTTTTCTTATTTGTAGTAAATATATTCTTTTCGTATAAGGTGGCGGAAAATAGCCGTATCCAGGAAATAAAAACTTCAGAGCTCTTATTTGTTAAAAGCCTCGCTACCCGCTTTTTTAGAGATATAGCCAAAAAGAAGAATGTTAATCTGGTTGGCGCGATATTTGAGGAAAAAAGATTAAGGGAAGAAAAAATAGAATATATCCTGGTTTTTGACAAACAAGGGTATTTGCTGGCTTATACTTATTTGGATGCGATGCCTAAGCAGCTCTTAAAATTGAACCATGTTTTTGGCGCTAAAGATGAATACAAGATAAAACGGATAAACAATAAGGAGGTTAGTGTTTACGATGTAGCTGTTCCGGTAAGAGAAGGTATTGCGCAGGTCGGCACTATTCATGCAGGGATTAAAATTGGTTATGTGCGGAAAATCGCTAAAGCAACATCCGGCGCGTTAAGTATTATTATGGTAATTTTCGTCGCCATAGGAGTTTTGTTCGCCTTATTTATGTCTAAGAATATGGTAAAATCTCTGAACGAGCTTATGAAAGCTACTATGGAAGTTAGAAAGGGTAACTTAGGCGTAAAGATAAAGGTTAGTTCGCGAGATGAAATAGGCAGCTTAGGGGCTGCTTTTAACAGCATGATCGGGGATCTGAATAGATACCAGCTTGAATTAATTTCTGCCAAAGATAATGCTAATTTGATCATTAATAATATGCTGGATATGTTGGTTGTTATTGATGCGGAGGACAAAATAGTAACTAATAATAATGCTACATCTGAACTTCTAGGTTATAAAGAAGATGAGCTTATGGGCAAGCCGGTTGCTAGTATTATCGCATACGAAGATGCCGCGTTATTTAGGAAAGTTGGGATAAAATCTCTGATAGAAAAAGGCATTTTGAAGGATTATAGCATGATTTTTAAAACCAAAACAGGAGAAGAAATTCCTGTTAGCTTCTCTGGTTCAGCGCTAATAGGCAAGGCAGGAGAGTTAACCGGTGTTGTCGGAGTTGCCAAAGATATGCGCCGAATAAACCATCTTATGCGACAAGAGGAAGAGGCGGAGATTGCTAAGGCAGAGGCAAATGTAGAACGCAGGAAAGCCAAAGAATTGGAGGCGGCATATAAACAGCTGCAAGAGCTGCAGGATACATTAATTCAATCTGAGAAATTTAATTCTATCGGCCGCTTGGCCAGCGGGGTGGCGCATGAGGTAAAAAATCCGCTGGGGATAATTATGCAGAGCGCCGAATACCTGGAAGGCAAATTGCTTCCCGCGGAAAAGAATGCCCCCGAGGCCCTGCGGATGATACTGGATAATATCAAGCGGGCCGATAATATTATCCGCGTGCTGCTTGATTTTTCAAGAGTATCAAAATTAGAGAAGAAACCCGAAAATATAAATTCCATATTAGAAAATTCCCTGGTTTTAATTCAGCACAGAGTCACGCTGGAAAACATAAAAATTATCCGGGAATTAGGGAAGGATTTGCCGGATGTTTTAGTTGATCAGGGCAAACTGGAACAGGTGTTTATTAATATATTCTTAAACGCGATTCAGGCAATGCCAGGAGGAGGAAGCCTTTTTATACGTACTTTTTCGGTTAAATTAAATGAGACTAGAGATGGTGTGGGCCTAAGAGTTGAGGATTATTTTAAGCCGGGAGAAATGGCTTTGGTGGTAGCAATAGAAGATACGGGCGCGGGTATCTCCGCTGAAAATTTAAATAAAATTTTTGATCCGTTTTTTACTACTAAAGAACCGGGCAAGGGGACAGGGCTGGGGCTGTCGGTAGCGAAGAATATTTTGATTATGCACAAAGGGCTTATAGAAATAAAGAGTCAAGCCGGTAAAGGTGCTAAGGTGATTATTACTTTGAAAATACCAGAGGGAGGTCGAAATGGCTAAGAAAAGAGTATTAGTTATTGACGATGAAGAGGATTATCTTAAAATAACGAAACTTAATCTGGAAGAAACAAATAATTATGAGGTAATGATATTGCCCAACGCCAAGGATGTTATTTCCCGCGTTCACAGTTTTAAGCCGGATATTATATTGTTGGACATGCTTATGCCGGTAGTGGGAGGGGTGGATGTTTGCGAGATGTTGAATAATGACCAGCTTGGCGCGAGAATACCAATTATTATTATTTCCGCGCTGGAAAAGGATGAGGATAAACTCAAGGCGTATCGAGTGGGAGTTACGGATTATATTATAAAACCCACGGGAAAAAACGAACTTATTGCCAAAATAGAAAAGGCCTTGAAGTTTCAATAGGCATTAGGCTTAAAAAGTGCGAAAAATTCACCAGTATTATATGCAAGAGGCCTTGAAAGAGGCTCAGAAGGCTTTTGAGGAAGATGAAGTTCCTATTGGAGCAGTAGTTGTTCACCAGGGCAAGATTATTGCTCGAGGCTATAACCAGGTTGAACGCTTAAAAGACCCTACCGCGCATGCTGAAATAATTGCCATTACTAGTGCCGCAAATTATTTGGAGACAAAGTGGTTGAACCAGGCTAGTCTCTATGTTACAATTGAACCGTGCAGTATGTGTGCCGGTGCGTTGGTTTTGGCGCGCATAAAAAATTTATATTTTGGCGCCAGTGACCCTAAAACCGGCGCCTGTGGTTCAGTGGTTAATATCACCAATCACAAAAAATTAAATCATCGAATAAAAGTAAGCAAGGGAATATTTAAAGAAGAATGCGCGGCTTTATTAAAAGAGTTTTTTAAAAAAAAGCGCACTAGAAAATGATTAATAGGCAAGCTTGGATTGAAAAATCGAGATTAGGCGGATTAAGGCATATTGAGATGTACGGAAATCCGGGCACCTCAGAAGGGAGAAGTAAGGGGGGTCGGCGCACTTGTGAATTTTTTCGATTGCATCCGGATATCGCTCGGCAGGAAGGTTTTGTTACTCTGAAAGAAATAAAAAGTCTTCCTCGAAACGCTGAATTGGCAAAGTTTATTGGTATTATGTTGGGAGATGGGGGCATTCGCAGTAAATATCAGCTCACTATTTCATTTAATTATAAAACTGACCGGGAATTTGCGGAGTATGTTACCAGACTCATTAAACGTTTATTCGCCGTTGAGCATATAATTTCAAAGAGAAAAGACAGCTTGGGCGCGGATATAGTCATCAGCAGCGCGAGTGTAATAGATTTTCTTTTGAAGCAGGGACTAAAAGCAGGTAACAAGGTTAAGAATCAGGTAGATATTCCCGCGTGGATCAAGAGTGATCTGGAATTCCAGAAGGCCTGTCTTCGCGGGCTCGTGGATACAGACGGAAGCCTTTACTGCCATAGATATAAAGTTAATCATAAGTGGTATAGGTATCTAAAGTTAGATTTTACTAGTTGTTCCAAGCCCTTGCTTAGATCGGCTAATGCGATTTTTTCTAATTTGGGGATTAGAACTTCTTTGAAGGGAGTGCATATTACAGTTTCCGCGAAAGCGGAAGTTAATAAATATCTTGCGACAGTAGGTTCAAGTAATATAAAGTTTTTAGATAGGTGGATGAAGTTTTAGGAGAGGTGGCTGAGTCTGGTCGAAAGCGAATCACTGCTAATGATTCGACCTGAGCAATCGGGTCCCTGGGTTCGAATCCCAGCCTCTCCG
>JAZDEW010000059.1:0-2027 GCA_043808425.1 Candidatus Omnitrophota bacterium
CAGATCCGTCTGTTAATAAAACAATCTTTGCCGGTACTTGATCAGACAAACCAAGCAAATTGGCCGCGTATGCTCCGGAAGGTTGAATCTTAAGATTATCTTTTTCGGCAAGCGCGGCGGCAATACGATCAACGCTCGGAGGCACATCTCCAAAATCCGGATGCTTCCGGGGATAATCATAAAGGCCGCGCGCTAATCTGCGAATATCTCCGGATCGAACCAAGCGGCTCAATGCCTGATCCACAGCGGCACGATTACCAAGATCAAGAAAATGGCTTGGGGCAAATACCCACCCTTTTTTCTTGCCGATAATCCGACGAAGGATTTTACTCTCAATGGATTCTGTCATATTTATCTCTTTTCATTGTCAGGAATAATATATCGCACTTCTGACAGAAAGTAAAGCTGTTTTAAGCTCCAGCGCTATTATGTGCCCCAAAATGTCCACCGGCCGGAAATGTCCACTCCCCAGTAGACATTTCGATTTAGTGCCTGCCTACCGGCAAGGCAGGGACATTTTCATGTCCATCGATGTCCTACAAATGCACTCATTTGACCATCCCGGACGCCGGTAGAACACCCCAAAAATCGCCTGTTTACCGTCTGGAAACGCACATTCCCACATTCCAAGCCATTTACCCTCTTTAACACATCCAGTGCCATCCCTAGCCACTGTAACCAACGGCCAACCCAGCGTGCGTTCTTCTTCTGGATAGTGCTATTTCCAAATCAGGGGTGTATTGCCTTCTTGTCATCTCCCGAATCTGCTCAAGATAACTGCCTGTCTTGCAGAGGTCAGAATCAATATCTTTCAAAACACAATCAATAAAATTGAAAAAGGCAGCTTAATAGGGACATTAGACATCCATATTAAGATATGCCAGGCATTAGGCATAAGCTTATCAACGCTTTATAAAGGCGTTTTACGAAGAAAAGATAAATCCCTTTGAATCAATTTTCCACCCAAAAGAAAAACCCTTAACTTATAATAGACAGGTCGTTCGTCATATTCTTGCTAAAAATATTTTTTTCAATAAAAAAATGCTCCCTGAGATTTTAACATTAGATCCTGGCAACTTAGTTGAAGAAGGACTGCCTCCCGATTCACAAAAATTTATCTTTGTGCTGGAAGGTAAGATCACGATAGAAACAAAAAAAGATAAATATACATTAGACCCTGATCAATCACTTTATATTACGGATGCCTCTATAAAACACTCCCTAAGAAACATTGGCTCAACTACAGCAAAATTATTAACTGTCACCCATCCTGTCGTTTTATAAAAAGCAAGCCCAGAAATATATTTCATTAAACGACCAAGAGATATGTAATTATTTTAAAAAAGGGAAATTGCTGTTGGCAGAATAACTATACCTAAATATAGGCATCAACTAAAAAATTTACCTTCAAAATTAAGACGGAAATAAACACTTATCTTCTTTCTTAATAACCATCAAACTTAAAAACAGGCTAATTGCGCTAAAAAGTAAAGAGCCAAAAAATGCTGGCCAAAAACCTAATATGATAAAGTCCTTTACAATCTTCGAAACCAGATAAAAAAGAAAACCATTTATAAAAAAGGTAAATAAACCCAATGTGAATATGTTTATAGGTAGAGTAATTAATATTATAAACGGCCGCAAAAAAGTATTAATTATCCCTAAAACCAAAGCAACTACAATAGCGGTAATAGGACTAGCAACCTGTATTCCTTTTACAATATAAGTAACAATAAGTATGGCTAAAGAATTAATTATCCATTTTATTAGAAATCTTCCCATCTTAAAATCCCTGCCTTTCTATCAGCTATTACTCTTTCTTTTTAGAGCTTCCTTTTGATTCAACAGCCTCAACAGGCATTTGACAATCGCCTTTTAACAAGGCTCCCTCAACCATAACCAAAATTGGGGTTTCAATATTTCCTGTCACTCTTGCGGACGCAGAAAGTTCAAGCCGTTTACTACATATAATATCCCCTTCCACTCTTCCCGATATCGTTATGCTATCGCCTTTTACTGTTTTAGCT
>JAZDEW010000060.1:0-6244 GCA_043808425.1 Candidatus Omnitrophota bacterium
AAATCTGAATTACCCGTTCAATTTCCATTTTACGGTTTACTACCGGATCTAACTTATTTTCTTTAGCTAGCGCAGTAATGTCCCGGCCAAAAGCATCCAGGGCAGGAGTTTTTGTCTTCTGCTGTTGACTACCGCCAGAAGGAACGCTGCCGCTGACACCCGGCAAAGCCGAGCCTAACAAACCCATTATTTCATTACGCACGCCGTTTAAATCTAATCCTAAATTCAATAACACCTGCGAAGCCACACCCTCACCCTCGCGGATCAAGCCCAGTAATAAATGTTCGGTGCCGATATAATTATGCCCCAAGGAGCGCGCTTCATCCGCGGCTAACTCCAGAGTTTTCTTAGCGCGCGGAGTAAAAGGAATATCTCCGATAATCTGGGTAGTCGGCCCGGGCTGAACTAATTTTTCAATTTCAATCCTGATATTTTCAAGCGAAACATCAAGCTTCTGCAATACTGCGGCAGCTACACCTTCACCTTCCCGGATTAACCCTAAAAGTATATGCTCAGTGCCGATATAGTCATGATTAAAACGCCTGGCCTCTTCCTTTGCTAAAATAATTACTTTTCTTGCTCTTTCCGTAAAACGATTAAACATTTTATTGTCTCCTTTGGTTAATCTCTAAACACTGAACTCTAAATCCCTGCCAGCAGGCAGGCTAAACAAATCCTAAATCCGAATCTTAAAAACCAATGTTTTGGAATTCGAGTTTATAGTTTCGAGTTTATTTAGAGTTTCGAGTTTAAAGTTTAAAGTTTAAAGTTTAAAATCAAATACTAATTTTAAAACTTAACTCTTCTATAATAAATTTAATTTCCCGCGGATCAGCTCCGCCCTTTTTAAATCCCTCTGATCTGAAGAGAGTTTTACATTCTCCAGCTTCTGTAAATGCGCCGGTTGAGTAATGATAAACAGCTCATTAATCGTGCGCCGGTCGATATCTTTAACCATACCTAAATCACTTCCCAGCCTAACCATAGATAACAATTCAATCGTCTCCTGGCTGGTAATAATCCGCGCGCTTTTTAAAATACCCAGAGATCGATTAATCCTGTCCTCTAAGATTTCCTTGCTTTTGGCCAGCATAATCTCTCTGGCCTGTGTCTCCTGCTCGATAATCTGACGGATCAGGCCATTAATATTTTCAATAATCTCGGTTTCGCTGTGCCCCAAAGAAACCTGATTAGAAATCTGAAAAAAATTACCGCTGGCCTGCGTCCCTTCGCCATAAAGCCCGCGCGTTGTAAAACTCAATTTAGCGATAGCGGCCAATACACGCTCGATCTGCCGGCTCATCACCAATGCCGGTAAATGCAGCATCACTGAACCGCGCATACCGGTGCCGATGTTAGTCGGACAAGCCGTAAGATAGCCAAAATCCGCCAGATACGCGTAATCCAACAGCTTGGCTAAGGCATCATCAATCCCATTGATAATCTCCCAGGCCTCAAAAAGATTAAAACCTGACTGCATCAGCTGAATACGTAAATGATCCTCTTCATTAATCATTACGGCAATATTTTCTTCATTATTCACCAACACTGCTTTTTGCTCTGTTTTCTGAGTATGCTCGATAGACATCAGATGCCTTTCCACTAAAAACTGCTTATCGATACTATCTAAATTTGCCAAAGCAAAAAGCGTGGACTTTTTCAGCAGCTCCACTTTTTCCATGGCCAAAGTGGCGCTGTCCAGGACGGCATTCAGCTGCGCCTTAGATGCCCAATGCGGAAAAGGAAATTTATTAAGATTTCTGGCCAGGCGTATTCTGCTGGAAATAACCACATCCGAATGCGGGCCGGTTCCCTTAAGCCATTCGCTAGTGTGATTTATTAGATCGTTGATCAGCATTATTTTTCCTTTTTACTTTCTATTTCCTTTATCCAATCGCGCAGGCGCGCTGCCTCTTCAAAAGCTTCCTGCTGAATGGCTTTTTGTAATTGATCTTTTAATTCTAACAATCCGATTTTCTTTTTATAAATTTTGGCGCCACCTTTTGGCTTAACCGGATTTTTACCAATATGCTGATTTGAGCCGTGTATACGCTTTAACAAAGGCGCTAAGTATTTACGAAAAATATTAAAACACTCCCCGCAGCCCAGCCGGCCGATTTTCTTAAAATCCGCGTAGCTTAAGCCGCAGCTAGGACATTTAGTCGTAACCAACTCCTCTTCTTTACTCGAGGGCTTCTCAAAATCCGCCATACCCGCCAACAGGTCGCTTAAACCAAATTGCTGCTCCATGGCCGCGCTCTTATGCCTGGCGCAGTCCTCACATAAATGCAGTTCATTCATCTGCTCATCAATAATCTCCGTTAAATGCACAGTAGCCGGATTTTTACCGCAAATATCACAAAGCATAATTATTCCTCATTTTAACTATGGAATGTTTAATGTGTAACGTGTAATGTTGATTTAATGAATTATTGTGTAACACAAAAATATTTATTCTTTTCCATTTCACATAACTACTTTACACATTACACTTTACACATTACACAAAATCTATTCTCAATATTTAACTCCACTTTTCACGGTTAACTCTTTAAATTTCTTCATCAGGCTCAAGGTAAGCTTCCCTGGCTTGCCCTGCCCGATCACTCTCCCATCCACCTTAACTACGGGAATAACCTCGGCGGCGGTGCCGGTAAGAAAACATTCATCCGAAATATAAACTTCATGGCGCGTAATGACATGCTCATGCGCCGGAATCTTATACTTACGGGCAATCTCCAAAATAGAGTCACGGGTAATTCCGCGTAAAGTCCCCATACATTGCGGAGGAGTATAAAGATGCCCATTTTTTACCACAAAAATATTATCTCCCGTACACTCCGCTACGTATCCTAAAGAATCCAGCATAATTGCCTCATCGCAGCCGGCGTTACTTGCCTCAATTTTAGCCAAAATATTATTTAAATAATTCAAAGACTTAATCTGAGGATTTAGCGCTTCCGGTAAATTACGCACTGTCGGCACGGTAATAATCACCAGGCCATGGCGATAAAGCTCCTGAGGATATAAAGCAATCTTATCGGCAATAATAATAATTGACGAGCCCTGATTACATCTACGCGGATCAAGCCCTAAATCACCTTCTCCGCGGGTAACCACCAGGCGAATATAAGCATTATCTAATTTATTCGCCTTGAGCGTCTGCAGGACGGCCTTAATGAGCTGCTCTTTAGTTAAAGAAATCTTCAACATAATGCTCTGAGCAGATTCAAAAAGCCGGTCAATATGCTCATTTAATTTAAACACGCGCCGGCTATAAGAACGAATCCCTTCAAAAACCCCGTCCCCATAAAGCAGCCCGTGATCAAACACTGAAACCTTAGCGTCATCCTTATCATAAAATTTTCCGTTAATATAAATCTGCATTAATTCCTCCCTATTTTTCGTCATCCTGAGGGCCAAAGGCCCGAAGGATCTAGATTCTTCAGTCGCTTCGCTCCTTCAGAATGACATATTTATAGCATCTACTAATGTAAAATAACTCCATCTTTCAAATGTATAACCCGGCTTGCCCCAATAGCAATATCCTGGTCATGCGTAACCATGACAATAGTAATCTTTTGACTTTGATTAAGCTCCATTAAAAGCTGCAAAATATTCTTTCCGTTTTCCGAATCCAAATTACCGGTGGGCTCATCACAAAGCAAAAGCTGCGGATGATTAATCAGCGCCCGGGCAATCGCCACCCTCTGCTGCTCCCCGCCGCTTAAAGCTCCCGGCCGGTGTTTAAGCCTGGCAGATAATCCTAATCGCTCTAAAAGCTCAAGCGCCGCGGCTAAGCTATTTTTTCTTTCCCACCAGGATTTCAGAATTACCGGCAACAAAACATTTTCCAAAGCGCTTAATTCCGGTAAAAGATGAAAAAACTGAAAAACAAAACCTATTTTCTGATTGCGCATCACAGAGCGCCTATTCTCGTCTAGCGCGTAGATATCCGCTCCCTGAAAATAAACTTCCCCGCGCGTTGGATTATCCAGGCCGCCTAAAATATGTAAAAGTGTTGATTTACCCGCGCCGCTTGGCCCCTGGATGACTAAAAATTCCCCCGCCGCAACAGTAAAATTTATATCTTTTAACACCTCAAGATTATTTAAATGATCCGGGTAACTTTTACAAATCGAGATGGTTTTTATTACCTCCTTATTCATGCCGAACCGCCTCGCTAGGAATTATGCGGCTGGCATAATATGCCGGATAAATACTCGCCACCAAAGTAATCACTAAAGCAGAAATTACAATCAAGGTCACATCGCTAATATTAATATTCACCGGAATCCGGTCAAAATAATAAATATCTTTGGGAATCAGGCTTCTACCGATGAGCTTAGAGATAAACTCAACCACCTTATCCAATGAAAGCGCCAGGCTTACCCCGGCAGCCAGGCCCAAAAAAATCCCCGTGATGCCAATGGCCATACCCTGAAAAATAAAAATCTGCAGGATGCTCTTAGTCTTAGCGCCCACGGAACGTAAGATACCGACATCCTTAATCCGACTCATCACCGACATAATTAAAGTGCTGACGATACCAAATGCCGCCACCACCGTAGTCATGGTAACCACAATAAACATAACGATCTTCTCTAGTTTTAAAGCTTCCAGAAAATTCTTATTCGCGTCTATCCAGGTGCGCACCTGACAAGGGCCAAAACCCGTTAAATCCCGGTATAGATTCTCCTTAATATTTTCAACTTGATAGACATCCTGAACCTGAACAGCAATACCGCTAACAACCCCCGGCATTTTATAAAAATCCTGCGCCCCCCGGATACTGGTCAAAACCAAATTAGAATCATATAAGTACATTCCGCTATTAAAAACCCCTTTAACAAAAAAATCAGTTTTCGTTAAAGTAACCGGAGAAATCAGGCTCAGCGTATCCCCGATCTCTAAGCCCAAACGCAGAGCAAGCTCGCCACCTAAGGCCACTTCATTGGCCACCAAATCATAGCTGCCTAATTTTAAATATTCATTAATCTTGGATGTTTCTGCCTGCAGCTTTGGATCAATACCCCGTACCTGAACCCCGAAAATCGATTTTCCGTCCTTAACCAGAGCCTGGCCGTCAACAAAAGGAGAGGCGCCGCGAACATAAGGAAAAGTTTTTAATTTGTTAATTATTCCGGCGGGATCCTTGGCGCCATTATAAAACTCCAGCGACAGATGGGCGTTAGTACCCACCATTTTATCCTCCAGGAACCGGTTAAACCCGCTCATCACCCCAATTACCACGATTAAAACCATTACCCCAATCGCAATCCCCACTATAGAAATTAACGCGGTGATCGAAATAATTTTCTCTTTTTTACCCGCCCTCAAGTATCTCTGGCTAAGCCACAATTCTGAAAACATATTATGCCTTTTCCTCTTCTTGTGAGCGTAAGAGAGGAAATAAAATCACATCTCTGATTGATGGCTGATCCGTAAGCAGCATCACCAGCCGGTCAATACCGATACCCAGTCCTCCGGCCGGAGGCATGCCATGCTCTAAAGCCAGAAGGTACTCTTCATCCACATTCTTATTTTCCTCGGAATTAAGCTCCTTAATCTCTTCTTCAAAACGCCGGCGTTGTTCCAAGGGGTCATTTAGCTCAGAATAAGCATTAGCAATTTCCATTCCCGCTAAATAAAGTTCAAACCTCTCAGAGATCAAAGGGTTGTCTTTTTTAGTCTTCGCTAAAGGACAAAGGCTGGTAAAATAATCCGTAATAAATGTCGGATTAACCCGCAGATCCTGCTCTAAGGCATCTTCTACAATCTTATTGATCTGAGAACGGCTCAAGCGATTTTTATCCTTAGCCAGCCCCTTAGCCTGCAATTTACTCAACATTACCATCGGATCGTCCTGCGGTTCGATACCAAACCTATCTTTAACCAGCCCGGCAAATGATTGCCTATTCCAGGGAGTTTTAAGATCAAGCGTCTTGCCCTGATAAATCAGCTCCTCTTTACCTAAAACCTCCCGTACAATATGACAAATCAAATCCTGGGTTAAATTAATCATATCTTCATAATCCGCGTAAGCCTGATAAACTTCCAACATGGTAAACTCCGGATTATGCCGGGTAGATACTCCTTCATTACGAAAAGAACGGTTAATCTCATAGACCCGGTCAAGGCCACCCACTAAGAGGCGTTTTAAATAGAGCTCGGGGGCAATTCTTAAATATAAATCCATGCTATATTCATTATGGAAGGTCTTAAAAGGCCGCCCGGCCGCGCC
>JAZDEW010000061.1:0-20092 GCA_043808425.1 Candidatus Omnitrophota bacterium
CCATAATCAGCCATGAGTTTAAGAATGAATTATGCGTAATCCAAAACGCGGTTTATTTTCTGGGAATGAAATTGCAAAATGGCGATGAAAAGATAAAAAAACAGATCAAGCTGTTAACCGAAGAGATCGCGGAGACCGGAAGGATGATCGATAATATCGCGAGTTTCGCGAAGAATAGGTTCCTGGAAATCAAGCCCGTTAATTTGGAAGCCCTGCTAATTTCCGCTATTAAGAAAGCTCAAATACCCGATACAATTAATGTCCTGGCTAAGATAGAGAAGGATTTGCCTCCGGTGAAAGCGGATGAAATACAGCTGGCGCGTGTTTTTAATAATATAATTTTAAATTCCCTGCAAGCGATGACGGAAAAAGGCAGCTTGATAATAAAGGCAATCCGGCTGGATAACGGCGTGAATATTGTTTTTGAAGATACCGGTTCCGGGATAAAAGAAGAAGACACAAAAAAGATATTCGATCCGTTTTTTTCCACGAAAAACAAGGGAATGGGGTTAGGCCTTGTAGCTTCCAAAGTTATCATAGAAGCGCATAATGGCAGTATCGATATTACTAACAACAAAACCGGCAAAGGGGCGATGGTGACAATACAGTTACCGATAAAAGAGAGGAAAAATGCGTAAAAATATTCAAATGCTCATCGTGGATGACGACGCGAATATATGCGAAAATTTGAAAGATATCTTAAGCGAGGAAGGATATAAAATTACCACAGTGGGAAATATCGCCCTGGCCAAAGAAAACCTCGCCAAAAAGTTTTATAACATTACCCTGCTTGATCTTAAGCTTCCTAACGGCTCAGGATTAGACCTGTTGAAAGAGTTAAAGAAGGCTAACAGCGAAACCACTGTTATAGTGTTTACCGGGCATGCCTCGGCGGATAACGCGATCGCCGCTTTAAACGAAGGCGCGTTTAGTTATCTGCAAAAACCCCTTAATATAAATGAGTTAAAGATAACGATTAAAAAAGCCATTGAAACCAAAGAGCTCATGTTTAACAATAAAGATTTATTAAATAGGCTCAAAGAGCTTAGCGTTAAAGATCCGCTTACCGGCCTTTACAATTACCGGTACCTGAAGGAAAGACTGTCGTCGGAATTTAAAAGGGCGCAGAGATATATCCTGCCGCTTTCCATAATCATGATCGATGTAGATTATTTTAAATCTATAAATGACGTGTATGGGCATCAATATGGGGACCAGATTTTAAAGGAATTAGGGCAGTATTTAAAAGGGGCTTCCCGGACTAATGATATCGTCATCCGCTACGGCGGCGAAGAGTTTTTTATCCTCTTGCCTGATACTAATCGTGAAGGGACGGTTATTTTTGCCCAGAGGCTGCTGGAAAAATTACTCGGACATGTTTTTGACGCGAAAGAAAAAAAGATAAAATTAAAGATAAGCATGGGCTTGGTTAGTTTTCCTGAGGATGGCGCGGATACGGAAATGGCCCTGATAGATTCGGTAGATAAGGCTTTGCGTAACGCGAAAGATATGGGCGGCAACCGGCTAGTTACATTCGCCCAGATAACCAAAAAACAACCAAATAACGACATAAAAAAAGATGAAAAAGATAGCATCGAACAAATGAAAGAGAAACTGCTCAAGATGAAAAACAGGGTTAATCAGACTTTAATTGAGTCAATCTACGCTTTCGCTAAAACCATTGAAACTAAAGATTATTATACCAGCGAGCATGGCGAAAACATGGTTAGCATTGTTGTAGCAATCGGAAAAAAACTCAACCTTCCTGACAAGGAGATCAATAATTTAAAACACGCGGCGATGTTGCACGATTTGGGTAAGATTGGCATTCCGGATAAAATCTTGCACAAAAAAGGTAAGCTTACGGAAAAGGAGCTAAGGCAAATAAAAACCCATCCTCAGATCGGAGCGGGGATAATTAGAAGCGTGCATTTTTTAAACACAGTGGTTCCGATCGTTCTTCATCACCATGAGAGATTTGACGGCCTGGGATATTCCAGCGGGCTTAAAGGGAAAAATATACCTCTGGGGGCGAGAATTATCGCGATAGCGGATGTTTATCAGGCGCTAGTTTCAAACCGGCCCTATCGCAAAGGCTATAGCAAAAAAGAGGCGCTAAGAATTATTAAGGAAGGCGCCGGCACCCAATTTGATCCCCAGATAGTTAAGGTATTTTTGGAGATATCAGAATCAAAAAGCAGGAAGCCTGGATAACCATGCAAAAAAAATTAAAATAGTTATCGCTGACGATAATTTAAATATTTTCCTGAGCCTAAAGGATATCTTAAATGAAAAGGGGTATTTTGTTCAAGGAGTTAATAACGGTTACGAGTTGATATATTATTTAAAAAAGAATCTCCCGGAGATTATAATTCTTGACTTAATGATGCCGGAAAAGAGCGGCATGGAGACGCTTTCCTGTATTAAAACTATTTCGCCGAAATCTAAGATTATAATTTATACCGGATATCAAAGATATGAAAATTCTTTATACGCGCATATTGCGGACAGGTTTCTGCTAAAAGGTAACTCTACGGAAGAATTATTAAAAGCCATCGAGGAGTTGCTATAGCCAGGCGCCGTTTATATTTAGTTTCTTTGTTCAATTTTGTAATTTAGGCCCCTATTTTAGGCGCCCATTATTAAATTAATTTTCTATTGACACTCTAACTTTTTGCTGTTACTATACTTAGCAACAGGAGGAAGAAGATGACCAAAAAAGATATTGTCTTAAAAGTGTCTGATGAAACCAATCTTAAGCAGGTAGACGTTAAAAAAATAGTACAGAGGATTTTTGATTGTATTATCGAGGCTTTGATCAGGGGTGAAAAAATTGAATTGCGTAATTTCGGTGTTTTTAAAGTAAAGCAAAGAAAAAGCCGCACAGGCAGAAATCCGCGCACTAACCAGGTTATCCCTGTCCCACCCAGAAAAGTGGTCGTCTTCAAAGCTGGCTTGGAAATGAAACAAAAGATAAAATAAGTATAAAATAAGCAGGCGGCTATTAGATAGCAAAATAAATGGGTTGCTAATCTACTAATTGCTGAGCATAAATTTACATGTTTAAAAGAATCCCCGGTACTAAAGATATTTTACCCGAAGAGGCATCTTCCTGGCAAACCGTAGAAGCAACAGCCCGTAAAATATTTTCATTCTATAATTATCAGGAAATCCGTACGCCGGTAATAGAAGAGGCATCCCTTTTTAACCGTACCTTGGGCTCCACTACGGAGATCGTACAAAAGCAGATGTTTCTTATCCACAACCAGCAGGATACTTACGCGCTGCGCCCGGAAGGAACGGCTTCCATCGTGCGCAGTTATTTAGAAAACAACTTAGAAAAAACCCGTGGTTTTACAAAATTATATTATATTGGGCCGATGTTCCGCTTGGAACGCCCGCAAAAGGGAAGGTTGCGCCAATTTCATCATATTGGTGCCGAAGCCATTGGCTCCGGCCTGGCGAGCCTGGATATAGAGATAATCAGCTTAGCGGATCAGTTATTAAAAAGTTTTGGGATCACCGGTTACCAGGTCAAAATTAACAGCCTGGGTTGCCTGAAAGATAAGCAGTCCTTTAGCGCGGCCTTGGAAAAAAAATTACAAGAGAAATTACCTCAACTGTGCGCGGATTGCCAGCAACGAGCAAAAAATAACGTATTAAGAATACTGGACTGCAAAAACAAAGATTGTCAAAAAATAATTAAATCACTTAGCCTTAAGCAAGCCCATCTTTGTCCGGATTGCCTGGGGCATTTCGAAGAATTAAAACACGGATTAAGCAATTTGGGCATTTTGTTTCAAGTGGACGCGCAGTTAGTGCGCGGCCTGGACTACTACAACCGCACAGTTTTTGAAATTACGCATAGCGATTTAGGCAGCCAGGACGCGCTTGGGGCGGGCGGCCGCTATAATCATTTGGTAGAAGAGTTAGGCGGGCCGGAGTTAGGGGCAATCGGTTTTGCTTTCGGGGTGGAAAGGCTGCTTTTGGTGCCCAATACCCTAAATCAAAACTTGCCGAAAAGTTTAGTTTATTTAATTACGCTAGGAGTTGCCGCGAAATCCGCCGGCATAAAAATATTAAACCAGCTTAGAAACGCAAAAATATTCGCGGATACGGATTATTTAAATAAATCATTAAAAGGGGCAATGCGCGCGGCCAATGATGCCGGCGCGACTCTTGTTTTAATCTTAGGCGATAATGAATTAGAAAAAGACATAATTACCCTTAAAGATATGGCTTCCGGCGCGCAGAGGCAAATAGCCATACAGAATTTAATCGAGGAATTACAACAATGTTAAGAACGCATACTTGTGGCGAGCTCAAGACTTCTGATACGGCTAAAGCGGTTACCCTTTGCGGTTGGGTTGCCAATCGTCGCGACCATGGTAAGTTAATTTTTATTGATATCCGCGACCGTTACGGCCTTACCCAGGCCGTTTTTATTCCCAAAGAATCCGGCCAGGCTTATAAATTAGCCCAGGAGTTAAGAAACGAATTTGTAATTCAATTAAAAGGTTTGGTTAATAAGCGCCCCGCGGGCACGATTAACTCCAGGCTTGTTACCGGAGAAGTGGAAATTTTAGCGCAAGAGCTGGAAATATTGAATCCCAGTAATACCCCGCCCTTTGAAATTCAAGATGATATTGAAATAACCGAAGAGATTCGCCTTAAATATCGCTATCTGGATTTAAGGAGAACCAAGGTTTTTAATAATCTGCTTTTAAGAAGCAACCTTTATAAAATTATTCGCTTCTATTTGGGGGCCAAGGATTTTATTGAATGTGAAACCCCGATTCTTACTAAATCCACGCCCGAAGGCGCCCGGGATTACCTGGTTCCCTCGCGGGTAATTCCTGGCCAATTTTTTGCCCTGCCTCAATCTCCGCAATTATTCAAGCAGATACTTATGGTTGCCGGGATTGAAAAATATTATCAGATCGCTAAGTGTTTTCGGGATGAGGATCTGCGCGCTGACCGTCAGCCGGAATTTACCCAGCTAGATATTGAAATGTCATTTATTGATGAAGAAGATATCTTTAGCTTAACTGAAGGCCTAATGAAACTGATTTTCAAAGAATTAAAAAATATCGATCTGCCCGTGCCTTTTACGCGCATCAGCTATAAGGATGCGATGGAAAAATATAAATGCGACAAGCCCGATTTACGGGAACAGTTAAAAATTGATTTTGCTTTTTGTTGGGTGGTAGATTTTCCTCTTTTTAAATTTAATACTGAAGAAAATCACTGGGAGAGCGAGCACCATCCTTTCACTTTACCAGCCGCCGAAGATTTGGAAAACTTAGATCTGGCCCCGGATAAAGTTAAATCCCGCTCCTATGATTTAGTGGTTAATGGGACCGAACTGGGTTCAGGCTCGATCAGAATTCATCGCCAGGAGCTTCAGGAAAAGATTTTTAATATTATCGGCTTGGAGAAAGAAGAAGTTCAGAAACGCTTTGGTTTTCTCCTGGAGGCTTTTCAGTTCGGCGCGCCGCCACACGGAGGAGTGGCTTTTGGGTTAGACCGGCTCTTGACGATACTCGCGGGAGAGTCAAGCATCCGCGAGGTAATTACCTTTCCCAAGAACTCCAGCTCATTTTGTCCATTAACTAGCGCGCCTTCGGAGGTTAAAGATAAACAATTAAAAGAATTGGGCCTAATAATTAAAGAGAGCCCCCTTGCCCGCAAAGCAAAGGATTAATTTATTAGCTTCATGAATAACGGATAAAATAAGGAGGGAAATAAAATGAACAGATTTAGACTAGCGGGAATTTGCGTATTAATATCTACCCTGGCGCTATCCGGATGCGTGGCCAGAACCTACAATTTAACGCGTGATCGGGTTGATCAAGAGCTCAGTTCAACCTCAGGCAACCGTGGCTACATTATGGGGAAGGCTCCGGAACCCAAAGAACGAAAAACTACCCGCACTACCAGAGTTTTTGAAATAGAGCTAGGGTCATCCAAGAGTAAAACTCAAGCTAGCTACCCGGACACTACGCCGCTTTCCGTCGAAAGCATTGAGAAATCCGAAATATTCCAGCCGATACAGGCCAAAAAAGCAAATTTGAGTTTTGAAAAATATACGGTCACTAAAAATGATACTTTACAAAAAATCTCTAAAAAATTTTACGGAACAACTAAAAGCTGGATGAAGATTTATGAAGCGAATAAGGATGTTTTACGCGGGCCGGATAAGCTTTATCCCGGACAAATTTTAAATATCCCTTTTGGCCTTAAGATAAACAAGCAGAAGCAGAAAATGCTGGAACCCGCGGAGAATCTTAAGTAATCATTAAAAATTTAACGCGGAATTATCCTGGCTGCCTCAAGTGGCCGGGATAATTCTTAAGTTTCATTATGGATAAGATAATTCGTTTTGAATCCCAAAAAGAAACACAAGGGCTTTTAGGGGCCCAAGACGCCCATCTTAAAAGCATTGAAAAAGAATTTAAGGTAAAGCTAACCTTACGTGGTGAACATTTAAAAATAAGCGGCAGCGCCGCCAATATTAATAAAGCCGGCCAGCTCATAGAATATCTGCTCGCCGGCTTGCGTTCAGGCAGCGCCGAAATCGGCCAGGCCGATCTTGCCTATTTAATTTCTAATCTAAAAAAAAGTAACAAATCTCTATCCTTAGAGCAATTAAACACCGGAATTATCCGTTCTTGCGCGGGTAAGCAAATTGGCCCCAAAACTATCGGTCAAAGCGAATATGTGGAAGCCATCCAAAGGCATGATATTGTTTTTGGCATTGGCCCGGCCGGAACGGGCAAAACCTATCTAGCGATGGCTTGCGCGGTGGAGGCGTTAAAAAAACAGGAAGTGCGCCGCATTATTTTAACCCGGCCGGCTATTGAGGCGGGAGAATCTCTCGGGTTTCTTCCCGGGGACCTTGAGGCTAAAATCTCGCCGTACTTAAGGCCGCTTTATGATGCTCTATATGACATGATGGAGACAGGGCGCATTGAAAATTATATTGAAACCGGCATAATCGAGGTAGCCCCGCTTGCGTATATGAGAGGCAGAACGCTAAATGATGCTTTTATTATTTTAGATGAAGCGCAAAACTGTACGGCGGAACAAATGAAGATGTTTTTAACCCGGCTGGGATTTGATTCTAAAGCCGTAATTACCGGGGATATAACCCAGAGTGACTTACCCGGAGCCAAGCCTCTGGGCCTGTTGCAAGCACAGGAGATTCTTAAAGACATTGAAGGAATTAAATTTATTTACTTTAGCGGCTCTGATGTCGTCCGGCACTCGCTGGTACAAAGAATAATTCAAGCATATGAAAAAACTGTTTAATAAAACCAACCTTTTTCCGGCCGGAGTATGTATTTTTATGTTTTTATTTAGTTATGCTATACGCCTAAATCCGGGTATTCCATTCTTTTTAATTCTGCTTTATTTATGTTTTTACAAAAATTTTGCTGCCATTAAAAATACCAGACTGGCGACCTTGAGCTTTCTTTTTCTGATTTCTTTCTGCCTGGGTTATTATTTATTAAGACAAGGGCTAGCTTTTTATTTTATCCCTGTGGCGATTATTCCCATGCTCAGCGTTTTACTTTTTAATAATTTAGAGATTGCTTATTTTTTATCTTGGGCAACCTGTATCTCTTTGGCCTTTTTGTACCCGGAGCCGTTTAAAGCCGGGTTTATTCTTATGACCTCATGCGCCTGCGCCATCCTATTGGCCAATCAAGCCCGTAAACGTTCTCAGATTATTCGAGCAGGGGTTGTGGCCGGTATTTTGCAATTAGTTGGACTAATCCTCCTGGAGCATTTTCGAATCAATTTCCCGCAAAGATATTTAATAATTTTAATTAATGGCTTACTTTCCGGGATTATTACTTTAGGGGTCTTACCGCTATTTGAATATATTTTACAAACCGTAACCAATATCAGTTTATTAGAACTTGCCGACCCTGACCATCCGGCCTTACAACGCATGGCGCTGGAAGCTCCGGGCACTTATCAGCACAGCCTGGTCGTGGGCAATCTTTCGGATACCGCTTGCAGCGCCATAGGGGCTAACGGACTTTTAGCGAGAATTGGCGCCTATTACCATGATATCGGTAAACTAAAAAAACCAGAGTACTTTATTGAGAATCAAGAGATTAAAAAAAATATTCATGACGAACTTACTCCGACCATGAGTAAGCTGATTATTATGAACCATATTAAGGAAGGTTTAGAGCTGGCTAAAAAGTACTCCTTAAGCCCGGTACTTTGGGATTTTATCCAGCAGCACCATGGCAATAGCCTGGTTTATTATTTTTACCGCCGAGCGCTAGAAGGAAAAGAAGAAGACCAGCAGATATCCGAAGAGGGTTTCCGCTATCCCGGGCCAAAACCGGAAACCAAAGAAATCGCTATCGTATTATTAGCGGATTCCGTGGAAGCGGCCACGCGTAATTTAAAAGATCCTGTTCCGGACAAGATTGAAGAAACAGTACGCAAAGTAATTAACAATAAATTTATCGATGGGCAGCTCGATGAATGCGAGCTTACTCTAAAAGATATCGAAAAAATATCCAGCGTCTTTAGCAAAACATTAAACGGCATATATCATAGCCGGGTTAGTTACTCTTAAAAAGTCAAGGGTGGCCCCCGCACCCTATAAATATTCAACTATTATGGAAATAAATCTCCAGAACCTGCAAAAAAAGGTTCCTTTTCGAGCCGAAAAAATAAAAAAATTAATCCAGAGGGTGCTAAAGGGCGAGAGAGTAAAAAAAACCGGATGGATTAATATTTGTTTTGTAGATAACCCGCGGATTAAAAAATTAAACGCCCGGTTCCTTAAAATCAATGAACCAACGGATGTTTTGGCTTTTAATCTGAGCGATAAAAAAGAAAAAAACGTTATTTTGGCGGATATTATTATTTCAGCGCCGGAGGCTTTAAAACAGGCGCGTTACTTTAGAACTACCGCGGATTATGAATTATCCCTTTATGTGGTACACGGTATATTGCACATTCTTGGGTTTAGGGATCGAACTTTGCGGCAAAAAAAACTGATGCGTAAAAAAGAAAGCTGCTATGTCTATTGATCGGGCTTTAGGGGTAATTTTAAATAAGCGAGACCTGCGGGAGACTTCTTTAATCGTGGATTTTTACACCAAGGAGTTTGGCAAGATACGCGGAATACTTAAAGGCATCCGCGCTGACCCGAAAAAATTCGCTTCAAATTTAGAGACCTTTTCATTAAATGAAATTATTTTTTATCGGAAAACGCGCTCTTGCTACCATTTAGTCAGTCAAGCGGATAAGCTGGACAATTTTACCCGGATCAGGCAAAATATTGAAAGAACCACTACCGCGGGTTTCATGATGGAGCTGGTTAGCTCCATCATGCAGCTGGAAGATAAAAATGAAGAGATCTTTGATTTAACCTTAGCCAGCCTTAAAGAATTAGAGACTAACTATAGCCCGGAAAAAATAGCCACTATTTTTAAAATTAAAATGCTCAGCCTTTCAGGGTTTAAGCCGCATTTTGATTCCTGTGTTTGCTGCTTAGATAAAATTATGGGGCAGTCTAAGTTTAGCCTTTCCTTGGGCGGGCTGCTTTGTCCGCACTGTATGCCCAAAGACCCTGGCAGCCGCTCAATATTCCGGGGTACCATTGCCACGGTTTTACATATTGAAAAAAATAGCTTTAACAGCAGCTTAAGCTTAGGCATGAATCCTTTGATTAAAAAAGAATTGGGATTGATTTTAAATGCTTTTTTGAATTTTCATCTTGGCCAAGAACTAAAGTCTCAGAAATTAATTAATAAATTAGAGGTTCCCGTAGGATAGAATAATTTTAATTTTTCCCCAAACCGCCGGAGGCTTAAGTATGGTATTCACCCCTCCCCTTGTGAGAGGGGCAAGGGGAGGGTATCTCAATTGGTTTAACATTTTAAAAAAAACAGGAATGGGAGCTTGAGGGTCTTTTTTCCCCAAGCGCCGGTCACGCCTGTGGCGGATTCCGCCAGAGGCGGAGAGGCTGGGGAAAAATGAGGAGGGTAGATGAAAATTGTGGTGGTGGGGCCCGGGGCAATTGGGTGTCTTTTTGCTGCCTATCTAGCTAAATCGAAAGAAGAAATTTGGCTATTAGATAATAATAAGGAGCGGGCAGCTAAAATTAATGAGCGGGGGATTTCTCTGGAAGGAGAAAGCGGTTCTTGGCAGATCAAGGTAAAAGCTACCTCTAGCAATCAGGATATTGGGAAGGCGGATTTAATACTTATCTGCGTAAAATCATTCCATACCAAATTGACTGTTGAGCAGATTAAGCCGCTTTTAGGGCCGGAAACCAAAATATTAACCCTGCAAAACGGAATCGGTAATATTGAAGTCATCTCTGAGTTAGTCGGAGAAGAGAGGGTTATCGCCGGGGTAACCAATGAAGGCGCGACTTTAATCGATATTGGTAAAATACATCACGCTGGGCGCGGAGAGACGATTATTGGGGCAATCGACGGTAAAACTCCGGTGCAAATGCGCGCTATTCGCGAGATCTTTAATAAGGCCGGCTTTGAATGCAAAATGTCACGCGACATAAAAAGCCTGCTCTGGAGCAAATTAATTATCAATGTGGGAATTAACGCCCTATCCGCAATTACGCGCCTGCCGAATGGAAAACTTATAGAATATGAAGGCACCAAAAGAATCTTAAGAGATGCCGTCACTGAAGCCGCGCGGATTGCCAAAAGGAAACGTATAAAATTAATTTTTGATGACCCGCTGGCTAAAGTGGAAGCGGTTTGTGAAGGCACGCAAGATAATTTTTCCTCCATGCTTCAAGACGTATTAAGAAAAAAACACACGGAAGTAGAGTTCATTAATGGCGTGATTGTGCGGCTGGCGCAAGAGCTGGGCATTGAAGTGCCCACGAATAAGTTTCTTCTGGATCTGATTAAAACCATTGAATCCAGCTACGCGCAATCAGCGCCATAAACCAATGGCCTATAGCGTAAAAACACGCTGGTATTTAGTGGCATTTTTAATCATCGGTTGGTCTATTTCCTTAATTTATTATCTGCTGCGGGTGAAAAGATAAAATTATTTTACAGAAAAAAAATAATATGGTAAAATTCAAAAGTGTCATTGCGAGGCACGCCTGCCTGCCGGCAGGCAGGAAGTGCCCGAAGCCTGATTGCCGTCAGGCAAGCAATCCCGTCAGAGAGATTGCTTCGCTTCGCCCGCAATGACACTAATTTGGACAGCAATAAACTAAATATATTCATGAATCTATTCAAGCAATCAAATAATATAAATATTTCCGCGGCGAAAATGTTTATTTTCTTTTCTGAGCTGATGGGCCAGCCGGTACTGGATAAAAACGCGAAAGAAGTAGGAGAGATTTATGATCTGGTGGTAAAATCTTCTCAAGTATACCCGCTTTCTGCCGCCTTAATTATTCGCAAAGGTTTTCCCAATCGCGAATATGCCATGATTAATTGGCCGGATATTGAAAAGATCGATAAGGAAGGGGCGCAGTTAAAAACAGAAGCATTAGCGATAGATTTCAGCCAGGCCCACGATGAAAAAAAAGAATTTAATCTAAGGCGGGATATACTCGATCAGCAAGTAGTAGATACCTATAACCATAAAGTTATCCGCGTGAATGATATCCAGCTTTTAGTTGTTGACCATGCCTTAATGATCGCTCACGTTGATATTGGAAGCCGCGGCCTCATGCGGCGGATGGGGTTTGAAAACATTATCGACTTAATCGTAAAGCTATTTAATCCTCAGGCCAGATATCTGAAAAACGAACACTTAATCTCCTGGAAATATATTCAGCCGCTGACGATTAATCCTGTCAGCATGACGATCAAGGTGGACCTTCCCCAAAAAAATTTCGCCAGCATACCGGCAGCGGACTTAGGAGACATTTTCCTGGATTTAAATATCAACCATCAGATCGCGCTTTTTAAATCATTGAATTTAGCGAATAAAACAAAAATCTTTACCAATATTGATTTTAAAACCCAAGCCTCGCTGCTTGATGAAATGAGCGATTTAGAAATTGCTGAATTACTTAATAATATCCCTTCAGATGAAGCCACCGATTTTTTGGAAAAATTACCCAGGGAAAAAATCAAACACATTCTAAACTTAATTGAAAATAAATACTCCAAGCGCCTTTCGCAGCTTTTAGGTTATTCCAGTGATTCTGCCGGCGGCCTGATGACTACTGAATACATCGCTTTTACTAAAGATACCCTGGTGCAGGCAGCCTTGGATCAAATACGGGCGCGTATATTTAAATCCGAGCCAGTGCAGATTATTTATATTATTGATGAAACCCAGCATTTAATCTCGACCACTAATTTTCGCCGGCTTATTCTGGCTAACCCTGGCGACCCAATTCAAAACTCCGCGCTTCCTAAGGCATATTCCGTGTATTTAGATTCAAGCGTTAAAGAGGTTGCTTACTTAATGGAAAAATACAAATATTTTGCTATCCCCGTAGTCGATGAAAATAAGGTCTTGCAGGGAATTATCACCGTTGATGATATCTTGAGCCAGTTGATTGCTTTTGCCTGGCGCCGCCTTAAAAGAATTAAAATTATGCAAAAAACATGAAAAATCTAAAAACTTTTTGGGCAAAAATCTTAATTTTTCTTTCGGTCATGGGCCCGGGAATTATCACGGCCAACGTGGATAATGACGCCGGCGGAATTGCTACTTACTCCGTAGCCGGGGCACACTTTGGTTATGCCCTGATCTGGTCGTTTATTCCGATTATTATTGCCCTGGTGATCATTCAGGAGATGTGCAGCCGGATGGCGGTAGTTACCGGCAAAGGCCTGGCAGATTTGATTCGTGAAGAGTTCGGCGTGCGGGTCACTTTTTACGCGATGACAATTTTAATACTTTCGAATATCTTTAACACGATTTCAGAATTTGCCGGCATTGCCGCCAGCGCTGAACTTTTTGGCATCAGCAAATATCTCCTGGTACCGGTCTGCGCGTTATTTGTCTGGTGGCTGATTGTCAAGGGCACCTATAAATCAGTAGAGAAGGTGTTTTTGGTTGCCTGTTTATTTTATGTTTGCTATATCGTTTCCGGATTTCTCTCTAAGCCTGACTGGAATTTAATCGCCAAAAGCTCTGTTCATCCAAATTTTCAGTTTGATAAAGCCTATGTTTTTATGCTCATCGGAGTGGTAGGCACCACGATTGCCCCCTGGATGCAATTTTACCAGCAATCTTCGATAGTCGAGAAGGGCATTAAGATTGAAAATTATAAATACTGCCGCTTAGATGTGATTATTGGCGCTTTCGTCGTCAATATTATCGCCATCTTTATTATTATCGTCTGCGCCAACACCCTTTTTGTTAATGGTATCCGGATTGAAACAGCCAAAGACGCGGCCTTAGCCCTAAGGCCATTAGCCGGACAATATTGTTTTTATCTTTTTGCCTTTGGGCTGCTAAATGCCTCAGTGTTTTCGGCCTGTATTCTACCGTTATCTACCGCCTATTCGGTATGCGAAGGAATGGGCTGGGAGATTGGGGTCAACCGCACTTTTAGAGAGGCGCCGCAATTTTATAGTTTATATACGGCCATTATTATCATTGGCGCCGCGGTAATCTTAATACCGGGGGTTAAGCTCGTCCCGATTATGCTTATTTCTCAGGCCACTAATGGTATTCTGCTTCCTTTTGTATTGATCTTCATGCTGCTTTTGGTAAATAATAAAAGGCTGATGGGTGAGTACGTCAACTCTAAGTTTTATAATTTTTGCACCATCCTCATCATCGTGGCGATGATCTTGCTGTCTCTGTTTCTGTTTTTTACCGTATTTATTAAATAAAACCTTCTATGGATATAAACGAAATTAAAAATTTAAAAGGCCGGCGTAAGATTACTATGCTCACGGCCTATGATTACCCCATGGCTAGCCTGGTGGATAAAGCCGGAATTGATATAATTTTAGTCGGTGACTCTTTGGCAAATGTAGTGCTGGGGCTGGAATCTACGACTCAGGTGGGAATGCCGGAAATGCTGCACCACGCCAAGGCCGTAAGGCGGGCCGTAAAAAATGCCCTGCTCATCGGTGATCTGCCCTATAGCTCTTACCAGATTAACCCCGATGATTGTCTGCATAATGCCCAAAGATTTATTACCGAGGCCGGCTGCCAGGGAGTAAAGCTAGAGTGGTTTGATCATTGCCTGCAGGTTAGCGCGCAAATTATCCGGGCGCAAATCCCGCTCATGGGACATATCGGATTGACCCCGCAGACCGCGAATAAAATCGGCGGTTTTAAATGTCAGGGAAAAGACGCCCCGGCTGCTGCTCGTTTAATTGACCAAGCCGTACAGTTGGAAAAAATAGGGTGCTTTGCCATTGTTTTAGAATGCCTGCCGGATAAAATTGCCCAGCTGATTACTAAAAAAATAAAAATTCCGACTATTGGAATTGGTGCCGGAGTTCATTGTGACGGGCAAGTCATGGTAATCAATGACCTGCTGGGCCTGTTTGACCGCTATACGCCAAAATTTGTTAAAAAATACGCTAACCTTTCGCCTTTGATATTGGAGGCTGTTTGCAATTTTAAAAACGAGGTCCTGCGGGAAAAATTTCCTTCCCCCGCGCATTCTTTTACGATCAAAGAGGAGGAGCTAAAAAAAATCAATGGCCACTAAGCGTTTTAACAAAATTTTTAGCCGCGCGATTTTATTAATTCTTGGCCTGGCATTCGTTATCAAATTTGGCGGGCCGAATATTTTAAGGCAATATATCAGCTATGGTATCGGAAGCTGTAAAACTACCCCGATCCTCTGCATGCAGCCGAAAGAAGAAATATTTATTCCCGAAATTAATAAGGAATACCGACAGGCCTTAGTACCGCAGGTGTTCCCGAAAATGTCGATTTGCGCGCCTAAAGGCTTTGCCTTGGTTCAAGAGCTCATCAAGCGGCCGTATTATAAAAAAAGGCAGGATAAGAATAAAGCGGTTATTTATCTGCTCTTTCAGGAACCGGGTGGGTTTATTAAGCTTTATCCGGATGCGCGAAAACAAGGGGTGTCGGACAATTATGAATTTATCCGCCGCCTGATGTACGCTCATTTGGAACAGGTAAGTAATATCACCGACGCTTTCTTCCTGATTATGAAAAGCGTATTTACTCCGGATATCGGCAACCAAAGCACAGCCAAAATGATTAAATTCCAGATTCATAATTTAAAAGGTTTCATTAATTACTCCATGGCTAAACCGAATAACTATTTTGATTGCAATGTTTCCGATGCCGATGGGAATTTCTATAAAGTATATATCAAAGATATCGGCGCGGTCCTGGATTTAAATAATGTATTTACCATTCTCTCCACGCTTAAACCGGTTAATTAATGGCGCGGAGCGGATTTAACTTGCTTTTTTAGCCGGATTATGCTAAAAGTATAAAACTATGGCGGAAAATTTGATGGATAAAATTGTTTCTTTATGTAAGCGCCGGGGGTTTATTTTCCAGGGCAGCGAAATTTATGGCGGGCTGGCCAACACCTGGGACTATGGCCCTTATGGAGTGGAGTTAAAAAATAACCTTAAACGCGCCTGGTGGAAAGCCTGTGTCTATGAAAGAAATGATATCTTTGGTATTGATACGGCAATTCTTATGCACCCTCAAGTCTGGGAAGCAAGCGGCCATCTTAAGAACTTTAATGATCCTTTTGTAAAATGCACTGCTTGTTTACAGTTCTTTAAATCTGATAAAATTTGGGATGAGATTTGGAATTGCTTATGGTTTACTTCACTCAAAGATACAATGATGGGTGAAAAAGATAGCAGTTTTATGCTAAAATGGGCTAAAAAAGAAGGTAAAAAATTAGCTCCAAATTTAAATCTCGTTAAAGAACCTGAAGTAACTATTTCTTGGATGGCGGATCTTCATCAAAAATTCGGTGGAGTAGATTTTGATTTTAAAACTTATATCGGGAGAATAGCTTGTTCGCGGGATGGGATAGCTAAGATACCCTGTCCAAATTGCGGAAATGAGTTACCGGAAAAATCAATGTCAGCAAATTTAATGCTTGAGACTTTATTTGGCCCCAATAAAGAAACAGCGCAAAAAGTATATTTACGCCCTGAAACCGCTCAAGGCATATTTGTAAACTTTCAAAATATTCTAGACTCTCGCCACCCTAAGCTTCCTTTTGGTTTAGCGCAAATTGGTAAATCATTCCGCAATGAAATTACTCCGGGAAACTTTACTTTCCGCACCCGCGAATTTGAGCAAATGGAAGTTGAATATTTTTGCCGCCCTGAAGACGCGGATAGAATTTATTCAGAATGGGTTCAAGAGAGGTTTAATTGGTATTTAAGCCAAGGAATAAAAAAAGAAAATTTGCGCAAACGTGAACACGCGCGTAATGAGCTGGCTCATTATGCTAAAGGCTGCACGGATATAGAATATAATTTTCCGTTTGGCTGGAGCGAGTTAGAAGGCATTGCTAACCGCGCGGACTTTGACCTTAAGCAACATTCTAAGTCTAGCGGTAAGGACCTGGTTTATTTTGACGACCAGAAAAATGAAAGGTTCTTTCCCTATATAATTGAGCCTTCGGGCGGGGTAGATAGAAGCGTTTTGGCAATATTAGTTGACGCCTATCATGAGGAAAAAGTAAGAGAAGATACCCGCGTGGTCTTAAAGCTAAATAAGGATTTGGCCCCGACAAAGGTAGCTATTCTGCCGCTTTTGCGCAACCGGCCGGAAATAGTGGAATTAGCGAAAAAAATTTCCCGGGATTTAAAAAAATCATTTACCGCCATTTACGACGATACCGGTTCCATTGGTAAGCTCTACCGGCGGCAAGACGAGGTCGGCACGCTCTACTGTGTAACCGTGGATGTGCAGACATTGGAAGATAAACAGGTTACCGTACGCGATCGGGATACAATGTTGCAGGAGCGAATTGGGGTGGATGGGATTAAAGAGTATCTGTTGAAGAAAGGTGTTAGCTGATAGGTCATAGCTGATAGTAAAGAAGAAATAATTAGTCGATGGTCGATAGTCTATAGTCGATAAAAATAAAGGGAGTGGACGGCTAATAGCTAAAAAAGAAAGGGAAGGTTAAAAGTAATGGCAAAGAAATATATTTACAGTTTTGGCGGAGGAAAAGGTGAAGGCAATGAAAGTATGAAGAACCTCTTGGGCGGAAAAGGCGCTAATCTCGCGGAGATGGCCGGAAATAAAAATTTACTTCTCCCTGTGCCCGCGGGTTTTACCTGTACTACAGAGGCCTGCGCGTATTATTATCAGAATAAAAATAGATATCCCAAAGAATTAAAAGGCCAGCTGCTGGCTGCTTTGGAAAAAGTAGAAAAATTAATGGGCAAGAAATTTGGCGATAGCCAGAATCCCTTATTATTTTCTGTGCGCAGCGGCGCCAGAAAATCAATGCCTGGTATGATGGAAACCGTTCTGAATATTGGACTTACAACAAAATCCATTCCCGGACTGATTAAACAAAGCGCTGGAAACAGCCGTTTTGTTTACGATGCTTATCGGCGCTTAATTATGATGTATTCTGATGTCGTCATGGAAAAGGCTGCCGGCATCGAACCTAAAGGTGAAGAGGGTATCCGCAAGCAGCTGGAAAAAATCATGCTGGAAATGAAAAACGAAAGAGGCTGCGCCAGCGACACCGATTTAAACGCGGATGATCTAAAAAAACTCTGCGCGCAATTTAAAATAAAAATTAAAAGTATTTTAGGTAAAGAGTTTCCCGATGAGCCGCTTGAACAGCTCTGGGGCGGCATTGGCGCGGTATTTTCTTCCTGGAACGGAAAGCGCGCGGTTAGTTATCGTCGGATTGAAAACATTCCGGATGCCTGGGGCACAGCCGTAAATGTGCAAACTATGGTTTTTGGAAATATGGGAGATGATTCCGCCACCGGAGTTGCCTTTACGCGAAATCCGGGAAATGGTGAAAATAATTTCTACGGTGAATATTTAATTAACGCTCAAGGTGAAGACGTGGTCGCCGGCATTCGCACGCCCGCTCCGATTAATGAATATTCCACCAGCAGCCATAATAAAAAACTGCTCACTCTGGAAAAAGCCATGCCAAAAATTTACAAAGAGCTCTACGCCATCCAGAACCGCCTTGAAAAGCATTACCATGATATGCAAGATATCGAGTTTACGATTGAAAAAGGGAAGCTCTTTATGCTGCAGTGCCGCGTAGGTAAACGTAACGGCCCGGCGGCCGTACGCATGGCCGTAGATATGGTTAAGGAAAAAATGATCAAGAAGGAACAGGCGGTAATGCGCGTGACTCCGGGGCAGCTCGATGAGTTGTTACATCCGATTATTGACCCTAAAACTGAAAATACGATTAAGCCTTTTGCTAAAGGCCTGCCGGCGGGCCCGGGTGGCGCTTGCGGACAGATTGTTTTTTCTTCTCATGACGCGGTAGAATGGACAAAAACCGGCAAAAAAGTAATTCTCGTGCGTGAAGAAACTAATCCGGAAGATGTGGAAGGTATGCGCGCGGCTCAGGCGATTCTTACTGCCCGCGGCGGAATGACTTCACACGCGGCTTTAGTGGCCCGCGGCTGGGGTAAATGCTGCGTTGTTGGATGCACCGCGATGCATGTTGACCTGGATAATAAAACCGTGCAGGTTGAAGGCGTCACCTTAAAAGAAGGGGATTGGATCACTTTAAACGGCACCAAAGGTAATGTCTATGAAGGCCAGCTTCCGATGATAGACGTCTCTGAGGAAAATATGATCCTTTCGGAGTTTTTGAAAATGTGCGACGGAATAAAGAAATTAGGCGTACGCGCTAACGGTGATACCCCGCAAGACGCTCAAAAAGCCCTGCAATTCGGAGCCGAGGGTATCGGGCTTTTCCGTACCGAACATATGTTCTACGGCAAGGGCTCAGATCAGCCTTTATTTCTGTTACGTAAAATGATTGTTTCAAAAACTCTCGAAGAAAGACAGGTGGCCTTAGATGAATTATTTCCGTTTGTAAAAAAAGATATCAAAGGAACGATCGCGGCTATGGATGGTTTTCCGGTAGTCATTCGCCTATTGGACCCGCCGCTGCATGAATTTGTGCCCCGTGAGCAAGCCAAGCTGGAACAATTAGCTCAAGATTTAAATATCGATATGCAAGAGCTCACTAAAAGAGCCGAAGGTTTACACGAATCAAATCCGATGATGGGGCACCGCGGCGTACGCCTGGGCGTAACTTATCCGGAAGTAAGCGCGATGCAAATTCGCGCCATTTTAGAAGCCGCGGCAGAATTAGTTAAGGAAGGCAAAAAGCCTTACCCGGAAATTATGATCCCGGTGGTTTGTGACGTCAAAGAATTAGCCGACCAATTTGCCATTGCCGATAAAATATATCAGGAAGTCTTAGCCAAATACGGGCTAAAGAAAATAAAACATTTATTGGGAACAATGATTGAGATCCCCCGGGCAGCGTTTGTGGCGGATAAACTGGCTACCCTGGCTAAATTCTTCTCCTTTGGCACCAATGACATGACCCAGATGGGTTTTGGATTTTCCCGGGATGATATCGGCGGATTTTTGCCGGAATATGTGAAGAAAGGTATTTTAGCGGAAGACCCCTTTCAAAGTATTGATCAGGAAGGAATCGGCGAATTAATCAAAATGGGAATTAAACGCGGACGCGCCACCAACAAGAACCTGGAAGTGGGTATCTGCGGAGAGCACGGCGGTGAGCCTAAATCCGTAGAGTTCTGCCACAATATTGGCATGGATTATGTCAGCTGTTCGCCATTTCGGGTCCCCATCGCGAAATTAGCCGCCGCGCAAGCGGTGTTGAGAGAGAAGAAGAAATAAATAGTCGATAGTCTATAGTCTATGGTCGATAAAAAAGGGAAAAAATGCTTTATTTTTATCGTCCATCGACTATCGTCCATCGACCATAAACACTTTTTCTATTCTATAAGCTATGACCTCATTAACTCGGAGTAAAACATGGAAGCCCTAAAAACATACCTTAAAGAAGTCCGGTTAATCCCGCTTTTAACTGCCAAGCAGGAAGTTGACTTAAATAAAAAAGTCCGCAAAGGGGATGAAATGGCCCGTAAAGATATGATCCGCG
>JAZDEW010000062.1:0-40958 GCA_043808425.1 Candidatus Omnitrophota bacterium
GCACAAAGGCATTTATATTATCCCATTGGCCAAGCCGGGCATCCAAAAGATTACCTTTAAAAATAGGCTGATTAGGGCCAGTCGGGATAATCTCAAAAGAAGCCTTGGCATCCAGCCAGGAATATGCCCCGCATAAACCTAAACGCTCCGGAGTAACCACGCAAACATGATTAGGAGCAAAAGATTGACATAATAAACAGGAATAAAACGTATCCACGCTTTCATCCGTCATACCAGCTAAGCGCTCATCGCGTTGACGATATATTTGTCGCGCTTGGAGTAAAATATTTGCCACATCCTCCTGATGGGTATAGAGCTTAATCTGCACTTTATCCACAATCGCACTGTACTCCGCATGCAACATCGCATGTAAAATGGCCCCCAGATGCGCCAAGCGGAAATTTTTATTATAAGCATCCTGGGATATTCTAATCCAAACCATATCGCGCTGACCCATATGCATCAGGCCCATACAATAGTTAATAAAACGATGGATTTGCCTCTCTAATATCGGCTCAAAATCTTTTTGCATTTTACGCCCAAAAACATCCACCACTATCGCCAAAGGTAAAGCTTTAGACCCTGCCGGCAACTGATCAATATCCGGGCCAATTAATTCCACGCTACCATCAGTAATACTGGCCTCATCGCAAGAATTTAAAAACTCAATCGCCGCGCTGGCCTTACCTCCAAACTCAACCGCTAATTGCTCCTTACGCACACGCTCCCCTTCAAAAGCAGCAGCATAGGGCACAGGAACAGCCACTTCTGACATTTTAACTTTAATCCCCCGCGTCAAAATACATTTAGAAGGTAATTTCCGATAATCCTGCTCCGTGACTAAAGCCTCAAATAGAGTAGTATCAATCTTACCTAATTGCGGCACCTCCAAATCCGTAATTATAGGCAAGCCAAAAGCCAATGCCCCTAAACCGGTAGCAACTAAAAGTTCATCCACATGGCCAAGTAAAAGGACAAACGCCGGAACACGATTGCGGATATAGTTAGCTATCTCTTCCCACTGCCCGGGCTTATTACCACCGTAAATTAAGGGAGCACGAACGGCAAAATTAACCGCATAAATCGCCGAAAGATAATCATCTCCTAATGCCACGATGTAATTTTCTAAACCTAATTGAATCCCTTGATTTTGAAGTTGCTGTTTAAAAACAATTCCCTTAATATTGCCTGCCAGAAGGCTGACAATACTCTTGGATTGAAAATCACGGATTAATTCTACCGCCGAAAGTTCATCCTTGGCCGGGCCCAAAATTACCGCAATTCCGGCGATCCTACCGTCCACTAATTGCAGCCCCAGTGAACGCAAAATTTTATCCGGAATAAAGCCCGATCCCTCTTTAGGATGAACCTGATTTAACACGGCTAATGCCGCTAAAATCTCCTCGCAAATCAAAGTCGCCACTCCTTGATTTAATAAACCGCCCGAACCACTAATAAACAAGCCGCTAGAGGCGGCCTGACGATTAGCCAAAGCCTCTGCCTGAATAAAAGCCGCCCAACAATCTTGCAGGTTTTTTACTTCAATCTTCAGCAAGGCATTAATTAAAGGCAGGTAATAATTGGTTTCCGGAAACTCAATTTTTGCACTCTGGCCTTTTTGGCTTATAGCGTTAGCTATAGATTGGCGCGTAAGATTTAATACCGCCTGCGTGCCTTTTATTCCAAGCTCTACGAGTAACGCGGGCAGCTGTCCTGTCTTGGCCTGTTCTATAGATAAATCCGGCATTGCTTTATCCGCAAATATAACTAAACATACCCCCACGACTAAACCGTCTTTAAATTTAACTGCCTCGACTCTGCCCTCGCCGACAATCTCCTGAATCGGGCTATTAATTACTTGAATATCTTCGCCACCTGGCAAACACCCGCGCAATTCCAATAAGCGCGGGGTGTCATCCGTGCTTATAACCTTCACGGCAACTTTATATTTTTCACAAATTAATTTAGCTAATTTTAATACTACGCCAGTCGGCCCGTCAATACAAACAGTATCGTTAATCAAATAAGCATCCAGTTTTTTAAAATCATCTTCAGAGCTGATGAAAACAACTCCTTTTTTTCTTGCTCCGGGTATTTGCGGTAAATTAAGCGCCATATATTTATATTTAATAAAATCTTTTGCCCGTAAAAAAACTACGGACAAACCGTTTATAATCCACTTGCCTCTAAAATCTGCGGCACAATTCTATCCCAACCAATGGGCATAATATGAATCCCCCGACACATGGGTTTCAATTGCCTAATTAAGCAGCTGGCAATCTCTATGGAAGTAGCCAGCTTATCTTTACTTGAATCCATCTGTGCGATCAGCTCTTGCGGCACAGAGATCCCGGCAACATTTTTATTCATATAGTCAGCCATACTCGCGGACTTCAACAAAACAATCCCGGCCATAATTGGGATTTTAACATGTTTGACCCTAGAAATAAAGCTCTCAAAGATTTTTATATCAAAAACGGCCTGCGTTTGAAAAAATTCCGCTCCGGCAGCAATTTTTTTCTCCATCTTCATAATTTGCGGAACCAACGGGTCTGAGCCCGGATTTACTACCGCGCCAACACAAAACTTTGGCGGACTACCCTCTAATTTATTACCCTGCATATCAAAACCGGCTTCTAATTTTCTAACCACCTGTAATAATTGTACCGAGTCTAAATCAAAAACCGGCTTAGCCTGCGGGTGATCCCCTAAGCTCGGATGGTCTCCGGTAGCAATGAGAATATTCTGAATTCCTAAAGCCGCGGCAGAAAGTAAATCTGATTGCAGGGCCAGGCGGTTACGGTCCCGGCAGGTGAGCTGATAGATCGGTTCAAAGCCCTTTTGTTTCAGCAGAAAACTTACGGTTAATGACCCAAGGCGCATTACTGAGCTCTGTAAATCCGTAACATTAATCGCATCAACTTTTCCGCGGATCAACTCAGCATCGCTCAATAATCTATCCGTATGCATCCCTTTTTCCGGGCCAACCTCAGAAGTAACTAAAAATTTTCCTGCCTGTATTTTTTCTTTAAAGGTCATTTGATTATTTTAAATTTATCCGAGTAAACCTTAGCAAAGCAATTAGGCGCTTTTTCAAATCTAAATGTAGAATAGTCAGTAGTATCAATCTCGAGCGATTCGAGTGCGCAATTAGGATAATATTCTAATCTAAACCTATATTCTCCTTCAAATAAATTAAAATCGACGGAATGATCGAGACCCCTTTCAAAGATAATTCTTTCACCTGGCTTTAATCGAACAGCGGCTTGCAGCCATTTTTTAAAAGTGAAATCAAAAGGATATTCTGCTACGCCACACATTTCATCATAAGTTTTCCATTTTTCATCTTTATAAATTTCAAAATATAATGAAGTAAATGGAATTACTGATCCGCTATCAAAATATATATCATTTTTTAAATTGTTTGTAACTATAATTTTTATAGATTCTCCTCTTATATAATGGTCATCTACACTTATTTTTGATTTATATTCTACTTTATCCGTCACAATAATCACTTTCTCTACCGATTGAACAATACTGTTTGATGCCTGAACATTTTCAGATTGATTACCCCAAACACTCTTGCCACTAATCAATATAATTCCAACAATTACGACACCAATTAAGGCTTTAATTTTTAAATTCATTTTATATTTATCTTTTCTATTAACAGTACATTGTTAAAAAATATTTTCTTTCCCGATTATTTTCAAAAACTGTTTTTATGTAACTTTTGTAAATAGGTAACTTACGTCATCCCAATGGAATGATAAAGATTAAAACCATCCACAAAAAAAGCTGTTCTATTCATGGGATAATAAAAAACCCGAACTCACGAGAAGTTCGGGGCCAGCAAGATACGAGATTTCACTGGAATGATGGTATTCTTGTAACATAGAATCCTGACACCATCAACCTTTTTCTTTCCACTTAAAGTATAGTACATAAATTTATCTCTTTAAAGACTCTATGCCTGCTATTTTGTCTCTACGCTCCCGCTCCGAAACTAGCCCAAGCCATCCGCTAAAAATAGCGGCCCCATTTATCCGCCTCCAGCAAGAACCGGAAACCTTATTTCAACCTTCTAAACCTACGCGGTGTTAAAAAGAATCCAATATAACAACTGACTTGTTTTGTTCCGGAGCGCACGTTAAGAATCTCGCGCGGGCACGGATGCCCGGTTATCCAGCTCCCGGCAGAGCGCAAGATTCGCTCGAGCGCAGATTTTCCACGCCAGGGAAAATCAAGCGGTGCGCGGAGGAACAAAACAAGGCAGTTGCGAAAAAATCTAAAAGAACATTACTGTTGCGCTTGGGTTGCCTCGACCAGGTTACGCATTAAGATGGCTACAGTCAACGGACCCACTCCCCCAGGCACAGGGGTAATAAAACTGGCGCGTTTTTGCGCTGACTCAAACTCCACATCTCCGACAATCTTATCGCCGACGCAGTTAATCCCCACATCAATGACCACCGCGCCTTCCTTAATCCATTCGCCCTTAATTAATCCGGCTTTGCCTACTGCCACGATCAAAACTTCAGCCCGCCGGACATGCTCTTCTAGCCTACCCGCCTTGCTTGTGCCAATATGACAAACGGTAACCGTAGCAAATTTATCCAGCAACAAAAATACCAAAAGCTTGCCCACTATTTCGCTATAACCCACCACCACAACTTCCTTGCCATATAAATCCACGCCGCTAGTTTTAATTAATTCCATCACCGCGGCTACGACAGGAGAATTCACCCCTTCAATATCTTTATTCCGCGAAATAAACCGGCTAATCGATTTACCATCTATTTGTTTAGGTAAAGGCATCCCAATGATAATGCCATTCACATTCTGATCATTATTTAATTTCTGAATAAGTTCAATTATCTGGCTTTCCGCTGCATCCTGAGGCAAAGCGCGCAAACAATATTCAATGCCGAGTTCATCGGCTAACCTCTGCTGTGATTTTGCATAGCTTATTGCGCCGGCATTTTCCCCGACCACAATACTCGCTAAAACCGGCTTTAGCTTAAGGGACTGTATCCGATCTCTGATTTCTTCTTTTATTTTTTCGGCAATTGGCTTTCCAACTAACAATTTAACCACTTTTGCCTCCCTAGCTTCTAACTACTATATTTAATAATTAAGATTTTTTTCTCTGCCTGCTACTTACTGCCTTTCTTTCCTCTAATAACTTTGCCGGCCTTTCCCTCCATTTTGGCCCTGACCTGTTTAACGAGCTTAGCTTTCCAACATAATTCTTTATTTATCAGGCAAGCCAGCTTTTTATCATTTAGTATTTTTAAATTAATATCAACATTAAGACGGGCAGAGCTAAATGCCGACTCTAAAAATATCGCCGCGATTGCTATATCGCTAATTAAATTTACGTTTGTTTTTTTAATTAAAGGTGAAAGCATCTTTAGCCCTTCATAACAAAGCCTGGCCAGCATTAACGGCACATCCATTGCTTTCCGAGGATCCTTGCTCTTATAGGCCAAAACATCTAAATCCACCAAGTTCAAAAGATCATCTTTTAATTTAGCTGATTTTATTAAAATCACCTTGAGCTCTGCTTCATATTTTAAATATTCGAGCTTGCCCAAAGTAAAGCTAATTACCATGCTCAGAAGGCTGGCGCCCATCGCCGCATTCATTGCCGCGGCAGATCCGCCGCCGGGAGCATCCAGCTTAGCGGATAAATCATTCAGGTATTTAGTTAAACTTTGAGCTTTATATTCCATAGTTTTAGAGCGTAAAATTTGCGCTTAGTTCAAAAGCATTCGTGATTAATGATATCTGCGGCTGGCCATTTAGATACAAAAGCGCAAGCACATCAAAACGCGCTGAACGCTCTAGAAGGTTGCTTGACTTTAAATAACAAACCGCAACCCGGCAGATCTGCTTTTGCTTGCGAATGGTAACTGCTTCTTGAGGAACTCCCAGTTTCAAAGAATGCCTGGCCTTAACCTCGACAAAACAGATCACTCCATCTTGTTGCGCAATAATATCAATCTCGCCAAATTTATTTTTATAATTACGCTCAAGAATTTTATAACCCTTGGCTTTTAAAAACCGGCTAGCGGCATTTTCAGCCGCTTTTCCAAATTCTAAATTTGCGGACAACACTTTAAAAAACTCTTCCGGTGGATAGCAGTCGGCCCTTTTTCTTTTAAAATATCCCGATGCAGCCGCGTAGGATAACCTTTATGTTTAATAAATTCGTATTGCGGATAAATTTTATGATATGCCGCCATAATCTGATCCCGCCGCTCTTTAGCCAAAATGGAAGCCGCGGCAATGCTTAGCGATTTTCCATCCCCTCCCACAATGCTCTGATAAGGCAAATCTAGATTAAAACGCATATTACCGTCAATAAGCACAAAGGCCCGCTTTAATTCCCGCCCGGTTAGCTGCTTAGCCAATTCCGCAACCGCCTTTTGCATCGCTAAGATTGTCGCTTGCAGAATATTAATCTGATCGATCTTTTCATGATTAACTCCAGAAACAGCATACAAAGATTTACTTTTTATCTCAAAAAACGCGTCTTTTCTTTTTGCCGGAGTTAATTTTTTAGAATCATCTATACGATGAATAAATCTAAAATCCTTCAGCCACACTGCCGCCGCGATTACCGGCCCGGCTAAAGGCCCTCGGCCGGCTTCATCCACGCCGATAATTAAATCATAACCTTTGAGCTTAAGCTTTCTTTCATAATGCAGCACTACTGGACTTGTTCCTCTTTATTTTTTATTTTAGTGGCATGTTTGCCAATCTTACCTCTTAAATAATAAAGTTTAGCCCTTTTAACCTTACCAGAACGAATGATTTCAATCCGATCAATAACCGGGGAATAAAGCGGGAATACGCGCTCCACCCCCTCGCCGGAAGAAACCTTCCTTACCGTAAAATTAAGCTTTAAGCCCGATCCGCATTTAGCAATCACCACCCCCTCAAAAGGATGCAAACGAAATTTGTCCGGGCCTTCTGGAATTCTGGTGAGCACTTTAACCGTATCTCCGACATTAATCACCGGCATTTCTTTCTTAGCAAACCCTGCTTCAATTGATTTGATATCCATTACTGTTGCTCCTTTCTATTAATCTTCATTTTACAAGTAAATCCGGCCTTCTTTTCCTTGTTCGCTTAAGCGCCTGGAGATTGCGCCAGGCGCAAATCTTATCATGATCTCCTGACACCAGGACATTAGGCACCAACCAATTTTTAAATTTAGCTGGCCGGCTATATTGCGGATATTCTAATAGGTTACCTTCGAATGACTCAAAGTTCAAGGATTTTTTATCACCCAGCACTCCGGGAAGCAGCCTAACTAAGCTGTCTATCAACACCATCGCCGCAAGTTCTCCGCCGGTTAAAACATAATCACCAATCGAAACCTCCTCATCCACTAAGTATTGCCTAACCCTCTCATCTACGCCTTCATAATGGCCGCAGATAAATATCAAATTCCGGCACTTAGATAATTTTTTAGCATAAGCCTGATTCAATCTTTTTCCTTGAGGGCATAGTAAAATTACCCTGGCTTTACCTTTAATTTTTCTCTTAATCGCCTGCAATGCTCTAAAAATAGGCTCGACCTGAATGACCATACCTGAGCCACCGCCAAATGGACGATCATCAACTTTATGATGTTTATCAACAGTATAATCCCTTAAATCATGCGTAAAAATCTTAACTTTGCCTTTTTGCTGGGCCCGTTTGATAATCGACTCATCCAGTACGGCAGAAAACATTTTAGGAAAAATACTAATGATATCTATGCGCATACCTGATTATTATAATCCATTAAGAACATCTGTTTAAATTGGCTAAATTTATCCTCTTTAATCGCCTGACGGATTTGGCGCATTAAATCCAGAAAAAAATAAACATTGTGCAGGCTAAGTAAAATCAAGCCTAACATCTCTTTAGCGTTAAACAAGTGCCTCAAATAAGCCCGGGAAAAATTTTGACATACATAACAACCACATTTTGGATCTAGGGCCCTAAAATCTTCAGTATAGGCGGCATTACGGATAACAATCTTACCACCACTAGTAAAAGCAGTGCCGTTCCTTCCGTAGCGTGTAGGAATTACGCAATCAAACATATCCACCCCCCGATCCACTGCCTCGACTATATCAAAAGGATAGCCAATCCCCATAGCATAACGCGGTTTTTCCGGCGGCAGCAACCCTGCTACCAACTCAATAATATTATATATTAAACTGCTGCTTTCACCAACAGAAACTCCTCCGATAGAATAACCGTCAAAATTCATATCTACTAAGCGCTTAGCGCATGCGCGGCGTAAATCTTCATAGGTCGCCCCCTGCACAATTCCGAATAATAACCCTTGAGTATCCTTGCTTTGAGCATCTTTTGATCTTTTTGCCCAAGCTACTGTCCTTTCCATCGCCACCCTAGACTCTTCTTTAATACAAGGGTATTGCACGCACTCATCAAGCGGCATCATAATATCCGAGCCTAAAATTTGCTGATTATTGATTACATCTTCAGGCGTAAGAAAATGTTTTAAGCCATCAATATGCGACTGGAATTCAACCCCCTCCTCATGTATCTTTCGATATAGCGCTAAACTAAAAACCTGATAACCTCCGCTATCCGTAAGTATCGGCTTATTCCAGCTCATAAATTTATGCAAACCGCCGGCTTTTTTAATAATCTCCATTCCCGGCCTTAAAAATACATGGTAAGCATTAGCCAGAATTATCTGCGCTCCGGCATCCTGGACATCTTTAAACATCAGCCCTTTTACGGTAGCATGCGTGCCCACCGTCATAAAAGCCGGCGTATCAAAATCGCCATGCGCGGTAGTCACCTTGCCCAACCGCGCTTTACTATTTTTATCTTGATGAATTAATGTAAACATTTTTCCTTATAATGAACTGTGGTGAAACTCATACGCGTCTGCCTTGTCTTGTTCCTCCGCGCATCGCTTGATTTTCCCCGGCGTGGAAAATCTGCGCTCGAGTAGAATCTTGCGCTCTGCCGGGACATTTAAGAGGGGCAACCGTGCCCGCGCAAGATTCTTAACGTGCGCTCCGAAACAAGCCAAGCCATCCGCTAAATCAAGAGTGTCCCTTTTTAGGACGTCCCCTTTTTTCGTCCCCTTTTTTCTTAACAATCCCAAACCACAAAAACACATAATACACACGAACATCACAAAACTTTTTCTATAGATGATATAATAAAATCAGTATCTTTCATCCTAGCATTAGGAATATTTATTTCGCTTATACTGGATACGCCTTTAGTGCAAAGGACATCCCTAATATATTTAAAGCACATCTTGACTCCGGCACCGCTCCCTGAAGTAAGCAGAACAATCAGTTTTTTATTGTTTAATCCCGTAACTTTATCCAAATATGTATTAATAGCTGGCGTAGGGGCAAATGCCCATACAGGTAAACCTATAATAATAGTATCAAAACTATTTGCGTCAAACAGCACATCTTCTATCTCGCATCTTTTTTTAAACCTAGCTGCCATGCACTGACCAAAGAAAGAAGTTATCTCTTCTTTCGGCCTTAACCTCTGAATCTTCAATTCAGATTTTCTCTCCAAAACTTCCTTAAATATAGCGATTACTTTTTCAGTAATGCCACTATAGGAATAATAAGTAATCAATGTCTTCATTCTCACCTCCTGAACTAATTTTACGCAAATTCTACTCAGGCGTCTGCCTTGTCTTGTTCCTCCGCGCATCGCTTGATTTTCCCCGGCGTGGAAAATCTGCGCTCGAGTAGAATCTTGCGCTCTGCCGGGACATTTATGAGGGGCAACCGTGCCCGCGCAAGATTCTTAACGTACGCTCCGAAACAAGCCAAGCCATCCGCTAAATCAAGAGTGTCCCTTTTTAGGACGTCCCCCAATTTCAAATTATTAAATGATGCTGGCAAGTTTGACCGCGAATGTCGATTTTAAGCAATGGAGCTTGAGGATTTTTAGGTATCCCAAGGCCAACCGCCAGGTTGGCAATCTTGGGACGGCTGATGATGTCTGAGCGCCGAGTGAGAACACGAGGCGCGAGTTCAGCAGCCGCCAAAAATCCGAGAGATCATTGCTGGCCGCCGCAGGCGGAAAATCGACCTGAGCGGAAAACTTGCCAAAATCATTTAGATTATCAACATCGCGTCACCATAGCTATAAAATCTATATTTCTTATCCACTGCCTCTTGATACGCCTTTAACATTAACTCTTTTCCTCCTCTGCCGGAGGCAGATGCGCCTGCGGCGCAAAAAGCACAAACCAGCATGAAAAGAGTGGTCATGGGCAGATGAAAATTAGTTAACAGACAATCCACCAATGCGAATTTATAGCCCGGATAAATAAATAAATCCGTATTACCTTCCTTACGGCCAGAGGCATAAGTTTCTAGCGCCCGCAGGCTAGTTGTACCAACCGCCATAATACGGCCTTTATCCGCCCCCACCCTAGATAGCGCAGCAATAGTAGCGTCAGGAATTAAAAAATATTCTGCCTCCATTTTATGCTCTGTTATATTTTCACATCTTACCGGGCGGAATGTACCCAAACCCACATGCAAGGTCAAATAGGCCAAATTAACCCCCGCGGAAGAAATCTGTTTAAGCAACTCTTGCGTAAAATGCAGGCCAGCGGTAGGCGAAGCAAGCGCCCCTTCATTTTTGGCATAAACCGTCTGGTAATAAACCGCGTCTAAGTCCTCAGGCGCGCGTTTTATATAAGGCGGTAAGGGAACAATCCCAAAGCTATAGATCACCTCCGCATCCGACTGTTTAAAACTAATTTGCCCCCGGCTACTTAATATTCCGGTAATCGAACCCGAAGCAAAAATAATCTTTTCACCAACTTTTGTACGGCTGGGCTGGACCAGACAGGAAAAAACTGTTCCGCTAATCCGGCGGGTAAGTAAAATTTCTACTCTGCCGCCAGTTATTTTATTCCCCATTAAACGACAAAGCAAAACCTTAGTATCATTAAGCACCAACAAATCATTTTTTCTAAAAAATCCGATAATGTCTTTAAATACCCCATGGCTAATGGTGCCAGTTTTTCGATTTACAATTAATAGGCGGGCCGCTTCTCTATTTTCTAAAGGATACTGGGCAATCAGTTCCTGAGGAAGGGGATAGTCAAATTCAGTAAGTTTTAACATAGTCATAACTAGGGGCAGCGGCTAGTTATTAACATCATAGTAGAGATTTAAATCTCTACTATTGGTTAAGGAAACTAGCCGCTGTCCCTAGTTTTAAGATTTAATTTAAGTATTCTGTAATTTGGTCAGATAAATCGTCAATAGAATAAAGGACTACGCCGTCGCAAGCCAACTCTGTAATCAAGCGGAATTGATTAAAAAATAAATCCGGATTGTTTTTCATTAAAAACAATCCGATGCCGACATAAATTTTTCCTTTACCACGATGGCCCAAGCTACTCTTTACCGTTTCCTTAACAAACTGGTTATCCTTAGAATAGGACATCAGTACCACATAATCAATAACCCCCTCTTCCAGCCAAGCCGACCAGTCAGCGAAGGCGTTGCTATACGCGCGCTCGATAACCGGAATAACCGCGCAGGAAACCAATAAATTGGAGGATTTAACTTTAACCAGGGTATAAATGTTGCGCAAGAAATCCGTAATCTGCTGACGTTTCCAATTATCCCAAGCCAGATACTCATCTTCATTATTTAACATATCTAAATTATTAATCCCTGTCTTATCTTTAAATCGCTCAACATTCATAGGCCCATAACCATAAGTTAAACCAAATTTATTAAACCTTGAACCCGGAACAAACGGAACAGGCGATGGATAGCGCATATAATCTAAATGTATTCCGCTAAATAATGGGTAGCGGTTAATAATCTCATTAATAATTGCCAGCATATACGTTTTCACTCTGGGGTCGCCAGGTTCTAAAAATATCATATCCTCCCTCAAGTAGTATTTATCTATCTCTGTACGCTCAGAAATCATCGATAGCCGATGGTACTGATCCCGGGTAAGAATGGAGCTGCCGTACTTATTCAGAATATCCGCTTTTTCGTTTTTCCCTAATCCTAAGATGTTCACCCAGGCAAAAACTTTAATATTGTTCTGCCCGGCCTCCCTCAGCAATAAATCCAGCGTATCCAACCCGGCGGAGGCAACCATCTGGTCATATTTTGTTTTATCAGCAATCCTCGAATCATAATAAGCATTACCCGACTGAAAAATCTGCAGATAAATCTCATTAATTTTAGCCTCATTGCACTGGGCAATCAAATTATGCACCCCCTGTTCAGAATAAAGCAATTTTTTACCGGAAAAAACCGACACCCAAATACCTCTAGCCATAGGCTGCTTAGCTTGAACCTGCTTATCTTCAGCTACGGCTATTCTAAAGATAAATAAATAACAAAATAAAAATATAACTAATATCTTAAGTTTCATGGCATAAAAAAATAAATAATTCTTTTTTAGATCGACACAAAAATTATCGAGAATCATCCAGAAAGCTGATTTTTTCGTTTTTCTGATTTCTCGCATTGTTCTGCCTCCGAATAACTGCAACCGCAATATTTCTGCCGATAAATCCCTTTATTCTTAGCCTCCAGCTGCGCTTGCTTAAATCCTAGGCGAAAATCTTCGTAATAAAAATCTATACCGATTTCTTGCCCAATCTGATGGCCTAGCTGTTTAAGCAGCCCGTGATTCTGATACGGACTAACCAACAAAGTAGTGCTAAATACTTTAAAACCATTTTTCTTAGCCCAAAGGGCCGTTTTTTGCAAACGCAACGACCAACAGATTGCGCACCGCTGACTAAGAGCTCCTGGAGCATTAACCGCCTGAAAAAAATCGGATTCTTTATGTTCAGGATACTCCACCGCCAAAGAAAATTCCTGACTTAAAACTTTTAAAGCCTCTAAGCGCCGATAATATTCGCTAACCGGACAAATATTAGGATTAAAATAAAAACCGCGAACATTAAATCCCTGATCTTTTAACCTGCGAAAAGGATAAATTAAACAAGGCCCGCAACAAATGTGCAGTAGAATATCCATCAGGCTACTAGAAAATTTCTTCCTGCTGTTCTTGATTAAACTTTAAACCAAAATGCTCAAAAGCCTTTCGGGTAGCTATGCGGCCGCGCGCAGTACGTTTTAAATATCCGGCCATTAAAAGATACGGCTCAACCGCATCTTCAACCGTATCTACCTCTTCATTAAGGCTAGCCGCCAAAGACTCAATCCCCACCGGCCCGCCACCGAATGATTCCAAAATTAATCTTAATACCTTACGATCCAAATCATCAAAACCCGCCTGATCAATACCCAGCTCATTCAAAATCTTAGAAGCTGACCCTTGATCAACATTTTCGATTTTTAAAACCTGAGCATAATCTCTCACCCGGCGCAAAAGCCGATTAGCGATACGCGGAGTTCCTCGAGAGCGTTTGGCAATCTCTAAAGCCGCCGCATCATCAATTTTTACCGATAATAACTGGCTGGAGTTTTTAATAATTTTAGCCAGATCTTCAATTTTATAAAAATCCAGGCTATAAAATATACCAAACCTGCCCCTCAGCGGAGCAGCCAATAACCCGGTACGCGTAGTTGCTCCGATTAAAGTAAATGGCTTAAGATTAAACTTGATTGTTTTAGCATATGGCCCTTTATCAATAATAAAATCGATCTGGAAACTTTCCATAGCCGGATACAAAAATTCTTCCACCACCTTAGACATCCGATGTATCTCATCAATAAAAAGAATGTCTCCATTCTCAAGATTAGTTAATATCCCGATTAAATCTCCGGCCCGCTCAATTGCCGGCCCGCTGGTGGCGGTAATTTTAGCGCCCATCTCATGCGCGATAATATGCGATAAGGAAGTCTTACCCAAACCCGGAGGCCCGCTTAAAAGCACATGCTCTAAGGGTTCTTTTCTCTGCCTGGCTGCCTGAATGGCAATTTTTAAATTATCCACGACCTCCTGATGGCCGACAAACTCTCCAAACTTTTTTGGCCTTAAGGATATATTTAAAACTACATCCTCTTCTGATTCCTGAATACCCGTAATAATGGAATCGGCTTTCAGCAGAGTGTGCCTAGTCTCTTCGCTCATAAGGAATAATGTTTTCTTTGTTTCGGGATATAATTATGTCTTCAAATTCCACGTCTTGACGAGCAATAATTTCTTTCATTTTTGCCAGTTCCAAAATGGCCAAAAAGATCACCACAATCTCCATCTTGCTCCTGGCCTTAGCAAATAATCCCGAAAGCTTAATTTCTGTTTGCACCAATAACAAATGTAGAATATCATGAACTTTTTGCTCAACCGTATACTGGTCCTTAATCACCTCGTAAAAAACCTCCCGAGGGATATCTTTTAACGCTTGAGAAAAAGCATTAATCAAATCGAAAATACTGGCCTCAAAATAAACCTCTTGTTTATCGGGCGGCTTGCCATCCATCGGTTCTTCAATTTTCGGACGCTTGAAAACTTCCTGCTGACTGGTTTCCCTTTGCCTTAAATTTTCAGCGATTTGTTTAAATTTTTCATACTCCAGAAGCCTTTTTACCAATTCCTCGCGCGGATCCTCTTTAGCTTCTAAATCCGCTAACTCTTCCGCGGGAAGCAACATCTTAGATTTTATTTGCATCAACGTAGCCGCCATAACCAAAAATTCTCCTACAATATTCAAATCCAAAAGTTGCATCAAATTAATATACTCTAAATATTGCTGCGTGACTTTGGCAATCGGAATATCATAAATATTAAGGTGGTCTTTTTTTACTAAATATAAAAGCAGATCTAGCGGGCCCTCAAACATATCTAGGTGGATTTTATAATTCACCCCGCACCTTCCTGCCTGCCGGCAGGCAGGCTTTCTTATTTAATTTATTAAACCTTTAACAGCTGCCTTACTTCAGCAATAGTTTTTTTAGCCAGCTGGGATGCCTTTTGCCTGCCTGTAAATAGGATCTCCTCAATATGTTTTTTGTCTTTTTGCAAAGCGAGCCGTTTTTCCTGAATCGGCGCCAATAAATTAATGAGCAAAACTGCTAATTCCTTTTTACATTCCGTACAACCCATCAATGCCTTTGTGCAACGCTCATAAACCTGCTTCTTTAATTGAGGATAAAACGCCGCGTAATAAGAAAAAACGCTGCACTTATCCGGATGCCCGCAATCAGCAACACGAATACGCTCTGGATCGGTAAACATGCCCTGCACCTTTTTACGGATAACCTCAGGCGCGTCAGAAAGAGCAATGTAATTATTATAGCTCTTGCTCATCTTACGGCCATCCAGGCCTAAAAGACGAGTAGTCTGAGTAAGCAAAGCCTGGGGTTCTGGAAAACAAGCAGGCTTATAAAGATGATTAAACTTGCGCACAATCTGGCGGCTCAGTTCTAAATGCGGCAGCTGATCCTCGCCTACGGGCACGCTATCCGCCTTATAAAGTAAAATATCCGCAGCTTGTAAAACCGGATACCCCAAAAAAGCATAGGTACTTAAATCGCGATTAGCCACCTGGTGCAACTGCTCTTTGTAAGTAGGGCAACGTTCGAGCAATCCTAAGGGGGTAATCAGAGAAAGAATAAAATAAAGCTCAAGATGCTCGGGTACCTGGGATTGAATAAAAATAGGAGATTTTTCAGGGTCAATCCCGCAAGAAAGCCAATCAATAACGTTATCCAATATATTAGCTTGAAGAAGAGCCGGATTTTCATACTCAGACATTAACGCATGCCAATCCGCAACCATAAATAAACAATCATACTCATCTTGCAGTTTTGTCCAATTAGCCAAAGCACCCACCAAGTGACCTAGATGCAATTTACCCGTAGGCCGCATTCCACTTAATATTCGCTTTTTATGCATATTTTAGTCCAATACAATTTTAAGCTTTAAGTTTTAAACTATAACCTTAAAGCCCTAACTTACAACTTACAGCTTATAACTTACAACTTATAGCTTTCTCGCTATCTTCTCTATATCATAAGCTTCAATAATATCACCTTCAAGCAATTGATCAAACCCGCCAACCGCAATACCGCATTCAAATCCCTCTTTAACCTCGCGAACATCATCTTTAAAACGTTTAAGGCTAGAAATCTTGCCTTCAAAAGCAACCTCACCATTGCGCATCAGCGTAATCATACAGTTACGGTTAACCTTGCCCTTGGTGACAAAACATCCGGCAATAATACCGGAATGAGAAAGTTTGAACATCTTTCTAACTTCCGCCCGGCCTAAAAACACTTTTTTTAATTTTGGATCAAGCATCCCTTCAACCGCGGCTTTTATATCATTTGCTAACTCATAAATAATGCTATAAATCTTGAGCTCGATGCCCTCTTTAGAGATTAGCTCTTTGGCTGGAGCGTCAGCGGCAACATTAAATCCCAAAAGTAACGCATCAGAAGCTACCGCTAAAATTACATCAGAAGTATTGATATTTCCCGCCCCCATATGTATGATATTAACTTTTATTTCGGAAACATTCAATTTATCCAAAGTATCTTTAATTGCCTCCAACGACCCCTGAACATCTGCTTTAATAATTAAATTTAGCTCCTTAATTTTACCCGCGGCAATCTGAATATGCAAATCTTCCAGGCTTACCCGCTTAACCTCTTTAACCTGCTGCTGCTTCTCTTTCTCCACGCGCGCCTGAATTAAACTCTTAGCCTGCCTTTCGTCTTCAATCACAAAGAACTGCTCACCCACCTGCGGAATTCCGTTTATCCCCAAAATTTCTACCGGAGTGGCCGGACCAACCGCAGTTACTCCCTGGCCCCGGTCATTAAGCATCGCCCTAATTTTTCCATATAAATTACCGACAATGATATTTTGATTTAAGGATAATGTACCATTTTGCACAAGTAGTGTCGCCACCGGCCCTCTCCCCTTAGCCATTCTGGCTTCCAGAACTACACCATTGGCCAGGCGATCAGGATTAGCCTTTAACTCCATAATTTCAGCTTGCAACAAAATCATCTCCAGTAAACTATCTATACCCACGCCGGTTTTCGCAGAAACCGGAACGATAATTGTCTTACCACCCCACTCCTCCGGGGTTAATCCGACTTTAGCTAGCTGTTTTTTAACCGTATCCAAATTTGCCTGCGCTAAATCTATCTTATTAATCGCTACAATAATCGATACTCCGGCAGCCCGCGCATGGTCAATTGCTTCTTGAGTTTGCGGCATAATTCCATCATCAGCAGCCACAACTAACACGACGATATCAGTAATCCGCGCGCCACGGGCACGCATAGCCGTGAATGCCTCATGGCCAGGTGTATCTAAAAAGGTAATTTCCCCTTGCGCAAGACTAACCCGGTAAGCGCCAATATGCTGAGTAATCCCCCCATGCTCATCTTCTGTAACTTTAGTTTTACGTATGGCATCCAAAAGCGAAGTCTTGCCATGGTCAACATGCCCCATAAAAGTAACTATCGGTGAGCGATTTTTAAGCTCTTCAAACTTATCTATTTTTTTATGCTCTTGCAAAGCCGTTTCTTCGGCATTAAGAGCTTTCTTGATACCAAAATTATATTTTAAACACAATTTATTTAAAACAGCTTCATCTAAAAACTGGTTAATCCCAATCATCACCCCCATACCCATGAGCTGCTTAATGAGAACCGAGGACTTCTCCTGCAATTTTATGGCTAAATCCTTAACCGTAATCGGCAATTCCAATTCAATCTCTTTTTCCGGTTCGACCTTAACCTCAACCTTAGCCTTAATCTCAGCCTCAACCTTAGCCTTAATCTCAGCCTCAGCCTTAGCCTTAATCTCAGCCTCAGCCTTAGCCTTAATCTCAGCCTCAGCCTTAGCCTTAGCCTTAGTCTCAGCCTCAGCCTTAATCTCAGCCTCAACCTTAGCCTTAATCTCAGCCTCAGCCTCAGCCTCAACCTTAACCTTAACCTTAGCCTCAACCTTAGCCTTAGCCTTAATCTCAGCCTCAGCCTTAGCCTTAATCTCAGCCTCAGCCTTCGCCTTAGTCTCAGGCTTTATTACTCGCTTAAGCATAGATTTAAATACCGGCTTAATTTTTTCCTTAGCCTTTCTTACTACCAATTTAGGCTTAAGCGACTTAGCGGCAACTTCAGATTTAGCTATCTGCGCTTTGACAACCGGCTTATTAATTTTTGCCTCCACTTTAATCTGAGGTTTAGTTATCTTTTTTAGTACTGTTTTTATTTTTTCTTTTTTTATTTTTAGCATATTCTCTCTTTCCTGCCTGCCGGTAGGCAGGCTTGTCCGCCAATCTTTGTGGCGGACATTTATATTAAAAAACTACGCCAGTTTCTTAGCCTTTAGAATAATTTTTTGAGCCTTCTTTTCTCCAATGCCCTTAATCTTTGTCAACCCCTGCACCTGGAGTTCAATTATATCATTCGCGCTCTTAATTCCTGCTTCTTTTAAACTCTCCGCGATCTTCTGGCTAACCCCCAAAAGATCTTTTAAAGAAGCTTCTTGCTTGGCCTCTTTTTTTGTCTCTTGCTTAACATCTGTTTTAGATAATTTTTTGGACGCCTTTTTAGTTTCTTTCTTAATCTTCTTAATTTTAACCGGCTCCAGCTGACTAGCTGCTGCTTCCATCGCGCTAACCGCTGCCTCTACTTTACCTCCAAGCGCCTCAGCCGCAATCATACTCTTAGTCCGGATATCTAGCTCCCAACCTACCAACCGAGAAGCCAAGCGCACATTCTGGCCATGTTTACCAATACTTAATGAAAGCTGATCATCATCAACAATTACCCCCGCCTTCATTTTATCTCTATCTAATTTAATTTCTGAAACCTTAGCCGGAGAAAGTGCCGCCTTAATATATTCACGCACATCATCATTAAAACGCACGATATCAATTTTCTCCCCCTGTAATTCATTAACAATGTTTCTTACTCGATTGCCACGCATACCTACGCAAGCGCCTACAGCATCAACTTTATCATTCTTAGAATAAACCGAAATTTTAGTACGTTCACCGGCTTGACGCGATATGCCTCGGATCTCCACAATCCCCTCGTATATCTCAGGAACTTCTAGTTCAAACAACTCCTTAACTAAATTAGGATGCGCGCGCGACAAAATAATCTGCGGCCCCTTGGCATCCTTTTTCACCTCCACCACATAGGCGCGAATACGCTGTCCCTGCTTAAATTCTTCCTGAGGTGACTGTTCGCGTTTGAGCAAAACACCTTCCGCCTTACCCAGTAAATCCACAATCACATTGCCCTTTTCAAAACGGTAGACCGTACCACTAACAATCTCCCCCACCCTGCTCTGAAATTCCACAAAAACAACATCCTTCTCTGCCTCGCGCATTTTCTGAATAATTACCTGACGCGCGGTAGAAGCAGCAATACGCCCAAAATCAATATTCGTAACCAACTCATTATTTCGAAAAGCGCGAATCTCTCCGGTAACCCGATCAATCTGAACTTTAAATTCCTCATCTGGTTTTAAATCAATTACCCTTTTGGCAGCGCTAAGCATGGCACTTTCTACGGCTTCCAGCATAATTTCTTTTTTAATTCCTTTTTCCCGTTCAATCTGCTCAATAATTGCTAAAAGTTCCTGACTCATTTTTTTACTCTCCCGTTGTTATTCAATGATTAATTGTGCCTTATTTATTTTTGTTAATGGGATCTCTAAAATATCACCCGCCTGGATAGATACAATAACTTCATCCACCTTTTTGATGACCCCCTGCCACTGACATTTGCCATTCACTAAATCATTAAGAAAAAATACCGCTTTTTTATTTAAGGCATACAAAAAATCTTTTTGTCTTTTGAGCGGCCGATCCAGCCCCGGAGAAGAAACTTCTAAAACATAATCACCCTTAATTATATTTTTTTCTTCCAAAATATTTTTAAGTTGGCGGCAAAAAAACGCACACTCATGCAATGTTATTCCGCCCAACGGCTTATGGCTTTGGCTATTGGAAGCCAAACCCTGCCTGTCCGGCAGGCAGGGTTTGGCTTGCGGCTTATCCGCCAGGACAGTTATAACCAAACGTTTACCTTCAGGCCGATAAATCAACTCGATAAGCTCCAAACCTTGAGCAGCCAGACAACTTGAAATCAAATCGCTCAACTCTTGAGTGAAAACTTCTTTAGTCAAACCCTTACTCCTTTTCTAAAAAATCTTTACACGTATAGTTAGCGTACCTGCTTAATTTATTATAAAAAGATGGTTTTTGATGTGTGGGCTTAAGAAGATTGGCATCTTCATCAAAAATAAAAATATCCTGCATTAGATAATCTTTCGATTTTATCACCTCACTTATCTGAGTAACCCTTCTTCTGCCGTCCGAAAACCGAGTCAAGTGAATAACTATATCTACCGCCCCAATAATCTGTCTTTTAGCCACTTCGCTAGACATATTACTACTGCCCATAAGGGTCAAAATCTCCAAACGGTCTAAAGCCTCTAAAGGCGAGCTGGCATGTAAAGTAGTCATCGAGCCTTCATGGCCGGAACTCATCGCCTGAATCATATCTAAAACTTCACCTCCCCGAACCTCCCCAGCAATCACTCTGTCCGGCCGCATATGCAAAGCATTCCTAAATAAATCCCGGATACTGATTTGGCCTTTACCTTCGATATTAAAAGGCCGGGTTTCCATTGATATGGTATGTTTTCTAGAAATAAGCAATTCCCGGGTATCTTCAATCGTAATCAACCTTTCTTTCTCCGGAATAAAATTAACCAGAGCGTTTAATAGGGTTGTCTTACCGGTCCCCGCGCCTCCGGAAATTAATATGTTTAATCTGGAAACTACACATGCTTTCAAAAAATCAGTAGCCGCGGGACTAAGGCTTCCTGAATTATTCAAATCTTCCACGCGTAAAACTCGATAAGCAAATTTCCTAATCGTCACCAATGGGCCAATCCGAGAAACCGGAGACCTGACAATATTAACCCGTGAGCCATCCTTAAGCCTGGCGTCTACAAAAGGTTCAAGCTCAGAAAGCCTTCTTCCTAAAGGTGAAATGATCTGATCAATAAGATAGAGCACCTGTTCTTCATTCGTAAAGGTAAGGCCGGTTAACTCTAAGCTCCCCTGGCGTTCAGCATAGATCTGATATGGGCCATTAATCATAATCTCAGTAACTTCTGGATCTTTGAGCAAACTTTCAATCGGCCCAAAGCCGATAAAATATGCCATTATGTCACCTAAGACTTCCTCCTCTTCAGAGCGCTTAAGCTGAATCTTATTTTTTCTTAAAATATCCTTAAAAACAGCCTCCGCGGAGCGCTTAAAACTCAAGCGGTCTTTTTGCGCAAAGTTAGCTTGAAAGCCCCCCTCTTTAGAGGAAAGCTTCTCTAGTGCCTCATCCCGAATGGCTTCTAAATGGCTATTCATATCTACCTTATACTTTAACGATGCCCTCTTAAAAACTAAAATGCGCACTCATAATATATTTCAACAAATCATCTTTAGGCACAAATTGAGTACTTTTATCTTTACGCAGCCTTAATTCTATATTTTTTTCTTCGATACTTTTTTTACCAATAACGATACTTAAAGGTATGCCGATTAAATCCGCATCCTTAAATTTAACTCCCGCACGTTCATCGCGATCGTCAAAAAGCACATCCAGGCCGCTGCCCTTAAGTTCCCGGTATATACTATTTGCCTCCTGCATAACTTTCTGATTAGTAACATCTAATGGTAAGATTATAATTCCAAAAGGAGAAACCTGGGCCGGCCAGATAATTCCATCCGCGTCATTATTTTGTTCGATAATCGCCGAAATCAGGCGTGATACTCCGATGCCATAACAGCCCATCACCAGAGGCTTAAGCTGCCCGGAGCTATCTGAAAAATTAGCCTGCATTGCCTGGCTATATTTTATACCCAACTTAAAGGTGTGCCCTACTTCAATCGTATTAATTTTAGTCATTTCTACATTACATGCCGGACAGAAGCTGTTATCTTCTTTTCCCGCCGCAAGAGACTCCGCTTCATTTTCCATCTCTGGATGAGAAAAAGCCATCGGCAATTTACATTTAGGACAAAGCAAAACTATATCTTCACCCAGCGGCGCAGCGGCCATAAATTCATGCGAAAGCTTGCCCCCCATCACCCCGGAATCCGCTTCCGTAATTAAAATTTTCAACCCGCACCGAAAAAATATTCGCTGATAAGCCTCATACATCAATTGATAATTTTTATCTAATCCTGTTTGATCCTGATCAAAACTATACGCGTCTTTCATGATAAATTCACAAGCACGAATTAAACCAAAACGCGGCCGGATTTCATCACGAAATTTTGTCTGAATCTGATACAAAACCAAGGGTAGCTGCCGATAGCTGGAGAGATTATTTTTTAACAAATCGGTAATCACCTCTTCATGCGTCGGGCCTAAAACAACATTCCTTCCGCGACGGTCGTTAAATTTAAACATTACCTGGCCGATATCCCTATCGCGGCCAGTTTTTTGCCAAAGCTCAAGAGGATGCAAAGCCGGCAGAAGTAACTCGCTGGCGCCGCAGGCATGCATCTCCTGACGAATTATTCCCTGGATTTTTTCTAAAACTCGTAACCCCATAGGCAAATAGGTATACGCCCCCGCCATCAGCATGCGCACAAACCCAGCCCGCAATAGTAATTGATGGCTAAGAGACTCCGCTTCCCTAGGCGTTTCTTTTAATGTTGGAATAAATACTTTACTCCACAGCATAGCAATCCTCCAACTGAACCTTAAGCTTAATGATAAAAAAACCAGGCCATTAATCTTTATTAAAAACTTCTTTAGATAAAGCTACTCCCCTTTTGGCAAAAATCGAATAAAATGCAGGCACTACTCCCGTAGATTTATAACAACCATGCACCAACCCATCTTTATCCACATGTTGAATGTCATAATAAAAAATATCTTCCAGATTTGCCCAGCCGTCTTTAAGACCGTTAATCTGGGTAATCCGGGTAATCTTACGCGAACCATCAACAAGTTGATCTTGTTGGACAACCAAATGCAGGGATGAAACAATTTGCCGGTGTATCGCCTCTAAGGTTATAGGAACCCCGGACATTAGAATCATTGTCTCTAACCGATACATCACGTCCTGAGGGGTATCAGCGTGAATAACGGAAAGCGCTCCGCTATGGCCTGAGCACATTGCCTGAAGCATATCCAATGCTTCGGCACTTCTAATTTCGCCTAAAATAATCCTCTGAGGCCGCATACGCAAAGTATTAAGAAAAAGATCTCTAATCGTAATCTCCCCCTTACCTTCAATATTCGCGGGCTTGCTCTCCAACCTAACCACGTGATTCTGCGCTAGATGCAACTCCGCCGTATCCTCAATAGTAATAGTGCGTTCATCATTCCCGATATAACTAGAAAGCACGCCCACCGTAGTGGTTTTTCCAGAACCGGTAGCACCCGCAAATATAATATTGGCCTTTCCCTTAATACAGGCAATTAAGAAATCCGCCATTCTTTTATCTAATGTCCCTAAATTAATAAGATCTTCGACCGTGAGAATTTTTTTAAGAAACTTACGGATAGTTATAGTTGGCCCATCCAAGGCCAAAGGCGGAATAATGATATTGACTCGTGAACCATCCGGCAAACAGATATCCGTAAAAGGAACCGATTCATCAACCCTTCTTCTGGTAGGTGACAAAATTTTTTGAATAACATACATCAGCTGCTGATCACTGTCAAACCTCATGTCGGTCAGTTGCTTTTTACCATACTTCTCTACGTATATATTATGCGTACCATTAATCATGATTTCCGTAACATCAGGATCGATCATCAATTGCTCAATCGGCCCTAAACCCGCAAATTCAGCAACCAATTCATTAATAATGCTCTCCCTGTCACTTTCCTTGAGGGGGCTGCGCGGTTGGCTTAAAATCCCTTCCAGGATGCTCCTAACTACCGCGGAAACTTCAACTTTGTTACCGCCGCCTTTAAATAAAATATTCCGATATCTGGCAAGAAAATCTTCACGAACCCTACCCCTTAACGTCTGCTGAGCCATATTTTCTCCTTGTCTACCTAGACAACACCGGCGCAAATCCAATAGGCGCCGGGTGCTTTCTTAGCGCCGGATATCTTGAATTAATCTCTTTTAATAGAGTTTGCACGCAGTCTTTCACTAATATCTTCTTAACTACCTTACCTTGCGAAAACAAAATCCCTCCCCCTTTACCAAAAGCCACTCCCAAATCCGCTTCTTTCGCTTCTCCCGGGCCGTTAACTACACAACCCATTACCGCTAATTTTATAGGTTTAGCGGATAGCGGATAACGGATAGCGGATAGCTGATTTTCTAAATCTTTAACAATATTAATTAAATCTACCTGACAGCGTCCGCAAGTAGGGCAGCTAATCACCTGAATTCCCCCTTTACGTAAACCTAAAGATTCCAAAATACATTTCGCTGCCCTTATTTCTTCAATAGGGCTATCCGTAAGCGACACCCTTATTGTATCACCAATACCCTCAAGCAGCAGAGACCCCAAGGCAATGCTAGATTTAACCATGCCATTATAAAAAGAACCTGTGGCGGTAACCCCTAGATGCAAAGGATAACTACAGGCCTTGGCGATCTTTCGATAAGCCTCAACCGTATCTAGGACATTATTAGCTTTAAGTGAGATTACTATATTAGTAAACTTCAACTTCTCAATCATTTTAACATAACCCAGACAAGAGGCTACTAGTTTATCCGCCATCGAAGATTTATTTAAACTCATATGCCTTAGCGAACCGCTATTTAATCCAATACGTAAAGGAATCTTAGCCGCTTTTAACGCGCAAATAACCGCTTTTATTTGGCGAGGTTTATCTATGTTTCCGGGATTCAGGCGAATTTTATCTACGCCATTCTCAATCGCCGCAATAGCCAAACGAAAAGAAAAATGGATATCCGCGACTAGCGGCAATCTCGTCTTCGCCTTAATCTTTCTTAAGGCCGCGGCATCCGTAGGGTCCCTAACCGCCAAACGCACAATCTGACAACCCGCCTCCTCCAATTGATTAATCTGCCAAACGGTATTATCAATATCTGAAGTTTTGGTCTTAATCATTGATTGGATCGCGACGGGATTTTTCGCGCCAATTAAACAATCGCCAATTTTAATAACCTTACAATCTCTTCTTTTAATCTCCATATTATTTAGCCACCACTTTACTAATCTTCTCTCCATAAAGCCTCAAGATATCATTATAAGTAACAAATAAGGCTAAAGTAATCAATAAAGAAAAACCCACATTATTAATTACCTCTTCGGCCCTAGCCCCTAAAGCTTTTTTTCTTAATTTTTCTAAACCTAAAAAAAATAGATGGCCGCCATCCAGAATAGGCAAAGGTAAAAGATTAAAAATTGCCAGGCTCACGCTTAATACCGCAATTAGATGCATCAAAGCAATAAAACCTAATTTTGCCGCCTTAGAAGTAATAAAAAATATTCCCAAAGGACCGGTCATGGAATCACGCATCGACATCTTACCGCAGGCTAATCTCCATAAACCGGTATAAGTCATCACCGTTAAATCAATAGTTTTCTTAAAACCAAGATAAGCAGACTCAAAAAACCCGTGCCTGACTTCAATTATTTCATCAAAAGGAGAAATACCGATAATCCCTAAAACACGCTTTTCTCCTAATTGGTCATTAAGAATTTTATCCCTGATGGGAACAATAATTTTAATCTCCTGATTATCGCGTAAAACTTCAAGAATAACAGCCGATTTTATTTTCCTTTCTCCGATCGCCTGCTGCAAATCCTCCCAAATATCAATCTTTTTACCATCTACCGTCAAGATCTTGTCCGCCACCTGTAAACCCGCTTCTTTAGCGCCGTAACCATCAATTAACCCACCAACTTTCGAGGTCAAGCTGGGATAGCCAACAAAAAAAATAAACCAAAAAAATAAAAATCCAAGAAAATAATTTAAAAGGGGGCCCAAAAAAATAATCTGAAATCGTTTTCCCGGCGATTTAGAAAAATATTCGTATGCTTTTCCCTGACATTCTGATTGACTGTCTCCGGCCATTTTTATATACCCGCCCAAAGGAACCAAGTTCAGGCTATACTCCGTATCATTTTTTTTAATTTTAAAAATACGCGGCCCAAACCCTAAAGAAAACTGTTCCACGCGCACACCATTAAGCCGGGCGGCAATAAAATGCCCAAACTCATGCACAATGATCAACAGGCTCAAAATTAAAATAAAAATAAGTATCGCGATCATCTTTTAAAATTAATCCTTCACCCCAGAGATCTAAAAAACCCTGGTTGCTTGGGGATTAATGCTAAGGGCAGCTTATGTTTTTCCCGTTTAAAAAAGAGATTAAAAAACCGCCGGATAATTAAAGTTAGCAAGCCAACGCAAAGGCCTCTTCTCTAGCCCAAGTATCAGCGCACATAATCTGACATAAGTTGGGACTGGCAATTCTAGCGTGACGCTGCATTACCTTCTCCACTATTTTTGGTATACTTAAAAAACTAATCTTCTTCTTAAGAAACCTCTCCACGCTTACTTCATTAGCCGCGTTCAAAACCGCCGGCATCGTCCCTAAATCTCGGGCCGCCTGAAAAGCAAGCCTCAAACACGGAAATTTACCTAAATTAGGTTTGGCAAAATGTAACTTACTTAACGAATAAAAATCAATTCCGCCAAGCGCGCTAGGTAACCGTTGAGGATAAGATAAGGCATACTGGATCGGTACGCGCATATCCGTCACTGAAAGCTGCGCGATAATTACCCCGTCATTAAACTCTACCATAGAATGAATTAGCGCCTCAGGATGAATTAATACTTTTATTTTTTCAACTCCTAGATCAAATAAAAAAATCGCTTCCAATAATTCCAGCCCCTTATTCATTAATGTCGCCGAATCTACCGTAATCTTCTGCCCCATCTTCCAACGGGGATGCCGCAATACTTTTTCTATGGTCACCCGCTTAAATTTACTGCGCGGCAGACTCCATAACGGGCCACCGGAAGCAGTCAGATATACCTGTTTAACATTAACCGCGCGTTGGCCCCCCAAACTCTGCCATATAGCGGACTGCTCACTATCCACCGGCCGAATCAAAACCTTATGTTCCCTGGCCAAGCGCATCAACATGGCTCCGGCCATAACTAAAGCTTCTTTATTCGCTAAAGCAATTTCTTTACCGCTCTTAATCGCGCTAATTAAGGGCGCCAAAGCAGCTGCGCCGGTAATCGCCACCATTACCTGTTGAATATCTTTATCCTTAACCAGTTCCTCTAAACCTTCTGGACCACAAAGAACTTTCATTGAAGACCCCAAACTAGCGCTTAACTTTGCGGCGGCCCGCGGGTCTCTAACGCATACCAACTTTGGCTGAAATTCTTTAATCTGTTGCTTTAACTTAACAATATCCGAGTTAACACTTAAAGCCACGATCTTAAATTGACCTGGCAAGCTCCTGACCACCTCAAGCGTGCTCTGGCCAATGGAACCGCTAGAACCTAAAACCGCAACCTTCTTCACTCGCACCTTCCCTCTTAATTAACTTATTAAGCCATGCAGCTTTAATAGTTGAATAATTAGAAGGTGCCGGATTCACTCCCGCACCTTTTATTATATTTTCGTCAGGCCATCTAATATCCGCTAAATCTTGCCTCTTATCAACATCCCTATAGATATAATTAGCTTTAAAACCCTACGCCTTCTATTAATGAAATATAAAGAAGGTGCAGGGTTCATTTTATAATCGTGCTAAGATAAAATAAAATACTGGAGCAGTGAATAACAAACTGTCAATTTCATCCAATATTCCTCCCATGCCGGGAAAAATATTTCCGGAATCCTTAACTTGACAATCACGTTTAAGCAAGGATTCCGAAAGATCCCCCAATTGCCCCAAAACTCCTAAGCTGGCTGAAATAATCAGCAACTGCCCATACTCAAAAGGTAAAAACCCCTTACAAGCTAATCCCCCTAAAACACTAAAAACTAACCCTCCTAGCGCCCCTTCAATAGTCTTCTTGGGACTAATCCGCGGGAGCAAAAGTTTTTTACCCCATTTACTTCCCACTAAATATGCCCCAATATCACCTAACTTAGTAATTAATAGCAAGGCAGTTAAAAAGCCCAGCCCCCCAGGCAGGTATCTTATTTTAATCAGAAAACTAAAAAACCAGGAAACATAAAGTATACCAAAGAGCGTAGTAGAAATGTCTACAATCACTCCCGAGTTCTCTCGCCGCTTAAATTGCATAAGAATAAGAAAGAACAGGGCCAAGATGATAAAAAGCAACTCCCAGCTTCTAGTCGGCTCAAATCGAAACATTATCGATAGAGGAATAATCGTCCCCATGCCTATCCCAAAATATTTATAAATGCTTATACCCTTTTTCTCAAGCATCAGAAAATACTCATACAAGGCTCCGATAATAAAGAGGACAATTACCAGGCTGCATAACCAATCAAAAAAAATCACCATAGAAATAATGCTGATCAGTATAGCGGAACTAATTATTCTTTTTCCAAACATCTAAACCCCCGAATCTTCTGAGCCTTTTTTGATATTCCCCAATGGCCTCTTTCAATTCTTCAACCCCAAAATCCGGCCAACATTTAGGCGAGAAATAAAACTCAGAGTAAGAAAGCTGCCAAAGTAAAAAATTACTGATGCGCATCTCATTACTCGTACGAATCAATAAATCCGGATCAACAATATCCGCAGCATAAAAATACCGCCTAAACTCCTGCACATTCAGGCCGGCTAAATTTACTTTTGCCTCCAGAACATCCTGAGCGAATCTTTTGGCCGCGTCAACAATTTCCTGTCTGCCTCCATAATTTAAAGCTAATACCACCCTTAGGCCGGTATTATTTTTGGTCTTCTCCTGAGCTTTCTTAATTTTTTCCTGAAGATATTTAGGAACAGGATCGCCCCGGCCAATAACCGTAAAACGCATATTATTTTTATGCATTTCTTTAATCTCTTGGCCTAAAAAGCTATCCAAATAACGCATCAAAGCGCTTACTTCATTTTTCGGCCGGCTCCAATTTTCCGTCGAAAAAGCAAAGAAAGTTACGGTCTGAATACCTAATTCGCTTGCGCCGCGAATAATCTCCTTCACCCGCCGCACACCCTGCCGGTGACCGGCAGTACGCGCCAAGCCTCTTTCTTTTGCCCAACGCCCATTACCATCCATGATAAAAGCTACGTGCCGGGGAATTTTACGATTATCCTGCATACTACTGATGAACTTGGTAATCTATATCGGGAAAGAGGTTGTCTTTATATTCAATATCCGCGAGCCAATTCCCATCAATATTATTGGACTTAAGATCTTCGTAAATCCGGTTAAACCTTAAAAGATGGTCCTTAGTGCGGCGCGACGCGTAACTGGTATGTGTACCAGTGCCTAAAATAAACGCCCAATCTGAACTCTGCGCCAAGAGCAATTCACGTAAACCCTGATTTAGCGCCCGACGCCGTAAACCCGCCGCACCAGGATTATTCCTGGCCAGCTCGCTCATCCGCTCTGAAGCTACGTGCAAGTGGCGATAAATCCAATCATTAGTTCCTTGTAGCCACATCTCCGAATACCCTTTATAACCCCAGCTGGAAAAAGACGGAGTAACTACCTGATTACGCGGATTCTGATCTAAATATTCTGACGGAGTAATTAAGCTAATTTCATTTTGGTCACAAGCAATTTTACGGAATAAAAAATCCAGCCACATTGGCCCCTCATACCACCAATGGCCAAAAAGCTCCGCATCATAAGGCGAGACCAATATCGGCTGTTTACCCATAAGATCATTTAGGTAGCTTGCTTGTTTCTGACGATTAAACATAAAATTTCCCGCATGTTCTGCTGAGCGCTCTTTGGCCCACTGCGCGACATAAGGTTCTTTATGATTGCCAGTGCCAGTAATCCGATAATATTTCATACCTGTATTAATACGTACTCCATCCGGATGAATATAGGGCTTAATATAATCAAACTCTAAATCAAAACCTACATCCCGGTAAAATTCTCGATAATTATAATCGCCGGGATATCCTTCAATAGAACTCCAAACCTGCTTTGAAGATTCCAGATCCCTGCCAAAAGCAGCTACCCCGGTGCCCTTACAATAAACCGGAGCAAACACCCCATATTTAGGACGCGGGGTTCCATGCAATAGACCATGCGCATCCGTAAAAAAATAACGTAACCCTGCTTCTTTAAGTATTTCATCCTGTCCCGGGCAAAAACCACACTCCGGCAACCAAATCCCTCTGGGCCTTTTGCCAAAATTATCTGCATAATGATCCGCGGCCACCTTTACCTGAGCGCGCACCGAATCACGGCAAACATCCATCAGCGGAAAAAACCCATGCGTAGCCCCGCAGGTAATTATTTCCAATTTTCCTAAATCCTGAAACTTTTTGAAAGCCGTTACCAGATTAGAATTATATCTATGAAAAGTATCCCGAGCGTGAGAAAATCTTTCAAAATACATTTGGGCCAGATTTTTAAAATCCGGCTGCCATTTTGTTCTCTCTACTTCTTTTTGGCTTAATTCGATAAGCTTATTAATATGCTTTAGATAGCGCTCCTGCAACAGGGGATCAGCGAGCATAGAAATTAGCGTAGGGCTTAAAGTCATGGTAATCCGAAAGTCTATACCATCGTTTACTAAGCCCTGAAAAACAGAAATTAAAGGTATATAGGTTTCCGTAATTGCCTCATAAAGCCAATCCTCCTCTAAAAAATTCTCATGTTCTGGGTGACGGACAAAAGGCAAATGGCCATGCAAAACTAAGCAAAGATATCCTTTAGGCATAAATTAAAACTCCTTAGCATTAAATCTAGTGAAATCCTTAATCAAACACTAGTGAAATCAAGGATCTTATTTGGTTTCTCGAGTTACGATTGGAGTAATCGTCCGCTCTTCTAGCTCATCCGCGGATGTTGCTTTAACCGGAATTATCTGTTTTCCATCGGGTAAATAATAACGCAGCGTAAAGGTACCATCCGGCCTCAATTTAATAGGTTTGGCCTGTACGGTTACTTTAGCATCAGGTTCAGTTGCTCCATAAACAATCAACTCACAGTCCACTTTCAGCCAAAAATTTCTCTCTTTAATATCTTTCTTTACCGGGCTGCTGGATAACCCCGAGCTAAATAGCCCCTGCTTTATGCGTTCCTGCCAGGCACCTCCAACTGGAGAACTTTTCCCCAAACCAAAACCCATACCATAAAGCCGAGCGAACATCTCATCCGGTATCATCCATTCTTCATCCGTGATCAAAGAAGGGCCATCCAGTGGAGTTTGCACAACATTAGAACGTAAAATAGTAATAAACCTGCCGTCAGCCAGTAATAACCCCAGGTCCACACACCAGGCGCGGCCTGGCCCGCCTGTATCCACATACCAGCTATTAGCAAAATCATTAATCTGAATATCAAAAAACCTATTGGCGTTTATTCCATTAAATACAACATTTGTAACATCATAAACTCTTAAAACTTTTTTAGCACGATAAAAATCATCCCCGAAATTACTTTTCAACCCGCCAATAGTTTGATCTCTTAACTCCCAATACGCGTGCACCCAATGCGGATCACGAACCTGTAAAATAATTTTATCCTGATCGTAAAGAAAAGGAAGCTCTTGCGGCATAACGCGCACAGAACAGATATTCTCAGAATGAGAAAATTTTGTATTAACGATAGCTGTTTCATAAAAACTAGGAACATCTTTAAAAAGCTGCTTATCTAAAACTCTTACCGGCCGGACATTTTTCATTGCCCCCCGACTAAGCCTAATTTTTGCCTTAGAAATAGTTTTCTTCACTATTTCTTTTGTTTTTTTAAATATCTTCTTCACTTTTAACCTCCTCCCACCCTTAATAAAAAAAAGGGATTCTCTCCCCTGATCATGAAACTATCTTCGCGCTTGTCCTGGCCTCCCTTTTATCTCATTTTTTAAATTTCTTCCCATCTACTAATATTTGCATTAACTGCTCTTCCAGCGCCTCTTTAAGCTTTATTACCTTCTGTAGTTCTTCTTTTAAACTCTGATTTACCAACTGATCCTGAACTAAAGCGTTACTCGTTGCCTCCAGAGCTACTCTTAACTCCTGCACCTGACTATCTTTAACCTTAACTTTTTCCTCTAAAGCTGCTTTCTCTTGCACATACTTACTTGTCCGCTCTTCCAAAGCAAGACGCGCGGACATCTCTTTATCGCGAGCAGCTCTCTGGCGCATCGCGCTATTACAAGAGCTAAGCGTACCAAAAAAGAAAATCACCAAGAATACGGCTAGAATTATTACAATGCGATTCTTCAATGCCTCGTTCATAATAATCAATCCATTCGACGCACCCAGGTAAAGCCTGGGTTTTGCTCAGGATTGATACTGAGCGGTATGCTTTTACCGCACACTAAAGGGCGCGCCTTGAATACCGCCGAAGTATCAAAAATCTATTTGAGGTTCTCCTGATGTTCTTTTAATTCATAAGAAACCGCAGAATCGCCCTTAACCTTGGTAATATTAGGCAAGATAACTATTTCTACCCGACGATTTTGCTTGCAGCCGTCTTTACTCTGATTAGAAGCTAACGGACGATATTCACCATACCCAATCGCCGATAAGCGCTCTGGTGATATTCTTTGATTATTGGCCAGATAATGTAAAACACTCAAGGCGCGCGCGGTAGAAAGCTCCCAATTAGACTTCCAGTTACTCTGTTTAATCGGAACATTATCGGTGTGGCCTTCTATGCCCACATTAAACTTCGCCATATTATCCCTTAATATCGCGGACACCTTATCCAACAAAGAAAGCGCCTCTGGCCTAATCTTAGCTTTCCCGGAGTCAAATAAAAGATCTCCGACCACGGTAATCACCAGCCCTTTCTCCATCATCTGAAGCTTTATCTGCTTATCGTCGATCTCCGTCCCAAGCTTCTGTTCCAGCAACCCTTTAGAACGAGCAAGCTCATCCAACTGAGAACTTAGCTCCTGAATTCTTTGAGCATCAGAACGTTTTCCAGCTTGAAAAATAAACGTGCAGCCCGTTAAACTAAAAATTATAAAAAAAACTAACACAAATTTAAAATATTTATTTATCATCTTCTCTCTCCTTTTACCGTGGAAACTAAATATAACATAACCAATTTTATTAGTCAAGTGTTTTGTCCTCAATCATTTAGACAAAAATGGTATCTTTTCTGGCGCTACCTATAGAAACCATAGTAATTTTAGCCCCCAACAGTTTTTGCAATTCTAAAAGGTAGGCTCGAGCGTTAGGATGTAACTGTTTAAAAGATCTTGGCTTATTGCGCTGATTTGGCCAACCCGGCATCTGTTTATAAACCGGAGCAGCCATACTGAGTACCTCAAAATCCGAAGGGAGCTCCCTAAAAATTTTACCCTTATATCTATAGGAAGTACAAATCTTTACTTTATCTAACCCGTCAAGCACGTCCATCTTCATAATCGCCAACTGACTTATGCCATTAAGCATCACCGATTCTTTAGCCATCACGGCATCAAACCAACCACACCGGCGCGGCCGGCCAGTAGTTGCGCCAAACTCATTTCCTTTATCGCGCATAATTTTTCCAAAATCTTCCGCAAACTCCGTAGGAAAAGGCCCCTCTCCGACTCGCGTAGTATAAGCCTTACAAACACCGATAATTTTATTAATCTTCTCCGGGGATATCCCGGTGCCAATGCAAGAGCCCCCCGAAATTGTAGAAGAAGAAGTAACAAAAGGATAAGTCCCAAAATCAATATCCAGAAACGTCCCCTGCGCCCCTTCAAATAAAATATCTTTTTTTCTCAAAGCAGCCTCATTTAACAAAGTAACGGTATTGCAAATATAAGGAGCGAATATTTTACCGAAAGCCAAATACTCCGTATAGATCTTTTGTAAGCTAAAACCCGGATGCTGATACACTTTTTTAAAAATCTCATTTTTTTCTTTTAGATTATCTTTAAGTTTATCCCTAAAAACATCAGGATTTAATAAATCAATCATCCGGATTCCACAACGGTTAATCTTATCCGCATAACAAGGACCAATGCCTCTACCGGTAGTGCCAATTTTATTCTTTCTTCTAGTTTCGCGCAATTGATCCAGGTTCTTATGATATGGCATAATTAAATGCGCCAAAGAAGAAACCTTAAAACGCCGGCTGAAATCAATACCATTTTCGCGCAAATTATTTAGCTCACACAAAAGCACCTGCGGATCAATAACTACCCCGTTACCGATACAACAAATTTTTCCGGGATGTAATATTCCCGAAGGAATAAGATGAAATATATGCTGCTTCTTACCAACCACTACAGTATGGCCAGCGTTATTACCCCCCTGATAACGTACGATATAATCTACTTTTTTAGAAAGAATATCAATTACTTTGCCCTTGCCTTCATCTCCCCACTGCATACCAACTAAAACCGTATTCATTCTTTTCCTTTTGTTATCCCACTCATCACCTACCACCTACGACCTATTATCTATCTAAGCACATTACGGTATCATCGTAAATATTTTATGCGTTATATCCGGATATTTAGCGATAAAATTTAATTCATCATCAACCAACGGCTTTTGATTATGCACATTAGCATACCGAACCAACTCCAATATACGCGTAGCCTCTGCCTCATCCTTAAAAGCTACCTCTAATTTTTCATAAACGTTACGAAATCCCTTGATCCCGGAATATTCTCCGGCAGTGATCTTCCTACCGGTTTCAATTATCTCTGGCTCACCGCGTCCAAGCTCCTCAAAATCATAAAGTTCATAATTACGCCTGTCCTTTAGCGCGCCGTCGGCATGAATCCCAGATTCATGCGCAAAGGCATTGGCTCCTACGCCCGGTTGATTAATCGGGATAGGCACGCCAAAAGCATACGAAGCATATTTACAGATCTTCCAAGCCATTTTTAAATCAACTTTTTCATCTAAATGATAACCCGCCATTCCCTGGCCGTATTTAATCGCTAAAATTACCGAAACTAAATCCGCGTTTCCTGCCCGCTCCCCCATACCATTTACGCAGGTATTAATATAGGAATCCACTCCGGCATCAGTTGCTGCCCGGGCCCCGGCGATCGAGTTAGCCACCACTAATCCTAAATCATTATGACAGTGCACTTCAATCGGAAGCTGCACTTGCTTGGCCATCAATGTTATTCTTTCATAAATGCTAAAAGGCGTATCCGTTCCCAGAGTATCGCAATAACGAATCCTATAGGCGCCAGCCTCTTTAGCTTTAAGTGCAAACTCAATCAAATATTTTAAATTAGTGCGTGAAGCATCCTCGGCATTTACACCCACGCCAATTGCGCCTAACTTTTTTGCCTCGCTCACCGCCTCTTGCATTTCCTGGATAATCGACTGATGATCAAGTTTGCCTTTAAATTTATGCACAATCATCTGATCGCTAGTGGAAATAGAAAGATTTAGATACTTTAAATGCGGCACCAATTTAAAAGCATTTCTTACGTCATTTTTTGTCGCGCGCAACCAACCACTTAGCCGAATCCTGGAAAACCCCCCCAATCTAGCTAATTCCAGGTTGGCATTCAAATAATTTGTCTCATGCCGCGTAAGCGGAAAACCAAATTCCGACTGAAAAACTCCCATTTGATCAAGATACCAATTGATCATAGTTTTCTGCAGCTTAGACAAACAGATACGCGAAGTCTGCACTCCGTCCCGGTTAGTTACATCTAAAAGATAAATCTTCGGCTTATGCGCCATAGTCACCTCATCCCCTTGCTCTAACGAAATAATAAATTCCCATACTTTATGCTTTTATTTAACAAAGTCCTTTTACCTCTTGAGTACTTTCTTAAGCTCATCCTTATCCGGAACTCCCCGGGAAGAAAAGATTTTCTGGTTATCCAAAAGATAACTCGGCCCGGAAGAAACTTGCAGCTGCTCATTTAAACTGATATTTTCTTTAAGCAGCCCTGCTCCCATCGCAGACTTCGCGCAACTTTTTATCTTAGCCAGATTAACTCTTTCAAGACAATCAGGCCAATTAACATTATTAATGTTTTTAGCCCGACAGATTAAATAATCCCAAAATTTTTGCGGATAATAATTTTGCAGGCAAACTCCGCGCAAATACTCCTCTACCTCAGGAGGCCCGCTTTTGGCTTCAAAACCTTGATCTTTCTGCGCGGCTAAAAAATGCAAAGCTGGCTTAAACTCTCTGATAACCGCGAGAAGCTGCTCAGCATTTTTCTCAAATAAGCTCAAAAATAAGTCAAAGCTTCCTTTTATTTCTTTTCGATTTAGAAAATAGGCGAAGCCGCTAAATTGCGGCTTAAGCATAAAAAAATCATTTATAGGTAAAAGATTCTTTCGCATGCCGGAAAAATTATCTTCCCCTTGAACCTCATTGCCAAAAATATAGGCAGGCAAACCTTGAATAGAAAAATCTTTAATTAACTCTTTAGCCTCTTCATTTGGATAATAAAAATATTCCGCAACTATTCCGGGAAATTTATTCTTAAGCAAATTTACTACACGCTTATCATTACAAATCGAGCAATCTTCTAGCGTAATTACCCGCAAGTTTACTTTATTTGCCTTAGTAAATACGCATTCGGCTTTTAATTCTCCCGGATTCTGACAATTAACCACAAACCCCTCTTTTTTACAATCAGCCTTAGAATAACAGCGGGGTAAAATAGCAGCAACCTGCGCGTCGTCGGCTAAAGTATCCGCTAAAAGCAGTTCCTCAATCTTGCAATCCAAAAGCTTGCCATCTTTAATATCTAAATTCAATTTTCCCAATTTCCGGCCCTGCCAAAAAGGCCGCAGAACAAAAGTTGTATCCACCTTAGTCAACGAATCCGTTTTTAGCGGATTCTCTCCGACAAAAAGAATATCGATGCCCTTGATTTTAGAAATTAATTTCAAATCTTCTTGTTCACCTAAGGTACTCAGAAGAATAACTACCCCCACCCCTTTATCCTTTAAGCTTTTAACTATTTGCGCAACTTTTCCGGGCGCAGAGGCTTTTAGCCCTTCAGACTTAGCATTTACCGATAAGCCAGTCAAACCGATAATACCAATTTTGACTCCACCGGTATTCTTAATTAAATATGGAAGAACCTTATCTGTTTCTAAATTAGCGCTCAGATACGTAGGATTAGAATTTCTAGCATTTTTTAAAAAAAAATCTTTGCCAAAATTAAATTCTCCCACCCCAATGCCTACAGCATCGTACCGCATAAGCCGCATTGCCTTAAAATTAACTTCTGAGCGCTGCATATCTAACTGCGCGTTCTGAGCATATTCATCCAGCACTCCGCCGGCAGTAAAATTTCCACAATCAAGGAGCAAAAGCTGCGGATCTATTTTTCTTAGCTTTTTAATTAAGCTGCCCCGACGGGCAATCCCCCCATCCTGCTGAACAGGGCAACTACAAGGATAGAGCATGGCATGCGTCTGACCGCTATATATAATCGTAACTTCCTGGGCAAAACAGAAATCAGAAATCAGAAGACAGAAAACAGAAAGCAGAAAACAGAGAACAAAAAAACCTAAAAATTTACCTTCTGCCCTCTGACTTCTGACTTCCGTCTTCTGACTTCTGTCTTCTGTCTTCTGTCTTCTGTCTTGCGTCTTTTTTATCATGTCCTAATTACTTTTACGGTTAAAATATTTTCTAAATGTTTTATTTTATCCTGGATTTCCGGGCTCACCTGATTATCTACGCTCCATACACTAATAGCTTTATCCCCAGGCTGATTACGGCCCAAGGCCATCGCGGCAATATTTATACCGTTTTTTCCCATTAATGTACCGAGATTTCCAATTAAACCCGGTTTATCCAGATTACGGATGAAAATCATTTCACCGACCGGATATAGATCTAAATAATAGTCATCAATCTTAACAATCCTAGGCTGCTTGTTTCCGGAAAGTGTCCCCATGATCGATTTAGTTTCTTTATCTGTCTTAATCTCTAGCTGAATAAGATTGACAAATTCACCTTCCTGGCCGGATTTTGACTCAAGCAGTTTTATTCCTCTTTCTTTAAGCAAAGATAGGCCATTAACAAAATTAACTGTTTCCTTTAATATCGGAGTAAGCATACCCTTAACTAAAGCCATGGTTAGCGGGCTTAAATTATATTTAGTAATCTGCCCGCTATAACTTACAGTCAACTCCAAAAATCTGCCCTCTACTAATTGACCAGCAAACATTCCTAATTTCTCCCCTAAATTTATGTAGGGATTAAGGATATTGCAGGCCTCCGCGTCTAAACAAGGATAATTTGCGGCATTTCGAATCCCCTTCCCCAAAAGCGCGTCACGTACAATTTCCGCCACTTCAATAGCGACATTAATTTGCGCTTCTTCGGTAGATGCGCCAAGATGCGGAGTAGTAACGACATTCTCTAGCTTTAACAATTCACTATCTGCCGCCAAGGGCTCCGTTTCAAAAACATCCAACGCCGCTGCCGCCACCTTGCCCTCTTTTACCGCCCTGACTAAAGCCAGCTCATCGATAATCCCGCCCCGCGCGCAATTTACAATCCGCACATTCTTTTTCATTAAGCCAAACTCTTTATCCGAAATCATATGCCTAGTCTCATCCGTCAAGGGGGTATGCACAGTAATATAGTCTGACTCTTGCAGAACTTTTTTTAATTCGGCAATCTGTACGCCGATATCCTGAGCCACTTGGGCGGACAGAAAGGGATCAAAGGCGAGCACCTTCATACCGAATGATTTTGCCCGTTTAGCCACCTCTGAACCAATCCGGCCAAACCCCAAAATGCCTAAAACCTTATTATATAATTCCACCCCCATAAATTTAGAACGCTTCCACTCTCCCTTTTTCATTGAGGCATTAGCCTGAGCAATATTGCGAGATAAAGTCAAAATCATGCTAAAGGTATGCTCAGCGGTAGAAATCGTATTTCCCGCCGGAGTGTTCATGACAATAATTCCTTTTTGCGTCGCCGCTTCCACATCCACGTTATCCAGGCCAACACCGGCTCGGCCGATAACCTTTAGCTTGGATGCCGCCTGAATTATCTCCTTGGTTACCTTGGTCGCGCTACGCACCACCAAAGCATCATAATCCTTGATAATTTCTTTTAAAGCTTCCGGCTTTAGGCCTGTTTTTACATCGACCCTTAATTCCTTAGAATCTTTAAAAATCTTCAAACCTTCTTCTGATAACGCATCACTAACTAGAATTTTTAGCACTAAAATATTCCTCCTTACGCATAAATGTATTATTCTTTACCTTGATTAGTATACGTCTCACAGGTTTCAGCGCTGATTAAGCCCTGCTCAAAAAGTTTGTTTATCGAATCCTGCATTAAATTCATTCTATATTTAGAGCTGGTTTGCATAATTAACGCAAGCTGAAAAAAGTCTTTTTTTCTAATCGTTCTCCGGACCGCAGTATTGCCAATACAAACTTCAGTAGCAATCACCCTGCCTATTCCGCTTTTATGCGGCAATAGTTTCTGATTTATTATAGCTCTGATGGAATTGGAAAGCCGAGTACACATAAAATCTCTTTGCGAAGCCGGAAATAAACTTAAGATTCTATCAAAAACTTGCACTGTATCAGTGGCGTGAATAGAAGTAATCACCAAATGGCCTGTTTCAGCAGCCTGCAGCGCTGTTTCTATGGTATCTGAATCTAAGGCCTCTCCGACCACGATTACATCAGGATCCTGCCGCAGAGAAGCCTTAAGCCCGCTGGCAAACGAAGGCACATCTACGCCCACTTCTCTTTGCTTTACGATACTCTTGATATTTTTATGCATATATTCAATCGGTTTTTCCAGCATAAGAATTACGCAATTACGCTGCTTATTAATCGCATCAACCATACAGGTGATCGTCGTAGTTTTGCCTGCCCCTGTAGCGCCTGAAACAAAAATAATCCCATTTTTTAAAAGAGCCAGGTCATCAATTACTTCGGGCAGCCCCAACTCCTCCCTGGTTTTAATATCAGGCAGAATATTTCTAAAAACCACCTCAGTTGCCCCTCTTTGTTGATATATACTGACGCGGAATCTTGAATTTTTAAACGGAGAAAACGCAAAATCTATATCCTTATTTATATCAAAGGATTTTTTTTGCTCTTCGCTAAGAATACTAAAAATCATCTCCTTGATTTCCTCACCTGAAAGCGGCTGATCATTAAGCGGTTTAATCTCTCCGTAACATCTTACGATAGCAGGAGAATCAGCCGTAAGGTGCAAATCTGAAAATTCTTTTTTATTGACTTTTTCAAGCAGCTTAAAGATATCCAAGCGTTCGATACGCTCATCGATTAAATCCCTGGTTTGCTTGCTCATTTCAGAAAACACCGCCCCGATAGCAAAATTACCCGAAGCAAGTTTTTCTAGACGCACAACCTTTCCCTGCAGATCAATATCCTTGGTTAAGACTCCGGGTAGCTTTAGAGAAATTTTCAGTTCCGCATTAATAGGGATTGGTGATGAATTTTCAAAGAGTATTCCCGAGCGGCTGATATTTTTGGTAACCCCATTAAGCATTGTTTTTTCATCCTGGGAACCAGAACCAATTACCAAATATTTAAATTTGATTCCTATAGATATACGCGGCGCTTTTCTGCGGTCAATAAAACCTTCTTGCATATTAGCCTCCTTGCCCACAAGGACACACTGCGCTACAAGCGCACACCGACGCAATATCCCCACCAGGGGACACTTGCGCAATACCTTATAAGCGCAAGGTGCATAATTAGCGCCGGGTGCCTTAGTGCGGGGTGTTAAGCTTCCTTAGCAAATACCTCTTGCGCCGCTTTAACCCCTGCGCCTAAAACGAACTTATACCCCATTTGCGTTAACACCTTTTCTAAACAAGATATTCCGGTAATGATATCAAATTCGGCGATAAAGCCCATGTGCGCGATGCGGAAAACTTTTCCTTTTAGCTCATCCTGGCCGCCGGCGATAGTTACCCCA
>JAZDEW010000063.1:0-4173 GCA_043808425.1 Candidatus Omnitrophota bacterium
TTTTCCTGCGTTAAAAGCTCATAAAGAGTCCGGCCACGCTGTAGTTGAGCCGTCGCCTCCGGAGAAAGTTTGGTTCTCAGGCGCGTTAAACGCAGTAAAGAGCGAAACTGTACATATTCATAACGCAAGCCCCGGCTTAATTCTCTAATCGCCGGGCATTGCACCTTACTGCCGATACGCGAAACCGATAATTCTAAATCAATCCCCGGCTTAAACCCCTCCTGGAAAAGATTGGTATTTAAATAAATCTGTCCGTCGGTCATCGAAACGATATTTGAGCAGATATAGCCGGTAATATCCCCTTGCAGGGTTTCCGCTAAAGGCAGAAAGGTCATCGACCCGCCGCCAAATTTAGTTTTTAGCCGGCCCGCCCGCTCCATAAGCTGGGAATGCAAAAAGAAAATATCCCCGGGATACGCTTCGCGGCCGGGCGCGTGTTCTAATAAAAGTGACATCTGCCGGTAAACCCAGCTGTGTTTGGTCAGGTCATCGAAAACGATTAAAACATCTTTACCTTTATACATAAAATATTCGCCTAAAGAAGCCGCGGTATAAGGGCAAAGGTACTGCTCGGCGGCGGAACTTCCGGCTGAAGCGGAAACCGCTAAAATATAATCCATTAAACCTTTTTGCTTTAACTGTTGGATAATTTTATTAAAAGCCGCGTTATTGCCTCCCATCCAGCAATAGATGCAAATAACATTTTTATCGGCTTGATTAATAATCGTATCCAAGCCGACGCTGGTCTTGCCAATCTGCCGGTCGCCGACGATTAACTCGCGCTGCCCCTTGCCTAAGGGAACTAAAAGATCAATAATCTTAATTCCCGTGTGCAGCGCCTGATTAATCGGTTCACGCTCCATTACCCCGGCGGCTTCCCGGAATACCGGATTAAAACCTGCCGGTTCAATCTCCTCCCGTCCGTCCAAAGGCCGGCCCAAGGCGTCAACCACCCGGCCGATAAAATTTTCTCCCACCGGAACGTTTAATAATTCGCCTTTGCTGGAAACCGTATCCCCGACTCTAACCCCCTGCTCATCGCCAAAAACAATTCCATAGGCTCCGGTAGGATTAAATTCGATAATCATCCCTTTATAGCCGTTAGCCAGCTCAATGACTTCGCCGTAAGAACAGCTCGGCAGGCCGCTAATCTTGATAATCCCCTGCCTGACCTCTTCGACTTTACCGACTTCTTTAATATCTAAAGCTTGTATTTGCATATTATTTCTTTCTAAAATAGGGAAGAATTCTTTGCAGTTTATTTTTTAAAGTCCCGTCGATAACTAAGCCGCCGATTTCCACAATTAAGCCGCCGATGAGGTCCGGGTTTAAAGTCTCCTCAAAAATCATCTCCCTGCCGGTTTTTTCTGTTAAAACCTGCCACAGATTTTCTTTTTGATCTTTTCTCAATAATTGGCTGGAGCTAACTTTTACCCGATCCGAAACCATGCTAAATTGATCTTTAGGCAGCTTGGCAATCTCAGAAATTATCCCGGAAATAAACTCTTGCTGGAGATTTTCTTTATCTTTCTCACTGAGCAGCTGCTCGACCAGCTTCATGGCTAAATCCAAACTATGAGACTCTGTCTCCTTTATACACTTTTCTTTGAGCCTGCCCGCTTCGATATTGCCGTCGGCAATAATTTTATTCGCTTGAATTTTAGCCTGCTCTTCCAGATTTATACCTAACCTGACAGCTTCTTTACGCGCCTCTTCAATAATCAAGCCGGCTTCATCTTTAGCCCGCTTAATCTCGGCATCACCTTCTTCTTTAGCGCGTTTAAGTTCTTCGGTGAGTTGCTGCTCCTTGACTAAATTCTCTTCATGCAGGGAGTTTAATCTGGCGAGAGCGGCATTTAAATGGCGGGAAAAAAGAAAACGTAAAAGAAAAAATATTCCGATAAAAGTAACTGATTGAATAATTAATAAATTTAAAAGCATGCACTCCTTTATTTCGCGAATAAATTATAAATAATCAACAGCGCTAAAACCGCGATGGCCTCGGAAAAAATAAACGATAAAATCATGACAATAAAAATCCTGGCGGATGCCGAAGGGTTGCGCGCCACGGCCTTGACTGCCGCCGAACCGACCAGGGCAATCACAGCCGCCGGGCCGGCGGTGCTCAAAAACATCACAAATATTAAAGCTAAAGTAGACATATTCTGTGATTAAGCCTCTTTGTCATCCCCGCGTAAGCGGGGATCTAAGATTCCCGCTTACGCGGGAATGACGACGAATATTTAAATCTCCACAAACAAAATTAATTTATTACCGCGTAAAAAAGCGATTCCGTCTTTAATCGCCGTGCGCGCTTTATCGCTTCTGATCATGCCTTTACGTAAACGGATCAAAAAAGGCTGGTGAAAATCCAAAACGCAAACTTCACCGTCTTCAGCCGGCAAGCGCACCTCTTTGGCCTGGCCTTCCCAAATTACTTTTTTCGGCTCTAATATGGAAACCTGCATTCTAAGCGGCGCACCACTTATTTTTACCGGTCTTTTTCGCCTGATATAAAGCGTTATCCGCTTTTTCAATCAGCGCGCTAATCTCCTGCGCGTCTTCGGGAATACTGGCAATGCCGATACTTATGGTGGCCGGCAGGTACAACCCCACCTGAACACGCAGGCGCTCGGCAACAATTTTAGCCGCCACTTTCTCCGTCTGTGACAAAATAATAATAAACTCTTCCCCGCCATAGCGGCAGACTATATCCGAAGGACGCACGCAATTTTTAAAAACTTTAGCCGCATCCTTCAGCAAAACATCCCCGGCCGGATGGCCTTGCGTGTCATTATAATTTTTAAAATTATCGATGTCAAGCATTAGTAAAGAGATCGCCGCCGGATAGCGCTTCAAGCGGTTGATTTCCACCATAATCAGTTCATTAAAATATCGGCGGTTAAATAATCCGGTTAAGCCGTCGCGCACGGCCAGGTCAACCAGAAAATCTTTTTCTTCTTTATTCGAAGACAAGAAATACTTTTCTACCGCCCGCTCCGTGACAATCCTGACCTCCGAACTATTTAAGGGCTTAGTGATATAACCATAAGCGCCTGCTTCCATCGCTTCGATCGCCGAGCTGATAAAAGAGTATGGGGTAATCACAATAACATTGGTCTGTTCCGAAATCTTACGCACGGCTTGAGCAACCTGTGAGCCATTCATTTTGGCTGAACGCATTTCGGTGATCACCACGCTAAAAACATTGCTATGCAAGAGGTTTATTCCTTCTTTGGGGTCGGTCATTACCCATGTGCGATAACCCACGGCCTTAAGTATGCTATCCAACTGCGCGGCCACAGCCGCATCCTCCTCAATAATTAAAACACTTATCTCTTTTACCATAGTTTCTCCTCAAGTTTCTAACGTTTCAAAATGTAGCTTTTCCAGGCCCGCTCCATCTCCTCAAAATTAAAAAAAAGATACACCCCCAGCAGCGCCTTTTTCCAGGGCTCCGCGTCACGTAATTTCCGGCAAAAATCCAGGAACTTTTCACTGCCATACTCTTCCATTAAAAAAATAATGATTGAGGCGCTTTCCGCGTAAAACGTATTCGGCACAATTAAAGCGGAATCCCGAATCTGGAAAAGATTATCAAACTGAAGGTAAGCATTTTGATTAACTAAGTTCTTGGCCATACCCAGGCGATTGGTTAAGCTGGACTTTTCTTGAGAGCAGGCAATCCCTTCATCCAGCCAAAGCGGCAAATCATTTCTGCCGCCGATAAACTCGCGAAAGATAATATGCGTCATCTCATGCGGAAGAGTGGAATCAAAAAAATTATTTTGGCCGATATATGTTTTAATCGTACGGGTTTTTACGGAAACCATCGCCCCGCTCCAGGCCATCCGCTGGGTATCCTTATGGTACTCGGAACTGCTTTTATATAAGTATATTTTCGCGCGGTTATCCCAGCTCCAAAAATCAAACCGGCGAAACCCTAACTCATCCACAATACTATTATAATAATCCTCAGACTGATTAATCAATTCCTTAACAAAACCGGTAGTATCCTCCTGATAATAAATAATGAAATGCTGAGATTTTTCAGTTTGCCAAAAAGAACTATCTACTTCTGCGCAAATTCCCCGGGGGGAAAAAAATATGATAACCAAAAGGAGAAATATTTTTTTCATATTAAATAGGGACAGCGACTATTTATCATTGCAA